>JABDCZ010000001.1:0-197010 GCA_013287885.1 Gammaproteobacteria bacterium
CTTTTTATGAGGATTTCGATGTTTATCCCCTTTGGTTAAATCAACTTCTATTTCTTGTGGCTGTTGTTGCCACATTCTAGAATTGTATGTGGTGGAGATTGGTTTGGGCGTAACTATTTGACCGTTTATTCGCAAAGATACATCATGTGCAGTTTTCTTATCTTGCATGGATTTAATAAAATTTTTAAAATTATCGAATTTACTTTCGAGGTAATCTCTAGATAATTTACTGTCAAATAAATCATGCTTAACCCAAAGTTGGTGAATCACATCAGTTTGTTTTAACATAACAGATAAATATTCCTCGACAAATTGCGACTTCTTGCTATTCGTCCAAGTATCACTCCAGCTTTCTTTGATGGTAGACGTATCAAATTCTAAACTAGGTAGCTCCACTTTGTAAGAGATATTCTTATCATCAGAGATATTCTTATCATTTGCCTTTGACATACCAAAAGCCATCATATCAAATAAAAAAGCAAATAATTCTATTGAGAATTCATGCAAGATATCGTCATACGGTAGTTTGTGCTCGCCTATATTCTCGAGCAAAAATCGTACGCAACTCTGAAGTGTAATACGAAGATTTTGCCAATATTTATTATAGTCGAACGAGGCTTCATAAAACATGTCGAGTGTATTAGTCATCTTGTCAGTGAGTAATTTAAATTCATCACTCGTAGGGTTTATCTTCGCTACAAACTTATCGATATCTAAGCTGAAACTTGCGCCCTTATTATTGGACTCATCATGTTTTGATGCTACGCGATGACTAGTGAAAGTATAGGAGGAGCCATCCCGGTCTTCCTTTTTATTTTCCACCATCTTCTCTTCATGGAGCTTGAAGTGATATTTCTTAACTAGCTTAACCGTACCATAAAATTTATTATCTAGAATAATTTGGTGGATATCATTTCGCTTACATTCAATGCCGTTAACAAAATACTTTGTCCATTCTTCTCGTACGGGTTCAGAACGTTTTTCTATTCTTTGCATGTATTATTCCTTTGATTGTATATTCCCTAATCTTTAATTTTAAATTCGATCCTAAGATAAAATAATTCAAATGTTTTTTCAATTAATAAAACTTGGTTACCCAACCAATTCGTATTCAATAGGAAATGTTATTTAAACAAATCGGAATGTGTTCCTGTTCGGATAAATGTAATGCTATTGCCTTTTATGAGATATATAAGGAGCCAATCGGGTTCGATATGACACTCTCTGCAGTCACTATATTCACTCTTTAACGGATGATCTACATGTTTTTTTGCTAATGGTTTTTGGTCAATTAAATCAGAGATAATATTATATAATTTTTTAATATCTTTTCCTCTTTTCTTTATAAGTTTTAAATCCTTTTTAAAACTAGTTTTATATCCAGGAGTTAACATTACTTTTCCAATTCTTTAAATAAATCGTCCACATCTTTACAAACGTTTATACCCTTTCCTTTCCTTGCCTCTCTAATTGCACGAGCAGTTTTTGCGTTTGGAATTTTTAACTCTAATGGCCATTCATGCTCACGCGCAATGCGGGTGTATAACATTGTTATAGCCTGCGTTGGTGTAATGCCAAGTTCACTCAAAACATGCTCTGCGATTAGTTTTAATTTAGGCTCCACACGTGCCCTGATAAATGCTGCTTTGCTCATAATTATCACCTCTTAAATAATTGTATCCCAAATGAGATACAACTACAAGTTCAATAGGAAATGTTATTTAAACAAATCGGAATCGGAATGTGTTCCTGTCCTTTCAAAAATAATCTCTTTTGATTCAGGTTTGTAAATTAGCAACCAATCTGGTCCAATATGGCATTCGCGGCGATCGTTATAATTACCTGTTAGCCAATGGTCAAAATACTTATGAGGAAGTTTTTGTCCTTCCAATAAAAGAGTCATGACAGTACGCAATTTGGAAAGGTCTTTTCCTCGTTTACGGGCTAATTTTACATCTTTTTCAAATCGGTTGGTGGTTACAATTGCTAGGATCTTTACTTTCATCTATACACGCCGCGTAGCCCAAATTACTTATTCCCATCATCATGGTAAATAGAATAATAAAAATGATTTTTTTCATAAATATTTCCTCATTAATTCACTATATGTATAAATTATAATCAAAAATGAAGATTCTGCTAGAACTATTAAGTTATTGATATATCTGTATAAAATTCCTATTTATGAATTATTTTCCGACTTTACAATACTCATTATCTCACATCACTAAACACTTACCGCTTACACCTTTTTCATTATTATCTTCACTCTTTTGCTCATTTGTAAAAAGTCTCAGCGAGACATATTGAATTTCAGGGGATTGTTTTCCTAAGATTTTATTTATGATTTCTATTTCATCATTTCGTAGTGCTTTACTCATAAACATCATTGAATTTGTATTTCTATTCATTTCTTTAATCTTTACTTTTTCATTAATGCGTAGCAATGCCTCAAAAGCGGGTTTTTTTCCCAAATTATTATTATCTTCTATAAGGATCTTATACAAAGTTCGCACATCAGAATCACTATAAGATTCTAAATTAAGTTCAGCGCCGGCAATTAACAGCAAACGCACGCATTCACTTTGTTGATTGCTGGATTTTGCAATTAAACCTGCGGCAAAACCAAGTGCTGTGTTTCCATGCATATTTAGTGTATTCACATTTGCTTTTGCTTCGATTAATAATTTTAAACAATCTGAATAACCTTCATACGCAGCCCAATGCAATGGGGATAACATGCATTCCTTTGGTTTAGCATCGACATCTGCTTTTGCATCAATCAGTATTTGAACGCATTCTGGATAATTTCCATGTACAGCCGCAGTAAGCGCGGTATCTTTGTCATAAACAACGTCAAGGATTTTTGGATCAGAAAGATTTTTAACATATTCCTTCACAAGTTCTGCTTTTTCACTGGATTCCAACTTTTTGTCTGTAATAATTTCTACAATATATCTTGCTTCCATTAAGAATCTTCTTTCCTGTTTAGACAGCATATTCGGGTTGTTTAGTTTTACTTTTTACTTGCTGCAGCCATGTCTCTAAAACAACGGTATTACCGAGGCTATGCATTAATGATTTTTCACTAAAGCTTTCTACATCTTTATTTATTATTCTCGAATTAACGAAATCAATTTGATAAGTGTAAAGCGATTTCTCTGACTTTACATTAATTTCTATTGGAGAAGTTTCATTATTTAAATAAATATGAAACGTATTATCTTCATCACTGGGAAACCAAGGGTTAGAAACCACTTTGAGAACCCCTTTTGTCCCGTACACATCAAATTGCCAAGCCATTTTGATATCATCTGCAGTTGAAACGACGCCAACGCTATCATCAGCAAACTTCAATATCACACTCGCCTGATTATCAGTATTATTACCATGATTGAATCGTCCTGTGCCTTGTATTTCAATAGGTTCTTTATCTGCAAGTAATCGGACGAGAGAGATGGGATAACAGCCTAAATTGCGAATACTTCCACCCGCGACAGGATTTGCAATATCAGCGATGTGCGCAGTATAAGTCGCATTATATAATTTCACTTCTCCTATTATTTTATTTTGAATGATTTCTTTTATTTTTTCGGCATAGGGATGGAATTGATACATCAAAGCTTCTACGCAAAATAGATTTGATTTTCGGACGTGAGAGATGACTTCACGCGCGTCGGAAATGCTAATTACGAAGGGTTTTTCGCATAAAATATGTTTGCCTGCCTCTAAACCACGAAGTATCCATTCTTTATGTAAATGATTGGGTAAACCGATATAAACAGCATCAATACCATCGTCATTTAATAAATCTTGGTAATTTTCGTAAATTTTTGGGATTGAAAATTGTTGAGAAAAATTTTTGGCGGTTGCAATAGATCTACTTCCAATTCCTAACAATTGGCTCGTTGCAGATTTATGAATAGCATTCGCCATCACTTCAGAAATATAACTCGTACCTAAAATTCCCCAATTAATATTTTTATTCATCTAAATCCCTTTTTTGTCGTTCCTTACTGCATACATAATATTGAAGCTTTGTCATCCTGAGCGTACGCGAAGGATCAGCTAACATTCGTCACATCATGTTTATCATTTCAATGAATTATAATTGGATAATGATCCTTCGCGTACGCTCAGGATGACAAAGCTTCCATTTACACATCGAACAATTATTATCCGCTATAACGAGTATTGGATTTTAATATTGATTTCTTTTCTTCCCTGTTTATCTTTCCTTCCTTTTTTGGTTCCTTTTTCTTTTTGGAAAATAAACCCGGTTTTTCGTTTATTTTATTAATTGCTTGCTTTACTTCGTTCTGAAGATTAGTGATATCCAAATCACTTAACGCCTTTCCATCATGACGATAAACAAAAAAGCAGGGGTGATGGTTCCCTTGATCGTTTAATCCAACATCTTTTGCTCGATAATGATTAAGATGTTGATTAAGGAGTGGCAGGACTTTAATTTTTAAATACTCAATATATTCATCGCAATCTTCAGTGATTGCATTGCCTTTATGATCAACAGGGGAACCTTCTTTTGAAGGATGAATGAAAACACACGCTTCGCTATCATTATATGAATTTCTATGCAAATAATTTAATGCTAAATCTGGCATACTTTATATCCCTTTTAATTATTCCAATAAAACTTTTTTATATTAGAATATATTTTCTTATTTGCAAAGAATCATTCGCGCATTATTAAATTATATTTTTTTCTCTTTCATTTTCCATATTAAAACACTCGATAAAATAATTGCAGAAAGCAAAAACAAGAACCACATCACACCCGTAAATCCGTGTATAAATGCCGCATTAAATAAATCATGAATAGCGTCTGACATAGAAGATTGTAAAGCATGCGTCGGATTTTCAAGCGATTGTTGCAAATGCTGCAAATCTTCATTTGCAATATTTTGTTGGCCGACGAATTCTCCCAAAAAGTGATTGCTCCTCCAATGATATATAACAACCGCGATGGCCAATCCCAATGATCCCCCAATATTAAACATAGTGACAATGGTACCAGTCGCAGCACTTGCTCTATCACTTGGAACAGCAGACTGGCCCGCAATAATCGAAGCTGTATTTCCTATCGCCCACATTCCCCCTAAGAAAATAAAGGAAATAACGATATACCATAAAGGTGTGTAATGACTGAAAAAGATTTGAGATAGTCCCGCTAAAACCGAGAGACTCATGCCAATAATAATAGTCGGAATAATCCCAATTAAATGAATTAACCACCCAACAATAAAAGCAACGAAAAAAACAGCGACTGGAATGACAAATAAAACAAATCCTGAATATTCCGGTGTTTGACCCAAAATCACTTGTAAATAAATTGGATCAAAAAATAATGAACATGCACTCATCACACCTGCGAGCATACACATCATCGCGCCACAATAAAATAATAGTTTAGAAAAATCTGCAAAATCGATAAGGGAATTTTCTTTTTTATTTTCAACTTTAAACAAGATAATACTCGAGATAACGCCTACACTTAAAAATGTTAAAGTCAAAACATTTGACCATCCATGCGTTTCTGCACGAATTAAACCAAGGACCAACCCACCCATCGTTAACATCAGAAGAAACATACCAGTAAAATCAAGATCTCGATTTTTAAGCGTTACTAAAGATTCCTTGACGGATTTCAAACAAAATAAATATCCTAAAATCACAATCGGAATATTAATAAAGAAAATCCAGCGCCATCCCCAATACGATACAATATAGCCGCCCATCACAGGACCCAGTGCAAGTGCAATACCGCCTAAACTTCCTAACCACGCGATGGATTTTGCAGCTTGATTCGGTGGAAATATCCCCGGCAACATTGAAGCCCCTAAAGGCAATACAAGCGCCGCCCCTACCCCTTGCAATAATCTTCCGAAAATAATGCATTCGATATTAGGCGCAAATCCCGCAATTAATGAAGCAATTCCAAATATTCCCGTGCCGACATAAAAAAGCTTGCGTCGTCCGTACAAATCACCACAACGTCCCATAATCGTCGCAAGAACACAAAGCGCTAAAAAATAAATGTTCATGATCCATTGTAAGGAGGTGATGGTAACATTTAATTCTCGTTGAATCGTAGGTAGCGCGATATTGACAACGGTATAATCTAAATAACATGCGAAGGTAACTAACGCGATTCCGATAAATGCGAACCATTTTAATGAATAGTTATTTTCCATATACTCCTCACGTTAAACGTTATTTCATAACAAAAGGATTTGCTGTACTTTCTTCAGTACTGATAAATACACTTTTTTCCTGTAAATAATCGTAGATAACATTCATGCCATTCTCACGACCAATACCTGATTGTTTATAACCACCAAAAGGTAAAAGATAACTTACCATGCGATAAGTGTTCACCCACACCGTCCCTGCTTTAATTTGTTTAGGAACTTGCAATGCTTTTTTAATATCTTCCGTCCAAACACCTGCAGCAAGTCCAAATGGAATATCATTGGCAATCTCAATGGCTTCATCCATACCTTTAAATTTGATGACAGCGAGTACGGGACCAAAAACTTCTTCTTGCGCAATACGCATGTTATTTTTGACATTTGTAAAAATGGTAGGCTCAATAAACCAAGGGCAATTGTCCAGACTCACGGATTTTCCTCCCAAGACGCATGTCGCTCCTTCATTTTTTGCAATATCAATATAATCAAGAATTTTCTGAAATTGTGCAGGTGTCGTGACTGGACCTACTTGCGTATCCGCATTCATTGGGTTACCGAGCTTTGCGGTTTTGGCGAAATTTACGAGTTTTTCAACAAATTCATCATGAATATTTTCTTCTAATAATAATCGTGATCCCGCAATACAGGTTTGGCCCGATGCAGCAAAAATACCAGATATCGCGCCTTTGACTGCATTATCAATATTAGCATCATTAAAAACAATATTAGGGGATTTACCGCCTAATTCTACAGATACTTTTTTTATGTGTTTTGCGGCTTCCGAATAAATCATCGTGCCCGTTTTCGTTCCACCGGTAAATGAAATTTTGGCAACTTTTGGATGGGAAATAAGTGCATTTCCAATATCTGCGCCAAAACCCGAAACGACATTAATCACCCCAGGAGGAAATCCCACCTCCTCTACAATTTTTGCCAATTCAAACGCAGTTGCTGAAGTAAATTCTGAAGGTTTAATCACAACGGTATTACCTGCAGCCAAGGCGGGTGCAATTTTCCACGTGACTAACATTAATGGAGAATTCCATGCAGTAATCGTAACAACGACACCTAAGGGTTCATATTGCGTGTAAGCAATATGATTTGGCTTATCCACATTCACCATATTTCCCATGATAGTTTCGCCAAGGCCTGCATAAAAATAAAAATACTGTGGAAGATATTTTGTTTGTGAAGAAGTTTCTGCATATAATTTTCCATTATCTTTTGTTTCTATTTCAGCAAGATATGCAGATTTTTCGGCAAGTTTATCGCCTAATTTTCTTAAAATGGCAGCGCGTGCGCTAGGATGCATAGACGACCATACTTTAAATGCATCATTTGCAGCGATACACGCATGGTCAACATCTTTTGAGTTACTTTTTGGAATTAATGCCCAAGGTTCGTTCGTATAGGGATTAAAGGATTCATACCATTCATTATTGTCAGGATTTTGCCATTTACCATTGATGAAAAGTTGATATTTTTTCACAATCCTGTCCTTTTCTAAAAATCGTTGAAATATTTTACATTAGAGAAAATCACAAATCAATGCACTTTGCAATACTGTGTGGAGCTTATTGGATTTGATATAATATCTATATAAGAATAAAAAACTGCAAAAATCTATTTGATGGATGCACGTTTATGAAAACATTTCATTGGTTATCTCAGCAAGAATTACAAAGTGATATTTCGTGGTGGAACATTTATGAAAATTCTTTTCCACCTTCAGAGCGTGAACCGCGAGAATTACTTTATTATGCATTAGAAAAAAATATTATTAAAATTGGTTGTTATGCAGAAAATAAAGAAACCATCGCTATTAGTGTTATTCAACCCATGCATTCACTTCCTTTTGCTTTATTAAATTATTTTGCAATTTCGAATTCTCATCGTAATCGTTCACTTGGTAGTGATTTATTTTTATATCTCACGATTGCAAGTGAAAACTTTGTAAAAGAATATAGTCAACATTATTTGGGATTAGTATGGGAAGTTGAGAATCCGGATGCGGAATCTAATCATACAGAAAAATTAATGAAACAACGTCGCATGCAATTTTATAAAAGAAAAGGTGCGCTCGTTTTTAAAAAAATATTTTTCCAACCACCCATTTCGGGTCACTCTGCATTACCGATGCGTCTTATGTATTTTGCAAATACACCAATTGATTCTGATCTGGAAACTGCTATTACCAAAGCCGTCTATTTCGAAAAATACCACGCAGTTAACCAAATTAAAAAAGAAATTTTATCTGAACTTTTAACGCAATGTGCGATTGGAATTTAAATCATAAATTTTTTGAATTATAAATTTGTTGATCTAATAATTTTTCATTTTTTGCAACAACACATGCGACAACGGCATCTCCTGTTACATTTACCGCGGTACGTGCCATATCTAATAAACGATCGACACCAATAATTAATGCAATTCCTTCGAGCGGTAATCCAACTTGTTGTAACACCATTCCTAGTGTAATTAATCCAACACTTGGTACACCTGCGGTACCAATCGATGCAAGTGTCGCCATTAAAACTACTGTAATATAACCACTCAACCCAATATCAATATGATAGGCATTTGCAATAAAAACGGTTGCAACTCCCTGCATAATAGCCGTGCCATCCATATTAATTGTCGCACCTAATGGCACGATGAATGACGCAACCGAATTATCAACGCCTAATTTATCTTCAAGCGTTTCGAGAACAATTGGAATGGATGCGTTACTACTTGAGACGCTAAAAGCAAATAACATAGCGGAAAACATTTTACGAAAAAAAGTAATAGGATTTAAACGCGCAATAAATTTTAATAAAAATGGATAGGTTAACGATAACTGTACGACTAACACCAATAAAACAATTAAGAAATATTGTAATAACTCTTTTAAAACATCAAATCCTTGCTTTGCAAATACCGATGCAAGTAAACAAAAAATTCCATAAGGAGAAAACTTCATGACAATGGTTACCAATCGCATAAGCACTTCATTAAAATTAAAAAATATGTCACGAACTTTTTTTCCGTACGTCCCTGAAATGAGAATGGCAGAGCCTAAAAATAAGGAGAAAACAATCACTTGTAACATGTTACCTGCTGCCATCGCTTTCAATGGATTACTTGGCACCAGATCGCGAATCACATCGCGGATTGGGGGAGCCGCTCCCGGATTGAATTGATGAGGAACTTCAATATGAATCCCCGTTCCAATATTCAAAAGAGAAGCAATCGATAATGCAAAAACTAATGCGAGAATCGTGGTAAAAATATATAAAACAAAGGTTTTTAATCCAATACTTCCGAGTTTACCCACATTTCCAAGGGAGCTACAACCATACACCAGGGATACAAAAACCACTGGAATGACTAGCATTTTCATTAAATCAATAAAAAGACTTCCGCCAATTTGTAAAATATTTTCAATAATAAAACTTTGAATGACAGGATCAATGGGCAGATTTTTAATTAATAAACCCGCGATGGTTCCTAATATTAAAGCAATCGAGATTTGAATGGTTAAGGTATGACTTAAAGGATTAGAATGACGAGACATAATATCACTTCCTTGTGAGATTATGTCTATTTCATCATAAATTTAGGATTTCAGCCAGATTTATTAGTTTTTTATTGGCTTTCATTCAATACCAATTCAGGATAAGTCTGCAAATTATCATGTGAAACCACCTTCGCAACACATGAATCGGACCAAACATTGAGTGAAGTCTCAAGCATATCGATAATGGTATAAAAAGGTAAGATGATTCCCATCAAAACAATCGGGATATCCATACTAGTCAATAAACTTGCGCTTAAAAAGAAGCACCCCATCGGAACGCCTGCATTTCCTATTGCAGCAATCGTTGCAATAATAACCCACATCGACATTGTCAATGCCGTAATTTCAACACCACTATTCTGCATAAGAAAAATGACGGTTGCAAAAATAAATGCCGCGCATCCGTTCATATTCAAACTTGTACATAATGGTAAAACAAATCGGCTAATTTTAGGCGAAAGGCCTAATTTCGTTTCTGCAGTATTAATGGTGACTGGTAGCGTACCTGCGGATGATTTTGAAAAAAAGGCGAGTGTTAATGCTGGCATCATTTTTTTCATCGTATCAAAAGGTTTAATTTTATTAAAAGAAAGCCATGCAGGTAAAATCACAAAACCTTGAATCACATTGGCAGCAACAATCACTAATAAATATTCTGCAATGCCGTGAATATTCACGCCATTACGTAATTGGATGACGGTCACTGTCATAAAACCAAAAACACCTAACGGTAAAATAGTGATGACCCACTGCGTCATTATAAAAAATATGCCATGAAATCCTTTAAAAAAATGCTTCACAGCAATTTTAGCATCATGATCTGGAATATAACGAATGGCAATGCCAATTAACATTCCTAACATCAGCACGCTTAATACTTGGTGTTCAATGAAAGGAGAAAATATGTTATTTGGAATAAGTGATGTTAAGTGTTGCCAATAAGTTGTTTTATTATTTACAACAGTGTCTATATTTTCCGTATTAAATTTCACATTTTTGGGATGTATAAAAACATAAAGCAAACAACTGACCATGGCCGCGATTAATGTGGTACTAAAAGTATAAAATAAAGTTTTTCGCCAAACGCGAGACATTTCACGATCATTATTTTCATAACTCGACATCGTGACAATGATGGATAATGCAATAATTGGCATGCTAATAAATTTGAAAATTTTGATGAAAATATCTGAAATCATCGACCCAAATGAATGTAAAAAATCAACATGAGATAACCCGCAAAACACACCTAAGGTCATCATTAAAAAATAGAGAACAAATGGTTGCATCCAAACTGATTTTGTTTTCTTTTGTGAGCACATAACATTACCCTTAAAGGAAATTGATAAAATAATCAGGTGTTTAGGAATATAACAAGAAAGTTGGCTACTGCCAACAACAATGACATAATAATGTTAGGAAAATTTGTTTAAAAATCAACATAGTTAACCACTAATTCTCATGTGTTACAAAAAGATGAAAAACAACATGATTAATTTTCGTAATCTTCGTATTATTATGAAAGTATTTAAATAAAGCAACCGTTTAAAAAAGGATTTTATTATGTATTTATACGCATTAGGTATTTATCCCTACGATTCTTTTACCGGCCAAATTAAAGAAAAAATATTTGTTCAGAGAGAAACCTTAAATCCCGAAACTCCCACCCAACTCTCTGATCTTGAAAGTAAATTATTGCCAAAGAAGTCTGCGCTTTCATTAGTAGCCAATCGCCTTTATTACAACGATGATGTCATTGAATGCCAGTTCTTACAGAGACTAGAGCATACTAATATTATTTTAGCAGTCGTCAGTCGAAATAAAATTAAAGATAAAGAAGATCTTAAGCTAATTATTATGATATTAAATAACATAACAAATATCTATCTTAAACAGTCTAAATATGGATTTACACTGAAAGATTTACTGTATAACCCCTTGTTAAAAGAAGATCTTATCGTTGATAAAATAAATAGAACCAATGAAGAAGTAAAAGATGTCATGATAGAAAATCTGAAAATTTTGATTGAACGCGGTGAGAATTTAGATGATTTATTAGAAAAAACACATCATTTAAAAGAAGATACCATTAAATTAGAAGATGGTGCTAAAAAGCTTAATACTTGCTGTCGATGGTGATATTATTATCCCCATGATATATAGCTACGGATTAATAAGTTTAAGCGCAATAATACTTATCGCTTGGTGTTGGCGCTATTGTATCAAGCCATATTTTGCTAAAAATGACTTACACAACTACTTCAATAATCATGCCCGTGGTGACCAATTAAAAAAAACCGAGAAATTACTAAAATTATTATATAAAAATACCCCCTCTGGTTTTATTTCATATCGAGAAAGAAAAAGATTAAAAATGGAAGAAGATGCTTTTACCTATGGTGAAATACAATTTTTATCGTTTTTTTCTATTCTTGATATGGTAAAACCACAAGCTCATGAAATTTTTTATGATTTAGGATCAGGTGCTGGCAAAGCAGTTTTCGCTACCGCATTTTATGGAGACATTGCAAAATGCTATGGTGTTGAGTTACTTCCTAAATTATATGAACTATCGAATAATAAAATTTTAAAAGCGAAAGCAAATGCTTTTTCTTTAGAAAAAATTTCTCGCATACAATTCATTAATAAAAATTTTTTTGATATTGATTTCACGGATGGTGATATTATTTTTATTAATGCAACCTGCTTAAGTTTTACTGCTTGGGAAAAAATCCAACAAGAACTATTAAAGCTTAAATCGGGAAGTCGAATCATTGTCACTACAAAAAAAATAGTAAGCGATCATTTTTCAATAATATATCAAGGAATGACGCTGATGAGCTGGGGTATCAATTCTATTCACATTTATCAAAAAATTTAAACACCTCCTCCACTTTGAAAAAATGGTTAGAAAATCGCACATAAACCATTAAATATCCATATTAAATACGACCATCATCAAAACTTCCTTAAACGGTTGGTTAAATTTTGTACCGAAGGTACTCATTATTGACTCCATCTATGGCAAAGTTGTACGCAAAAAAAACTCCCTATATTCAATTAATTGTTTAATGATAATATAGAAAATATAGGGGTTGTCTTAAGGGATATTGGAGATTCCAATGCATATTTTCGTGACGGGTGGTGCTGGCTTTATTGGATCACATATCATTGAATTTCATCTTCAAAAAGGTGACACGGTACATGTGGTAGATAATCTTATCACAGGAAATGTCAATAATTTACAGCCTTTCCTTCATAATCCAAATTTTACTTTTCATGAAGCTGATATTTTAACTTGGCCTGATTTAAAAAAATCACTAGAAAAAGCAGATAGAATTTATCATATGGCCGCAATAGTAGGCATTTCTCACGTATTACAACAACCTTCAAGCGTGCTTACTACCAATATTAATGGAACGGAACGTCTATTAAATACATTGCATGAAATAAAATCTAAAGCGCATGTGTTAATCGCATCAACCTCTTCCGTCTATGGATTTATGCAAAAGTCCTTATTACGTGAAGACGATAATTTAAATATTCACTCACTTTCTCATCCATTATGTAATTATACCCTCAGCAAAATCAGTATAGAAGTCATGAGTCTTAACTTTCATCGTTTACATGAAATGCCAATCAGCGTTATTCGTTTATTCGATACGTTAGGGCCAAGGCAAACAGGGTGTTATGGTATGGTTGTTCCGCGCTTTATAGAAGAAGCGATTTCGGATAAGCCAATCGTTATATATGGAGATGGTACACAAACACGGTCATTTTGTGATGTCCGCGATGCCATTATTGCACTGGATTTATTAGCCAATAATCCTAAAAGTATTGGTGAAATTGTGAATGTGGGCAATGATCGGGAAATTTCTATTAATAATCTTGCTTACCTCATTAAACGAACCTTACATTCTAATTCAGAAATTAGACATATGCCCCATGAAAAAATTGATGGAAAAAACTTTGAAGACATAAAAAAAATAAGACCAGATATTACAAAACTTAAAAAATTAACCGGTTTTAATCCACAATGGACACTAGAAAATACCATTCTCGATTTAACAAAAACCGGAAAGAAAAAAGAAAAAGTACTTTAATAAAAAAAGACGAATGTTTTTACATGACGTTGTTCGAAAAAGTAAAAGGGTTCTTTATTAAATCGCACATACATGCCTGTAGATGAGCCTCCATCAAGATCGAGTGCCATTTTAATTTTTTTGACACCTAAACTTTCTGGAAAATTTTTTAAAACATTCGCCACTTGAATTAAGGTCGAAGGTGTGGTGACGATTGCAAGTATTTGATGATCTATAGTTTCTGCGAGTATGGTTCGACGATTTTTACTAAAAAAAGAATCTAACTTTAATTTTTTATTAACCTGCGGGTAAACTTCGGGACTTATCTCGCCCTGATCAATAATCAACGGTCCTGTTTGCATTGCGAAATTAGCATCAAGGCAATTTTCACGATTTTTTTCGAGATAAATCTTATTATCACGATTGATTCGAACACAAGTGGTTAATAACTTGCTTCGCGCAATAGAATGGACAAAGGTGCCATTTTCAATAAATAAACCAGCAGGTTGAAATGTTTTTGTATAAAAACCACCATTAATTCCAACAATATAACCACCCTGATTTATTATCTCATGCAATTGATTCGATTCTATTTGATTAGACATTGGTTGACGGAAAATTTTTGCGTGCATTTTATCATTAAAAATAGTCGCAAAAATATCGATATTATCATCCAGAGAATACTGCACGTGCCGAAAAGATCCGATTTGATTTGGTAATTCCCTTTCGGTAAATACGTGAAAATTATTTGTCTCGGGTAATGCACTCCCTGCAAATGTAAAAAAAATCATAAAGAAAAATAATTTTTTTAATCCACACATCATCCTTTAATTCACTTGTGGTTACGAAAAATTCATCTTATCATAGATTAATATTGAATACATTATAGGATTAGGATACAAGGAGGATAATTGATGTTTAGTTATTTTTACAGCTATTCCACCCCTGATTTTAAACAACCCATTTCTAAAAAAAATGGAATGGAAAAAATTAAAATTAGCAAAAATCATCCTTGTGAGATTATTACTATCGCAGAATTAACCGCGCAAAATCTCAAACTTGGATTTGCTTACGTACGAATGGATCAACAGCTTTTATATTTTAACAGTAAAAATAATACCTCGACGCATATTGAATTAGAAGATGAACAATTACAATTATTTGATAAAGAATTTAAACCAAGCACTACGCCACGAAAATTAACACTTGATGAATTAAAGAAAATCACGAACTTAACTGGTCATACGCAAGATTCACTTTATATAGAATTACTATATTCTGGATATTATGTCGATCCCAATAAAAATAGCGAATTCACAAAACTATTAGACCGTTTACCATTTCATATCGAATATCATGAGGTTCCAGCAAAATATTCTTGGAATTTTTTTTATGGAGCGCAACCTGACATTACTGTAGGAATCACCATTCCTTTTACGGATGTTCAAAAAGAAAATGATGCATTCATTGAACTGAAGGGTTTTGTCCAGAAATGGCAACCACAATGGTTTCCGATACTTCAAGATCGAATAAATGAAATTATTGAAGAAAAATACGCTTATCAATTTAAGGATGAAAAACAAATACCCGTGCTTTTTACAAAACAAACTAAAGAAAATATTTTAGTTGCATTTCTCTATAAAGGCAAAGGTATGACAGTTGAAAAAACTCAAAAAATCGATGAATTAACAAAAAAACTCGAATTTAATACTGAACAATATTGCTTACCACACGGAGGTCTTGCGCTTGAAGTTCAAATTCCTATTGTTGATATTCAGAATGAATCAAGCAAATACACGCAATTAAAAACTTTTGTTTTGTTACATGATGAGACTGCGTTGGATAGCATTTTAGCTTATGAAAATAATTGGAGAAAAGGAGATCCAATTCTTAGCGCATCACTCATTTTATAATCACACAAACGCTCTTTTTCTCATTTATCATTCATGATATATTGCGACACACATTAGAAGCTGTTGCGAAATTGAGAAAAGCTCATGTCATGCCAGCTAAAAACATGCTGGCATGACAGATTTCTTGTTTCGCGACATCAACACATTAAACTCGCGGAGATAACAAATGTCACATTACAATCCTGCAGGTACCGATGGATTTGCTTTTTTAGAATTTACCACCAAAGATTTCTCTACGTTAGACGCACAATTTAAATCCTTAGGATTTGTTCCTATCACCAAACATCGATCAGCTGACATTATTATTTATCAACAAAATGACATCCGATTTATTATTAATACAACTAAAAATACGATAGCGCATCAATTTGCTGAAGCGCACGGGGCTTCCACTTGCGCTATGGGTTTTCGCGTTAAAGATGCTAAAAAGGCATACGAACACGCGCTCGCGAATAATGCAAAACCCTACCTCGATGAAAATTTTTACGGCATTCCAGCCATTTTAGGCGTAGGTGGCAGTCTCATTTATTTTGTCGATTACGAAAATGACATACCTAATTATGGCAATCAATTCAATGAATTGACAAAGGAATCGCTTAACAACACCGTTGGCTTGACCTATATTGACCATGTCACGCATAATTTATATCGTGGAAATATGGATAATTGGGCAAATTTTTATGAAGGAATTTTTAATTTTCGTGAAATTCGTTATTTTGATATTGAAGGTAAATTAACAGGTTTAAAAAGTCGCGCGCTCACAAGCCCTTGCGGTAAAATTCGAATTCCTCTTAATGAATCTTCTGATGATAAATCTCAAATTGAAGAGTTTTTACATTTATTTAATGGCGAAGGAATTCAACATATCGCCCTCGGCACGGATAATATTTATCAAACTGTCGATGTATTACGCACGAATGATTTACAGTTTTTAGATACACCTGATACTTATTATGATTTGATTGATAAACGTTTACCAGATCATGGTGAACCTATGGACGAATTAAAAAGAAATCGAATTTTGATTGACGGCAATACTTATTCTGAAAAGGCTTTATTATTACAAATTTTCACACAAAATATGTTAGGACCCGTCTTTTTCGAAATCATTCAACGAAAAGGCGATGAAGGATTCGGCGAAGGAAACTTTAAAGCACTATTCGAATCCATAGAGCTTGATCAAATAAAACGAGGCGTATTAGAGGGTAACACATGAAATTAGGATCATTAAAAAATAACTCACGCGATGGACAACTTATTGTTGTCAATCGTGACTTGACGAAAGCAGTAACAGTTCCACATATCGCGGATACTTTACAAAATGCAATTGAAAATTGGGAAGTTAGCGCCGCCAAATTAAAAGAGTGTTACGAAGCGCTCAATCAAGATGCAGTCGCTGATGCTTTTCCTTTGCGAATGGAATCATTAAATTCACCGTTACCTCGTGCTTATCAATGGGCCGATGGATCCGCCTATGTTAATCACGTTGAACTCGTGCGAAAAGCAAGAGGCGCGGAATTACCTAAAGATTTTTGGACAGACCCTCTCATGTATCAAGGTGGGTCGGATACTTTTTTAGGTCCTCACGAAAATATTCCGTTGGCAAATATTGAATGGGGATTAGACTTTGAAGCTGAAATTGCGGTGATTACACGAGATATCGCGATGGGATCTACCGAATCACAAACAAAAAATAGTATTTGTTTACTGATGTTAGTTAACGACGTTTCACTTCGTAATTTAATTCCCGGAGAACTTAATAAAGGTTTTGGTTTTTTTCAAAGTAAACCTTCAACCGCATTTTCCCCTGTCGCTGTCACGCCAGATGAATTAGGAGATGCTTGGGATGGACGAAAAGTTCATTTACCTTTAGTCACACATTTAAATGAAAATTTATTTGGTCAGCCGAATGCAGGAATAGACATGACATTTGATTTTCCGCAATTAATTGCACATGCTGCTAAAACAAGACATTTAGGTGCAGGCACGATCATTGGTTCAGGTACTGTTTCTAATCTCGACCGCAGCCTAGGTTCTTCTTGTATTGCAGAAAAAAGAATGCTTGAAATCATTGAAAGCGGAAATCCCAAAACACCTTTCTTACAATTTGGTGATAGCGTTCGCATCGAGATGTTTAATAAGGCAAAGGCCAGCATTTTCGGCGCGATTCATCAAAAGGTTATTAAATATGATTGAGCTTTATGATTACCATCGATCTTCTGCGAGTTTTCGTGTTCGCATTGCATTACATTTAAAAAATATTGAATATACGAAAAAAGAAATTCATTTAGTTAACAATGGTGGCGAGCAATTATCACCAGAATATGAAAAAATAAATTCGCAGAAATTAGTTCCGACTCTAAAAGATAATGAAAAAATCATTTCGCAATCACTCGCCATTATTGAATATCTTGATGAAACATATGGCACTCCCATACTTTTACCGAAAGACCCTTACGAAAAAGCTAAGGTGAAAGCATTCGCACTGCATATTGGGGCAGATATACATCCATTAAATAATTTAAGGGTCATCAATTATTTATTAAATGATTTAAAAATTTCGAAAGAACAAAAAAGTGCATGGTATCAACATTGGATTCATAAGGGATTTTCCGCTCTCGAAAATGAACTCAAAAAATCGTCATCTTACGATTATTGTTTTGGTAATACTCCATCGCTTGCGGATATTTATCTTGTACCACAAATGTATAATGCAAAACGTTTTAACTGTGATCTTTCAGATTTTCCACGATTAATTAATATTGATGCACATTGCCAACAAAATCCAAGCTTTCAAAAAGCGTGGCCAAATGAACCACCTGTATCATCATGAGAAATTATTGAGAAATTATAATGAATTACGATTATCGAACGCTTGCAAATCTCTACATTCGTGAATTAACTCCTTATCAACCTGGAAAACCGATTGAAGAATTAGAACGCGAGCTAGGAATTTCGAATAGCATTAAACTTGCAAGCAATGAAAATGTATTGGGGCCAAGCCCTAAAGCCATAAAAGCGGCAGGCGATGCATTATTAAAATCGCATTATTATCCTGATGGCGGCTGTTTTTTGCTTAAAACTGCATTGGGAGATTTTTTAAAAATTAATCCTAAACAGATTACCGTGGGTAATGGTTCTGAAAATATTTTAGAACTTATTATTAAATCTTATTTGAGTCATCATGATGAAGCTATCATTTCTCAATATGCTTTCTTAACTATTCCACTTTTGATTAAAAGTTATGGCGGCAAAATCGTCGAAGTTCCCGCCTTGAATTATGGCCATCATATTCAAGAGATGATAAAGGCAGTCACTGAAAAAACGCGTTTAATTTTTATTGTCAATCCAAATAATCCAACAGGCACTTTTACAACTAGCTCCGATTTAACGTTGTTATTAGAATCTATTCCCAGCAATATTATTGTTGTGATCGATGAAGCTTATCATGAATATATTCATGCGCCTGATTATCCAAAAACATTATCGCTTCTCAACAAATATCCCAATGTAATTGTGACCCGCACATTTTCTAAAGTATATGGTTTAGCCGCATTACGTTTAGGCTATGCTATTTCACATCTGGAAATTGCTGATATTTTAAATCGCGCACGTTTGCCTTTTAATGTGAATTCGATTGCTGCAATTGCGGCACATAGTGCTTTAGAGGATCACGAACACATCACACGCACTATCCAAATGAATAACGAAGGTATGTCACAATTGACGACGGCATTCCAAAAAATTTCCCTGGAATATATTCCATCGTTAGGAAATTTTATTACAATTAATATGAAACAACCTACCGGAGATTTATATCAACAATTATTGCTTAAAGGTGTTATTGTGCGTCCATTGAATCCTTATGGTATGCCCACACATTTACGCGTGACGGTTGGCACATACGAACAAAATGAAAGGTTTTTAAGAACACTCTCATCTCTACTTTGAGGATTTCAATATGCAAGACGAGCTTAACTACTTACATGGATTTGGCAATCATTTCCAAACAGAAAGCATGGCAGGCATTTTTGTCGATAACAGAAATTCCCCACAAAAAGTACCATTTGGACTATATGCCGAACAATTAAGCGGTAGCGCATTTACCATGCCGCGTGCGATGAATTTACATAGTTGGTTATATCGCATTCGTCCTTCCGTCTTGCATAGTGATTTTAAACTATATTCGCAAAATAATTTCTTAACTCCTCCTTTCACATATCCAACCCCGCCAACACAAATGCGTTGGAATCCGATGCCTTATCCCAAAGAACGTAAAGATTTCATTGAAGGTATTCTCACTTTAGCTGGAAATGGGAGCGCGGCTTTATTATCAGGCGCTGCCATTCATTTGTATGCATTGAATGCATCGATGGAAGATCGATATTTTTATAATGCTGATGGGGATTTTTTAATTGTACCCCAAGAAGGAAAATTACGTTTTAAAACAGAATTTGGAATATTGGATGTTAAACCAGGTGAAATCATTGTCATTCCGAGAGGTATTAAATTTCAAGTCATTTTAAAAAGTGATAAAGCGCGTGGTTATATTTGTGAAAATTTCGGTTTACCATTTCGTTTACCTGAATTAGGTGTGATAGGCGCGAATGGCCTTGCAAATCCTCGAGATTTTCAAACACCGAAAGCGGCCTACGAAGAATTAACTGGTACTTATGAACTAATGACTAAATTTCAGGGAAATCTCTGGACTGCTACACTTTCTCATTCGCCATTAGATGTCGTCGCGTGGCGTGGCAATTATGTCCCTTACAAATATGATTTAACAAAATTTAATACGATAAATACCGTTAGTTTCGATCATCCAGATCCTTCGATATTTACTGTACTTACTTCTCCTTCCAAAATAACGGGGACTGCCAATGTAGATTTTGTGATTTTTCCTCCACGCTGGATGGTTGCCGACAAAACTTTTCGTCCGCCATATTATCATCGAAATATCATGAACGAATATATGGGTTTAATTTACGGTATTTATGATGCAAAGGAAACTGGGTTTCTGCCAGGCGGTAGTAGTTTACATAATTGTATGTCAGCACATGGGCCTGATGCAGATGCTTTCCATAAAGCAACGAGCACTGAACTTAAACCGGAATATTATTGCGATACCCTCGCATTTATGTTTGAATCAGAACAAGTATGGCTTGTCACTGAAAATGCGAAAAATTTTCGTCAAGAAAACTATTTAGACTGTTGGCAAGGCTTGAAATCAAACTTTCAAAAAGGTTAACACATGAAAACAAAAATGCTCGGCGGGATTCTGCTGATCGCAGGTACCTGCATTGGTGGAGGTATGTTGGGATTACCGATTGCAACTGCTAAAGGTGGCATTATTCATGCAAGTATATTATTTATTGTTTGTTGGATTTTAATGACTTTCACCGCGCTTTTAACGCTTGAAGTTAATCTATGTTTTCCTAAACATAGCAATGTCATTTCCATGGCAAAAGCAACTTTAGGAAAACCAGGTGCGTTCGTATGCTGGACCATCTATTTATTATTTTTATATGCCTTGGTATCCGCCTATATTGCGGGAGGCCAAGACGTTTTACATGGATTGTTAAATATTGCAGGTTTTTCTATTCCTCTTTGGGTCTCAGGCATTATTTTTGTTTTTCTATTCGGATCTATCGTGATGGCTGGCATTAAACACGTAGATATTTTTAATCGATTATTAATGATTTTCAAACTCGGTTCTGTTTTTATTCTCATGCTACTAATTACAGAACACATTGATATTGCAAATTATGATACTGGATCTGCTACCTATATTCTTCCCGCCCTCACGGTTGCGATTACTTCTTTTGGATTTTCGATTATTGTTCCAAGTCTCAGAAATTATTTTCAGGATGATATCAAAAAATTACGCACCGCCATTATCATCGGATCTTTTTTACCTTTATTGTGTTATATCGCTTGGGACGCCGTTATTTTTGGTTTAGTTCCATTGAGTGGAGATTTCGGTCTCGAACGATTAGTCACTGCAAACCAGCCTGTCACAGAGTTATTAGCTTCCATCAACCATTATGTACCCACTGAAAAAATTGTTATTTTATCACGTGCATTTACTTCCATTTGTGTATTGACGGCTTTTGCCTGTGTTTCCTTAGGTTTATCCGATTATCTTGCGGATGGGTTCAAAATTTCTAAAGAAAATAACGGGAAATTGCTCATTACCATTGCAACATTTTTACCGCCATTGTTAATAGTGATATTTTATCCGAAGGCTTTTATTTTGTTATTGAGCTTTGCGGGATTATGCTGCGTCATTTTACAGGCATTAATGCCAGCGATGATGGCTTGGCATTGTCGTTATATAAAAAATATGGAGATGTCCTATCAAGTCATGGGAGGCAAATTTACCCTCATTTTAGCAATTGCGACATCACTTATTGTGATTGCAATTTCGGGCTATCAGTTAATTAGCTAATAAAAAAAAGCCGCAGGTGATGCGGCTTTTAATAAAAGAATATCTTACTTTCTGGATTTACTTTTGCGGGATTTCTTCTTCATAACTTTTTTAGCGGCTTTACGTTTTGGTGACTTCTTCGTAACTTTTTTCGCAGATTTTCTCTTCTTGGCTGGCATAGTGGCGTCCCTTAAAAGTGAAGTTCAATGTTAATATAACAGATATATATCACTTTCAACATTCTTGATTATCCTAATAAATTTTAGGGTTTGTACGATTTATGTAGAGCACTATTTGAACAATAATGAAAAAAAATCACTTTTATTTGATAAAAAATATTTAAAAATAATTTTGTTGTGCTAGGATGAAATTTGTGATGCTTGACAAAAAAAGGTGACGCCCATGACCATAACAACTAAACGGGGATTAGAATTAGAGATACCCGAAGCTGAAATTTTCTGCGAATTAAAATCTACCGACCAAAAAGAACGAGAAGAACAAAGGAAAGTCGCGTTCAGATTATTTGAACATTACATGGATATCCACAATCACGATAAAGCCGTCAAATACGCCATTCTAGCCACGGGTGGGAAGCCTGCCGATTTATTTAAGTTTAATGCGTCAGATGCTTTTAATTGGTATAACGTCCTCCGGGTATTTGTTGGCTCTATTAATCGGCTATTTACCTTTTTCAAAGCAGCATTTTTACCCATTTGGTACCCGATTACCGGGTTATTCTATGGGATCCAAGCACTGGTTGCAAAAAAAGAAGGTAATAAAGACAATACATTTTACTGGTCCGCTTGGTTGCTTTTTAACGGATTTGGAGCACTCGTCCTTTTCGGCGTACTTGCCGCAAGTGGCATCGGACTTCCTATTGCAACTTTAGCTATCGGGCTTTATAGCTTCGTTTTTGACGTCAAATGGGATGTTTACAAATATGCAACGGAAAGAGGCCAGCATGAAAAGTTATTAAGTAAATTAAATGAAGATATCCTCAAATCCTTAGAAAACAGGTTAGATAAAGCGACACTTGATAACTTAAAAGATAAATCTAATAAAGAAATACTTTTCATTGTGAAAAATAAGTTAGATTTAGTGAATAAAACTGACGCTAAGTTATACGATCAATTACAAAATAAATTAAAAAATGACCCGCATAAAAAATTAAGAGGGTCTTTGATAAAAGACATCAAAAAAATGAAAGGCGATAGAATTGAAGCCGGCGCAATCGATACTACAATTTTGATTGGAGGTTTTTTATTCTTACTTACACTTTCTTCTTTCTTACCACCAGTGACGGCTGTAATAGGCGCAAGTTTTATTTTCGGTGCATTCTCGTATCTCGTTGCGAAGAAAACTTATAACTCTTGGACTAGCCCCACGGGTTTTTTAAATCATTATGTGAGACAACCACTCACCAATCTTTTGACACGATGTGCGTCTCTCGTTAAAAATGCTTTACAAAAACTACCGGAACCAAGTGTTGCGAGCTCGCCTATCGTTATGCAACATGTAAGGCCTGATTTACACATTTCTATTCCTCCTAATAATAATTTAACGAGACCTTTACTGCTTGAAGCAGAAAGTCCAGCTTTCTCTTCTACAACTAATATAGAAAGTAAAATAGCGGTAGAAACCAAAGCTGTTTCTCAACCTTTAAGCCCTGACATCATACAGAAATTAAATGATGCGAAAAATATTGTTGAAGGTTTTGTGAAACTTACACCGCAAGATCGAAAAAATGTTAAAGAAGTTTTAACAAAAGAAATGGGGATGGATTGGAATCAGGTTCTTCAAGTTTACATACAGAAATATAAAAGCCAAAAACAAGGAGAATTTTATACTTGCTCAATGAAACAAACGATAAAAACTTGTTTGAATCATTTTCAATCTTTTCTCGTAGACGAGAAAAAGAAAGTTGAACTGGATATTGTTGCGATTCAAAAATTAGAAACTGAAATTAGATTTCTAAAAGCAAGGGAAGGAAAATGCACTGGTGAAAAATCAAATGATTTAGGATTAATTGCGGTTGATAAAAGTGTTTTTGAGTCTAAAGCAACAGATTTTGATTATGCCAATCAATTCCATTTGTTAAAACTCTTAGGAATTGATAGCTATGAAAAATATCAAACCCAAGTGTCTCACTGGGAAAAATATTACAATGATACGAAAAGAATTAATTCACCATTCTTTGATCGTAGCTTACCGTGTGGTTTTGAAGCAGAAAGAGTGGATAACGCTCCATTTACGCCAAGTATTACTGTTTCAACTTAAATGGTAGGTCATGGCCTCTACGTCGTCCCGCGGCAAGTCCTAAGGGATCCAGAGCAGCATCGTAGGGCTTTCTGGATCCCGCGAATAAATCGCGGGACGACGGTTGTGAGAAGAATGATTCAAAATCTGCAACAACGCCGGCAAGTCCTAAGGGATCCAGAAATGCATTTACACTGCTCTGGATCCCTTAGGACTTGCCGCGGGACGACGTTATTGAGTATTAAGCGTTTACATGTAATCTTTCAACACATCCGGAATAGTAATATTCCCTTCCGCATCTTGATAATTTTCAAAAATTGCAACTAATGTACGGCCAATCGCAAGACCAGATCCATTGAGGGTATGAACTAATTCCGGTTTTCCAGTTTTTGGATCACGAAAACGGGCTTTCATTCGACGGGATTGAAAACTTTCCGTATTCGAACAAGAAGATATTTCACGATAGCAATTTTGTCCTGGCAACCATACTTCTAAATCATAGGTTTTCGCAGCCTGAAATCCTAAATCTGCTGTGCAAAGCGTTACCACACGGTAAGGGAGTTTGAGTTTTTGCAAAACGGTTTCTGCATGTTTTGTTAGCTCTTCCAGCGCTTCATAAGATTTTTCAGGATGGACCACATGAACCAACTCGACTTTTTCAAATTGATGCTGTCGAATCATGCCACGCGTATCTTTTCCGTAAGAGCCCGCCTCACTACGAAAACAAGGTGAATGGCATACGAATTTTAAAGGTAACGTTTCGGGGT
The DNA here is from genome assembly GCA_013287885.1 of Gammaproteobacteria bacterium. Classification (GTDB taxonomy): domain Bacteria; phylum Pseudomonadota; class Gammaproteobacteria; order DSM-16500; family DSM-16500; genus JABDCZ01. Next base: position 25,217 of record JABDCZ010000001.1, read on the forward strand.
CAAGGATTTCATCGCGAACTAAATTTGTGACTGGGGATTCAGAAGTGGGGATGAGATAGTATTTTTGCTCCCCTTTTAGCGCAAATAGATCTTCTTCCATTTTAGGTAGCTGACCCGTGCCATATAAAGTTTCTTGGTTAACCATGTAAGGCACATAGACTTCTTTGTATCCATGTTCCGAGGTATGCAAATCCATCATGAATTGAATGAGGGCACGATGGAGCCTTGCAGCGAGGCCTCGCATCACCACAAAACGTGCACCAGTAAGCTTTGCGCCAGCTTCGAAATCTAATCCGTGTTTTGTGCCTAAATCGACGTGATCTTTGGGTGTGAAATTGAATTTAGTTGGTTCCCCCCAGGTTCGAACAACCTGATTATCCGCTTCACTTTGGCCGTGGGGGACGGAGTCGTGGGGGATATTTGGAATACGTGCAAGTAAATCATTTAATTCAATTTCAACTTCGTCAAATTTTGCGGTATTTTCAGTTAATGCATTGCCAAGGTCCCTCACTTGCTGCATCAAATCGTCGGCGTTTTCACCCTTCGCTTTCGCTTGCCCCACGGCTTTTGATTTTACATTACGTTCGTTTTGTAATTCTTGGATTTTGGTTTGGAGGGTTTTGCGTTGGTTTTCGAGCGAATTTATTTTAGAAACATCCAGTGTGAGGCCCCGAGTTTTGAGTTTTTCTGCGACCATTTCGAGGTTTTGGCGGATTAATTTGGGATCCAGCATTTTAATTTCCTTCAAACAATATTTTTAAAGTATGTATGGATGGATGTGTGTTCGAACAATCTACCCCCCATCCTAACCTTCCCCCACACTGCGTGGGGGGAAGGGACTTTTAGTAGAACTTAAATTCCTTACCCCCTTGTGGGGGAAGGGACTTTTAGTAGAACTTAAATTCCTTACCCCCTTGTGGGGGAAGGGACTTTTAGTAGAACTTAAATTCCTTCCCCCCTTGTGGGGAAAGGTTAGGATGGGGGGCGGCGCTGATTGCAAATATCCCTTATTAATTCCAACACCCCATCTAAATTTACCAAAACTTCATCATTCCAAAAACGCTGAACTCTATATCCTTGTGCCTTTAACCATTCCGTACGTTGTTCATCATAAACTACTTGTCGAGATTCATTATGTTGTCCACCATCAAGCTCAATGATGAATCGTATCTCATGAGAAACAAAATCTACGATATAATTTCCTATGGGTGCTTGTTTGCGGAAGCGAATTCCTTCAATTTGTTTCAAGCGTATTTCTTGCCAAAGTTTTAATTCGGCATCAGACATGCACGTTCTTAAATTTCGTGCGCGGGCGATGTTTGTTTTGACCAATCTACCCCCCATCCTAACCTTCCCCCACACTGCGCGGGGGGAAGGGACATCCAATTTTCATATCTCTTTGCTCTACGTTTCGCGTGGGGAAGGAACTAAATTATAGAATTCGGTTGTCTCCTTAATTAACCACCCAACACTTCCTGCACCTTACGCCCAATTTCTGCAGGAGAACGGACGGTGTGGACACCAGCCGCCTCTAAGGCCGCGAATTTTTCAGCAGCCGTTCCTTTTCCACCCGCGATGATCGCGCCAGCATGGCCCATACGCTTACCTGCAGGAGCGGTGACACCAGCGATGTAAGAAACCACAGGCTTCGTGACATGCTTTTTAATATATTCCGCCGCTTCGTCCTCTGCTGTACCACCAATTTCACCAACCATGACGATAATTTCTGTCTTTGGATCTTTTTCAAACAAAGCGAGTACATCAACGAAATTCGTGCCTGGAATTGGATCTCCACCGATTCCCACACAAGTACTTTGTCCTAAACCTAACTCTGTCGTCTGGAACACGGCTTCGTACGTTAATGTACCAGAACGCGAAACAATACCCACTTTACCTGGTAAATGAATATAGCCTGGCATAATACCAATTTTACATTGGCCCGGCGTGATAACGCCTGGACAGTTAGGGCCGATTAAACGCACATCTGGATGTTGATCAAGGTAAGCTTTCACTACCAACATATCTAACGTCGGGATACCTTCCGTAATACAAACGATTAATTTAATACCCGCCTCACACGCTTCAATAATCGAATCTTTGCAAAAAGGCGCGGGAACATAAATCACAGATGCATCCGCTTTTGTTGCATCATATGCCTCTTTGACAGTATCAAAAACCGGTAGACCCAAATGTGTCTGGCCACCTTTTTCAGGCGTCACTCCTCCGACCATCTTCGTGCCATAAGCTATCGCTTGCTCAGAATGAAGCGTGCCTTGTTTACCCGTAAAACCCTGACAAATTACTTTAGTATTTTCATCAATTAAGATACTCATTTTGCACCACCTGCCGCTGCTACCACTTTTTTCGCAGCATCAGTAAAACTTTCTGCTGCAATAATATTTAAACCACTTTCTTTTAATTTTTTTGCGCCCAATTCCGCGTTATTACCTTCGAGTCGCACAACAACTGGCAAGGAAGTGCCTACTTCAGCCACGGCGCCAATAATGCCATCTGCAATCAAATCACAACGGACAATGCCACCGAAAATATTAACGAGAATCGCTTTAACGTTTTCGTCAGACAAAATAATTTTGAAAGCTTCCGTGACACGTTCTTTAGTTGCGCCACCCCCAACATCTAAGAAATTCGCAGGATTGCCGCCGTGCAATTTCACGATATCCATGGTAGCCATCGCGAGACCTGCACCATTTACCATACAACCGATGTTGCCATCTAATGCGATGTAATTGAGTTCCCAATCGCGTGCACGATTTTCGCGTTCGTCTTCTTGTGACGTATCACGAAATTCACGTAATTCTGGCTGACGATACATGGCGTTGTCATCAATATTGATCTTTCCATCGAGACACAATAAGTTGCCTTGCTCCGTAATCACCAATGGATTGATTTCTAATAAACTTAAATCACAATCCTGAAACATTTTGCCTAGACCTAACAAAATTTTAGAAAATTGTTTAATCTGATCGCCTTTCAAACCCAATGCAAAAGCCAATTGTCTAGCTTGGAAAGCTTGAATGCCAACCAATGGATCGACCACCGCGGTGAGAATTTTTTCAGGTGTTTCGTGTGCCACTTTTTCAATGTCCACACCACCTTCGGTAGATGCCATGAAAACGACGCGTTGTTTAGCACGATCAATTACTGCGCCTAAATATAATTCTTTCGCAATGTCACTCGTTTCTTCAATTAATACTTGATGAACGGGTTGGCCTTCGGCAGTCGTTTGATAAGTCACTAAACGCTTACCAATTAAGTTTTTGACGACTTCTGCCAATTCCGCTTTATCTTTTACTAATTTAACCCCACCCGCTTTGCCGCGACCGCCAGCATGTACTTGCGCTTTGACAACCCAACGTTTGGTTTTTAATTTATCTGCAATAGCTGAAGCTTCTTCGATATTCCATGCCACCTCGCCAAAAGGCACTGGTAATCCATATTTCGCCAATAATTTTTTGGCTTGGTATTCATGTAAATTCATCTTTCTCTCCGAATAACTGGATTATTTATTGAGCTCACAACATCCCCCCATCCCAACCTTCCCCCACGCTCTCGCGAGGGGAAGGGGAATCGAAATTTTATATCTCGAGCAACATGCGCGCGGGATCTTCAAGGAAGTCTTTGATCATCACTAAAAATGTCACGGATTCTTTACCGTCAATGATGCGATGATCATAAGAAAGTGCAACATACATCATGGGACGAATGACAATTTGTCCGTCAATAACGACTGGTCTTTCTTCAATCTTATGCATACCTAAAATTGCACTTTGTGGCGCATTAATAATGGGTGTTGCTAGCAATGACCCGAATACCCCACCATTCGTAATTGAGAAAGTACCGCCCTGCATTTCTTCTAAGGTTAATTTGCCATTACGTGCTTTCGCTGCATAATCCGCAATTTGCATTTCGATTTCAGCCAGGGATAATTGATCTGCATCTCGGATAACGGGCACCACTAATCCACGATCTGTCGAAACCGCAACGCCAATATCATAATATCCATGATAAACAATATCATTGCCATCAATGGAGGCATTCACTGCAGGAGAACGTTTTAAAGCTTCCACAGCCGCTTTCACAAAAAACGACATAAAACCTAATCGAATATTATGTGTCTTTTCAAACTTATCTTTATATTTGTTGCGTAACTCCATGACATTTTTCAAATTAATTTCATTGAAAGTTGTCAACATCGCGGTATTTTGCGTCACATCCAATAAACGTTCTGCGATACGTGCACGGATACGAGTCATTGGAACGCGTTTTTCGGTGCGGCCATTTAATGCGCCAGCATCTACGGAGATTTGCGGTTTAGCTGTAGTTGCGCCAACGAGATTTTCTTTCGTAATACGACCACCTTTGCCAGTCCCCTCTACTTTAGAAACATCAATATCATGTTCTTGCACGACACGACGAACGGAGGGGCTTAAGGCAGGAGCGGATGCTTCTGATTTTTTAGTCGCAGGTGCTTCTTCAGACTTAGACGGGGTTTCAGTTTCCGCTTTAGCTTTTTTCGCACCACCACCCCCTTCTTCAATCACCGCAATGATTTGGTTGGCTTGAACAACGTCGCCAGATTTTTTAATAATTTCCTTTAAAATACCGTCAACTGGCGCTGGAACCTCAAGCATGACTTTATCAGTTTCAAGGTCAACTAAGTTTTCATCTCGGGAAACCGAATCCCCCGCTTTCTTATGCCATACTGAAACGGTCGCATCAGCGATCGATTCAGGTAACATAGGAACTTTTACTTCGATAGTCATATGTGGTTCCTTAACTAATTTAAAAATTTAAACGTCGTCCCGCGGCTTGTCCGCGGGATCCAGAGCGGCGTCGAAAGTTTTCTGGATCCCGCGGACAAGCCGCGGGACGACGGGTTGTATTTATTATCCCAACGCATCTTTTAAAATCTTCGCCTGTTCTCTCAAATGCACCGAGTTATATCCACCAGAAGGTGCTGCCATGGAAGGTCGTCCGATATATCTTATGTCGCGCTTTTGACCCAAACATTCGCGTAAACTGTATTGAATACTATTCCAAGCACCCTGATTTTCCGGTTCTTCCTGACACCATACGAAATCTTTCACATGGGCGTAAGGTAGAAGAATGGTCTTTAAAAATTGATCCGGGAATGGATATAGTTGTTCGAGGCGAATCAAAGCAATATTATTTAATTTTTCTTCACGTCTTTTTTCTAATAATTCGTAGTATATCTTACCTGAACAGAAAATAACACGTTCGATATTTTTTGCATTCGTGCTTTCTAATTCAGGAATAACTAACTGAAACTCGCCTTCTGCCAATTCATCTAAACTGGATACCGCGAGCGGATTACGCAATAAACTCTTCGGTGTCATGATAATTAAAGGTTTGCGATAAGGTCTAACCATTTGCCGACGAAGCAAATGGAAAATTTGCGCAGGCGTACTAGGCACACAAACTTGCATATTATTTTGCGCGCAAAGTTGCAAATATCGCTCTAATCGCGCCGAAGAATGTTCTGGACCAATTCCTTCTTGACCATGCGGAAGCAGTAATACTAACCCACATAATCTTCCCCATTTTTGTTCGCCAGAACTGATAAATTGATCGATGACCACTTGCGCGCCATTGGCAAAATCCCCAAATTGCGCTTCCCAAATATCCAAATTATTGGGCTCGGTTGATGAAAATCCGTATTCAAAAGCCATTACCGCTTCTTCGGATAACAAAGAATCGACAATATTAATTTGCGCTTGATTTTCGGAAAGGTTGCTGAGAGGAATATATAAATTATCCGTTTTTTGATCATGTAATACGGCATGACGATGCGCAAAAGTCCCGCGCGCTGCATCTTGACCACAGAGTCGAATCGGAAAACCTTCTTCGAGCAAGGTTGCATATGCCATCGTTTCTGCATATCCCCAGTTTAATGGAGTTTCACCATCCGTCATTTTTTGACGTGCTTCCATCATTTTTTTGACTTGCGGTTGTAACACAAATCCTTCGGGAAGTGTTTCGAGTTTTTTACTAATTTTTTTCAATTGATTCAAAGGAACTGCCGTCACTGCTTTATCAGTCCATTTTGTGCCGATAAAAGGTGCCCAACGATTCGTGTACTCATAACCCTCATGATTCGCTGAATTATCAACAACTGATTTACCTTCATCTAATTTTTTACGATAAGCATCAACTAATTCTTTCTCTTTATTCGCATCAATAACGCCTTGTTCCACCAATTTGGTAGCGTACATTGTCGCAACGGTTGGCATCGCTTTAATAATTTGATACATGATAGGTTGTGTCGCAGAAGGCTCATCGGCTTCATTGTGGCCATGACGACGATAGCACACGAGATCAATGACGATATCTTTTTTGAAACGGTCACGATAATCTGCCGCAACTGATGCTGCAAACACTGCCGCTTCCGGATCATTGCCATTCACATGTAAAACAGGTGCTTGCACCATTTTCGCAACATCCGTGCAATAAATACTTGAACGCGCGTCTGCCGGATTGCTAATAGTGAAACCAACTTGGTTATTAATCACAATATGTATCGAACCACCGACCCAAAACCAGCGTGCTTGAGACATGCTGAATGTTTCCATCACCACGCCTTGACCCGCAAATGCCGCATCGCCATGAATCTGGATTGGCATAACGTATTTACGATCGGTATCTTTACGTCTACGTTGACGCGCACGTACCGAACCTTGAACGACGGGTGACACAATTTCTAAGTGCGATGGATTGAATGCAAGCGCAACGTGTAAAGCACCATTGTCAGAAGTAAGATCTGTTGAAAAACCTAAATGGTATTTCACATCGCCTGACTGATCTTCTTGATGCCCCTGATCTTCAAAATGTTCGAAAATTTTGGACGGCGCTTTTCCTAAAATATTGACGAGCACATTCAATCGACCACGATGTGCCATCCCGATCACTAAATCTTTTAATCCACTCGCCATCCCTCGAGTGACGATGGTATCCATTAAAGGAATTAAGCTATCGCCACCTTCCAATGAAAAACGTTTTTGGCCGACATACTTTAAACCTAAATATTTTTCGAGGCCATCAGCGACCACAAGGCGATCTAAAATCCGCAATTTTGTAGCTTTATCCAAGGAATAATTCGCCCAACCTTTTTCCATTTGTTCTTGAATAAAAGAAACTTCATCTAATTTCATCATATGCATATATTCGCAACCAATGGTGCTGCAATATACTTTTCGCAATGATTGATAAATTTCGTTTAACGTTGCAGATGATTTGTTTAATGCCGTATAAGTGCCGACGTCGAATACTTGATTCAAATCTTCATTCGTAAAACCATAATACGATAATTCTAATGTAGGATTATCTATACCGCGATATAATCCCAATGGATCAATATTTGCTTGTAAATGACCTAAAGTGCGATATGCAGAAATTAAATCGATGACTTTTTCTTGTTTTTTTTGATGTTCAAGATTTGCAGGCGCCGCAACGGTTTTGACTTTTTTAGAATGATGTTTTCCTAATTCTAAAAAATAATTTCGAACCCCTTGATGCGAAACATCCACCGTATTTCCCGCAACACTATTAAAATATTCTTGCCATTCCGCCGGAACATTTTCGGGATTTTGTAGATAACTTTCATAAAGATTTTCTAAATAGCTATCATTCTCCCCGGAGAGATAAGAATCTTGCCATAACTCTTGCATGGATTTTTGTGATTTCATTTTAATTACACACCTTCTTCAAGCATCTGTTCCTTAATGTTATTAATCGCTTTTGTGGGATTTAATCCTTTTGGACACACATCCACACAATTCATAATGCCGCGACAACGAAATACGCTATAGGGATCCGCTAAATCTGCCAAACGCGCTTTTTCTTCTGTATCGCGACTATCTGCAATAAAACGATACGCTTGTAGCAAACCTGCAGGACCCACAAATTTATCTGGATTCCACCAAAAAGACGGGCACGAAGTTGAGCAACATGCGCATAAAATACATTCGTATAAACCATCGAGTTTTGCGCGTTCTTCGGGGGATTGTAATCTTTCTTTGGCGGGAACTGGATCGCGATTTTGTAGGTAAGGTTTGACGCTGTTATATTGTTCGTAAAACTGCGTCATGTCAACCACTAAATCGCGAATAATTGGTAAACCCGGTAACGGTCGAATCACGATGGGTTCTTTCAAATCACTGAGATTTGTCGTACATGCTAACCCATTTTTGCCATTCATATTCATGCCGTCGGATCCGCAGACGCCTTCACGACACGAACGACGGAAAGTGAGGGTATCATCCATCGTATTTTTGATCGCAAGCAAAGCGTCCAGCACCATATGACAGCTGTGCGCATTCACGTCTACGTCATATTCTTGCATGAAAGGTTTTTTATCGGTTTCTGGATTATAACGATAAATAGAAAATCGCATGTGCATTCCTCTAGTAATGTCTTTCTTGAGGTTCTATGGGAGCAACTTCATGAGGTTTCATGTTAATGGGACGAAAATCGATACGACCATCAGCGAAATACAATGTGTGTTTCAACCATTCTTCATCATTTCTTTCAGGATAATCATATCTTGCATGCGCACCACGGCTTTCCGTGCGCTTATTGGCAAGATTTGCGGTCGCAAGTGCGGTAGCGAGAAGATTATCAAGTTCTAATGCTTCGATACGACTGGTATTGAAGCATTGATTTTTATCTTTAATGGCAGCAGTTTGTAAACGATCTTGCAGATCTTTTAATTTTTTGAAACCGCCTTCCATGTGTTCTGCCGCACGAAATACACCAAAATCCATTTGCATGACTTGTTGTAATTCAGTACGAATCGCGTCAACACTTTCACCTTTTTCGTTTCTATTCCAACGTTCCAAACCTTGAAGTGCAGCTTGAATATCATCTGGTTTGTAGTTTTTGAAGTGTAAACCTTCGCGAATACTTTGTTGTACATGTAAACCAGAGGATCGACCAAAAACCACGAGATCCAATAACGAATTCGCACCTAATCGATTAGCGCCATGTACTGAAACGCATGCGCTTTCACCTGCGGCATACAAACCGTCAATAATGACATCTTGGCCATTTTTAACCGTCAATACTTGGCCATGTATATTCGTGGGAATTCCGCCCATAATATAGTGACAAGTGGGAACAACAGGAATGGGGTCTTTCAATGGATCGACGCCTGCAAAGGTTTTCGCAAGATCACGAATACCCGGCAGACGTTTATTAATCACATCTTCACCGAGATGATCGAGTTTTAATAACACATAGTCACCTTTTGGACCACAGCCTCTTCCTTCTCGAATTTCAATAATACTTGCGCGTGCGACAACATCGCGACCCGCAAGGTCTTTCATGTTAGGCGCATAACGTTCCATAAAACGTTCGCCATCTTTATTGACGAGATAACCACCTTCACCACGGCTACCTTCTGTAATTAATACACCCGCCCCTGCAATCCCGGTCGGATGAAATTGCCAAAATTCCATATCTTGTAAAGGAATACCAGCACGCAACACCATACCAAAACCATCGCCCGTACAAATATGTGCATTGGTGGTGGATTGAAAAATACGTCCAGCACCGCCAGTCGCTAAAATGACTGCACGTGTATGGAAAAATGCGACTTCACCCGTTTCGATACAAATCGCCATGACGCCCGCGATGCCATTTTCTGTATTGACTAAATCAATTGCGAACCATTCGTTATAAAATTTGGTTTTTGCTTCAATATTTTTTTGATAAAGCGTATGCAACATTGCATGTCCGGTACGATCCGCTGCACAACAAGTGCGGTGTACAAGCTCTTTTCCGTAATTTCTGGTTTGACCGCCGAAAGCACGTTGATAAATTCTGCCATCATCTAAACGTGAAAAAGGCAATCCCATATGCTCTAATTCATAAATTGCCTGCGGTGCCACTTTACACATGTATTCGATGGCATCTTGATCGCCTAAAAAATCCGATCCTTTCACCGTATCATACATATGCCAACGCCAATCATCATCACCATCTGTATTTCCCAATGCTGCATTCACGCCGCCTTGTGCGGATACGGTGTGTGAACGTGTTGGAAATACTTTTGAAATAACCGCAATATTCAAACCTGATTGCGCAAGCTCAATGGATGCGCGGAGACCTGCTCCACCACCACCCACAATGACTGCATCAAACGTGTAAGTAGCTATATTCATTTTTTAAAAACCCCACAATATAAATAGCCCAGCCAGAAAAAAAGCTACTAGCACTAATAAAACGATTGAATTTATCGTTAAACGTAATATGGAACACTTTATGTAATCGGTGATTACTGTCCAAATTCCGATCCAGGCGTGCCATAATAATGACACAATCAGTAGCAAAGTAATAATTTTTACACTCATCGAGCTAAATAAGTTATACCAATCGGTATAAGTCACATCAGGATGCGCTACGAAAAAAACTATGATACCTACAAAATATACTGCCATTAAAAGCGCAGAAACGCGTTGTATAATCCAATCACGTAAACCTACGTGGTTGACACTTGTTACTGATTTCACCATAGCCAAATTCCTGCCAAAATCATCAATACAATACTTAGAATCATCGTTATTTGTGCGGACAATCTACCGCCTTTCAACGCATCCCCAATGTGAACATCCATCAATAGATGGCGTATTCCCGCAATAAAATGAAAAATAAATGCGGCTAATCCACACCAAATAAAGAACTTCAAACAGTTACTGGAAGACATGGCAGACTGAATATCCATAAAATCTTGCTCAGATTTTAGCGATAAATTTAATCCCCACAACATGAATGGAATGAATAAAAAAAGTATTACACCAGATATGCGGTGCAAAATAGAAACAATCGCAGGCATCGGAAAATGCATGGTGAAAAGGTTTAAGTTGACCGGTCTTCTTTCTTTTTTCACGGGGTTTTTTATTCCTTATGCTCAATTTGTTTTGAAATTCGTGCAATTGCACAAATTCGCCAAAAAATCCTCATGATTATAGCCATCGAGATACGCCAAATCAATCATAACACTGATCAGTTTGACAACTATCGTTCGAGTTCTTTATAGTTGCAGCTACTGATGATGGAGAGGATGAACATGTCGGAAAAAAAGGCGGTTTTAAGTGTAGAAAATCTAACCACAGCGTTTAATGTGTTAGCTGGTACATTAGGACCACCCGTCATTGATGTCAGCAATCTTTATAAAAGCGGTTATTTTACCTATGACCCTGGCTTTCTCTCCACAGCCGCCTGTGAGTCTAAAATAACCTATATAGACGGCGAAAAAGGTGTTTTATTATATCGCGGCTACCCAATCTCAGAACTTGCCTTAGAATCCAATTTTGTGGAAGTTTGTTATTTGTTACTCAATGGCGAACTGCCTAGTTCCAACCAATACACTGAATTTTACAAAGCCATTAATCGCCATACGATGGTACATGAACAAATTCGCAACTTTTTTAATGGATTTCGGCGGGATGCACATCCCATGGCAGTGATGGTGGGCGTGGTGGGTGCCCTTTCCGCTTTTTATCACGATACACTGGATATCACCAATCAAGAACATCGAGCAATTTCTGCGCTGAGGTTAATTGCCAAAATGCCGACCATCGCGGCGATGTGTTACAAATATTCGATTGGACAACCTTTCATGCAACCGCAGAATGATATGTCCTATACCGAAAATTTCTTACATATGATGTTTGCGACGCCTTGTGAAACCACCGTCCCAGACCCAGTTCTCGTACGCGCATTGGATCGGATTTTTATTTTACATGCTGATCATGAACAAAATGCTTCGACTTCTACCGTTCGCCTCGCGGGCTCAACCGGTGCAAATCCATTCGCTTGTATCTCTGCGGGAATTGCCGCATTGTGGGGACCAGCGCATGGCGGTGCGAATGAAGCCGCTTTAAAAATGCTTCACGAAATTGGGGATGAATCACGTATTGGTAAATTTATCGCTCGCGCGAAAGATCCAAACGACCCATTTCGATTGATAGGATTCGGTCATCGGGTTTATAAAAATTATGACCCACGCGCGAAAGTCATGAGAAAAACTTGCTATGAAGTATTAGACGCTGTCGGCGCACATGATAATCCTCTTTTCAAAATTGCAATGCAACTTGAAAAAATTGCACTAGAAGATGAATATTTTATTGAAAGAAAATTATATCCTAATGTCGATTTTTACTCAGGCATCACCTTAAGCGCCATTGGCATTCCACCGAATATGTTTACCGTTATTTTTGCGCTCGCAAGAACGACAGGATGGGTCGCACATTGGAACGAGATGATTAGCAGTCCTTATCGCTTAAGCCGTCCACGCCAACTTTACACCGGCCCCACCGAAAGAGAATATACTCCGATGAGGGCACGGGAAAAAGACAGTCATGAAAAAGTAAAATAACATTATGCAATATTGGCTTTTTAAATCTGAACCAAATACTTTCAGTATCGATGATTTGATCGCGGCACCGAAACAAACCACGCATTGGGAAGGTGTTCGTAATTATCAGGTTCGAAATTTTTTGCGCGATGACATTAAAGTCGGTGATCAAGTCTTTTTTTACCATTCTAATTGCACTCCGCCGGGTATCACAGGAATTGCTGAAGTCGTCAAAGCAGGTTATCCAGATGATAGCGCGCTAGATAAAAAATCAAAATATTTTGATCCTAAGAGTTCACCGGACAATCCCATTTGGTATCAGGTGGATGTTCGGTTTGTTAAAAAATTTCCTGAGATTGTTTCGCTTGAAAAATTAAAAAGTCTGCCTGCGTTAAAAAATATGCAGTTGACACGGAAAGGGAATCGTTTGTCCATTACTAAAGTGACAGCTGATGAGTGGAATTTTATTGGTTCGCATTTTAAGTAATAAATGTAATCAAAACTTTAATGCACCAAAATGGTGGATTACGATGCTAAAAACGCATCTAATCCACCCTACATCTTATTCAATCTTAAAAGGCTCGTACACATCTTACAAAATAATCGGTACTTTTAAAGTCGACACTCTGAAAATCTCCACCAACATTCTCATATAAAGCAAAATCGCTAGGGCTAATTAGTGGATCTTGCGTTGAGCTCCAATAGGTAGAAGTACCTAAATTGCCTACATTATTGAGAAATAAGTTAGTGTATAAATTGGGAAGGGTATTACCACATCCATAATCAGTTCCTCCGCCCTGACGCCCCAATTCACAAATAGCAGGTAAATACCAGTTAGTAAATCCTCCATCAGTTTTATTTATGCAAGCTTCGGCAGCGGGATAGTTTGGCGAAGATGAAGATAATGCATTGGTATTAGACATACCATTAGTGGTACTTGTCGCTCCTGTGACATTTGCTAAGTCTGACCAAGATGTGAAATCGCTTGATAATGCCGCAACTCCACCACTTATGCTTTGCGTATTCGGAGTCGTATCATCAACAGCATATAAATAACCATCCGAATAGATACAGCCATAACCTAAAACGACGACATTAATATTAATGCTAGTTGCATTGCTTGCGCTAACAGTTACAACCGTTGGAACAGGCGCTGTGCCTGGAGATGCGGTACACGCATTAGTTCCATCTGAAGTTGCAGTTGCTCCAGGAGTAATTGTAATATTGCACGTTGCACTTGGAGCGAGGCTACCTGTGCATGTATTACTGCTAATGGAAGTTCCAGTTGGAAAGGCAGAGGCATTAACCTGCACATTGGATGCAGCAAATGATCCTGTATTTGTTATTACAATCACCCGTGGAGTTCCAGTGAGTGCAGCATCAGAGGGATTATTAATGGACAGTGCTAAACTATTGGTTTGCGCAGATAGTGTAGTTTGAGCAAATGTTACATCTACCGTATGATTTGCTTGAATATTGCTTAATTGATAGGTAGTACCGCCGTTTTGCACCACAATACTATCCAGTAACCACTGATTAATTCCGTAGCTTGCATCAGGCGTAGCAGTAAACACGAGGGTACTTCCCGCATTGACCACCTGTGGTGTTGATGGCGAAATTGAACCATTTGCACCTGCATTCGGTATTACCGTATATTGGATAGGATTGGTATTCAAATGAATTCTTAAAATGTCTTCTACGCTAGGTTGATAACATTGTAGATTATTACCCTTCTCACATAAAATAGGTCCGCCTTTCACATCACCTTTCATCGCTGCGCCATTAACATGTAAAGTCAAAGTACATGTTCCATGAGGTGCTAATTGGCAAGGAGCACTTTGCGTTACTCCTGCAATAGGCTTCATGATTAAATTTTTAGATTTTGATGACTGATTGGTAATAAGGTAACTAATAGTAGCACTTTCATTTGTTGCCACCGTGATGTTTGTGGGTGTTTGTGGTGTAAATGTCCACAAAGGTTTGGATGCTACTGCAACTGATAACATAGAACAAAAGAAAAAAAATAGTAATATTGCATTTCTAAAAAAATATTTCTTCATGGCATATTCCTTATGAAACGTAGGTGACATTAAATAAAACACCATTGGTATAAAGATGATTTAAAGTCAACCCACTATTTGAGGTTTGTCCATTTGCATGGCCAAGACTACTTCTTCCCCAATCAGCAAATTCATAACCTATGCCCATCTGCCAATGTAGATCCACTATTTTTTGTATTCCAGCTCCTAGGGTATAAGTAAAAGTAGTTTGCGTATGAGATGAAAAATCAGGGGTAGGAACTGCTTCTGAAATAATTGGAGTACTTTCAAATTGACTTGCGTTATTAAAACCAACACCCAGGCTCGCACTTATCCATGGAACTACCGGAAAATTGGAATCTAAGAAAAACTTTCCTTTAAGTGCAACATGGCTGTGTTGGATTTGATATGAGTAATTATAATTAGCAAACTCTGGATCTCCATCATCCCAAATGACACCTGATAGCGGGGCGTCTCCAGTCACCGCAATTGCGAGACCAATTTGCCCCCATACCATGTTAGAGAATGGTTTTTGTAATCCGATAAATACTTCACCGTCAAAAACTGCATTGGTTGATTGATCAGCGTCATATGTTTTTTCAATATCAGAGGTTAGATAAATAGTTTGCGTGTCTCCTGCACTTTCCCAAACGGGACCTCCACTAAAAGCACCTACCCAAGTTGTGGGCTGGTTTGTTAACCCAATAACCGCCGTACTTAACAGTCCACTTGCAAGTGTTATCACAGCGGCAATTTTTTTCTCCATAAATACTCCTATTCTCACAATAAATAATCCTACCCTTCGATTTTTGATGCGAACGATTATTTTATTACATTAACATGAAGAATGATGAGTAATTTTATTTACTTTAGTTCTTAGATTTAGTCCTCTAATTGTACTCCTTCGGGTATTACAGGAAAGGCAATCGCTTATCCATTACTAAAGTGACAAAAGAAGAATGGAATTTTATAAAATCTGTCATGCCAGCATGTTTTTACATAGGTATCTACACAACCGTCGTCCCGCGATTTATTCGCGGGATCCAGAAAGCCCGCAATGTCGCTCTGGATCCCGCGGACGAGCCGCGGGACGACGAATTCTTTGACTTGTGTAGATACCTATGTAAAAACATGCTGGCATGACAGATAAACTCAAGGCCATGAAAGCTTACCGACCGCCATTCAATTCTCGCGGAGCAAATGCTGGGGGCCTCCTCGCCTCATTTAGGTTGGATTTTTTACCTCTCTTGCCAGAGGGTTTAAATAATTTGCCTTTATTACTTTTACTCAATTTTTTACTGTCGTGATGATTATCTTTTGATGGAACATGTAGTTCAAATTTAGGTAAATGTTTTTTCATTTCCTTTTCACCACCAAAAAGTACTGATGAATGCAATAGTTCCTCTTGAAGCTTGCCATTTAATATAACATTTTGTCTTATTTCTTCTTGTTTTAATTTCTTAAGTTCATCAGCATTTTTTTGAATAAGATTGTTTAATCTTTCCCATCGTTTTTCATAACTCCGCTCTGAAAATTTTTCACTAATGAATTTTTTGATGCGAACATCTAGTTGCATATTTTTTTCTTCGCGATTTTCATTCATTGTTTCACTAAAATTATCGATAAAATCATTCACGTTATTTTTATTTTCTATCACATACGCAGCCCCTAATGTTTTTCTCATTAAATGCGCACGCAAGTTAATTAATATATTTATTTCTTTGAAATAGGATTGTCTAACCAATTTCCATTCATTAATCATTTTATCCATTTGCAGAAAACTGTTATCTTTTTGCGAAGCATTTAATGAAGGAGAAATATTTTTAACAAGCGCTGCTATAATCTCACTGTAATATTGATTTTGGGTTTGATATTGTAATTTAAGATCTTCCCTAAGATTTTTAAACTGATCCCAGTCTATTTTAAGAGCGCTTTCTTTTCTTAGCACATTTCGAATTAATATTTTTTTTGTAAAAAAAGCTGCTGCTTGTTCACGTTTTTTTTGTTCAATACTTTCTGATAATTGCAAAAGATTTTGCAATTCTTGTTGAAAAAAATTAGGTATTTTTATATTTAACAAAGATTTTATTGGCGATAATTTTTGTAATAATTCATTTCTTTCATTTTCTAATTTTTTATAAGAATTAACTAAATCTTGAAAATTACTTTTTATAAGATTCGCTGGTATTTTTTTTTGCGCGGATAATTGTATATTTGGATTAAGTGGAGAAGGTCTATCACCATCCTCTACCCAGCTATCAAAATCTTCTTCTTCATAAAAATTACCGTCTGATGCAATAATGGGATTGGTTAAATCAATTATTGTATCAGAACTGAATGGACATACAGGAAGCATATCTTCAATGGTTAACTCCCTTTCGTTTTGTTTAAACTCATCTTTAACTTCATCATGACTTTTCATATTACGCTCGATTATTTAAATTTTTTAGTTCATCCACCACTGTCTTAATTTCCTTATGCCAAAAAATATGTTTCCTTTTTTCTAAAATATTCAAAGGAGTTTCACGACGGAAATTATACAAATTGCAATTTGCGCCTTGTTTTAAAAGGAAAATGGCGTGATCGATCGCCAACATCGAAATAGCAACATGTAATGCCGTATTATGCTGATTATTGCGATGATCGAGTATTGCACCATTGTTAATTAAAAGTTGAAGAATCTGAGTATTATTAAATGTCCAAATGACAGTGGCAATCATGGGCGTCATACTGGGCGCATTATTTACCTGTATTTCTAAATTAGGATTAGCTCCTGCGTCTAGAAATCGTTGTACGAGCTGAATATTATTTGTTTTAATCGCATAAAATAATGGCGTGAGCCCTTCCGCATTTTTTGATTCAATGCTTAAACCAGCATTTAATATTGCATCAATTTTTTTTATTTCATTATCTGTAATCGCGTTAAATAAGGCCTGCTTAGATAGAATGGTATGTTTCTCAAGATCTTCTTTGGCGGAAAGTAATGATTTATTTATTTCTTTAACCTTCGCTCTAGAATGATTGACATAGGTTTCAATGAATGCTTTGCATTCGGCATATTTTTTTTCATAGTTTTGTACAATAGCTTGTATTGAGATCAATTTCTCCTGCCAGGATTTTTTCATTGTGTCTAAAAATTCAAGATCAGGATTCGGGGCAGACAGTATATTCAACATTTTTGATTTGTAGTTTTTATTTTCTAGAATACATTTTTTTTGTTCGGCTTTTATTTTGTTTGGTAAATTCAAATAATCTGTATGAATAGCGCGATTTGTCTTAAAAAATGCATTATAATCTTTTTGTAACTGATTTAATTCATTTTTGTAAATTATCACACGAGAAGATGCATTTTGAAATTTTAAAACAAAATCAGGTGGAGGGTCTGAAAATTCTGAGAAGTGTCTTTGCATTTTTATATTATTTCCTTATTTTTTTGTAATTTTGCAACGAACGCATCATAAATTTATCACGTCAAAATTACAATATTAATTTAGTTTATTAAGATTGTGACGTGTCGAGATGGGAAAGCTAAAGTGACTCATAAAAATCGTCATTGCTCGCCATAAGCTTTCTATTGGGCGTGGCAATCCAGAGAGGCCGCTTGGATACAATAAAAATTTTTTTTTGTTCTTGTGAATGATGGTTATGCATACGAAATCCTTTTTTATATGATGTTCTAGGTATTTTTTTTAAAAATCTTCTTAACATTTTATTATTTTTCTCAAGTGATATGTTCACGCCTTTTAGACGTGAACATTCGTTTTTATTTCCTAACCTTCGCCTTTCAAACTAACATGAGGCTCCGTCTTTTTACCGCCAAATAAAAAACTAATGCCTAAATTAAACATGACATCATTATGTCCATTACCTGTTGTGCTGTAAAGATCGCGAACTTCTGCACGCATTGCGATAGTATCTCCCCAAAATAATTGGGTGCCGATACCTGCATTCACATTACCTGGATGTTTAGTATCATCACCATTATGATTGAGAGCGATCATTCCTAAACCCGCGATTACATAGGGTTCTAAATGACTACATTTTGCAAAACGTAAAATACCATCTAACGTATATAACCATCCATGAATATCTTGGTCAGTATCATTATTTTTGGTGTTGAAGAAACCAGCACCTGCTTCTACGCCAATTTTGTCAGTAATATTATAGGCAAGTGCAAAATTAGGCATAAATACATTCTTTAATTGCCAACTACTTGCATAATCATAATATGCATCAGCGAGAGTAACGGTAAAAGCGCCAGGCACATTTCCAGCATATGCGAGAGAAGTGCTTAAAAAAAGCAAAGAGAAGACTTGCCACAGCCGTGTTTTCATTTATTTGGATTCCTTTTCTTCCGGATCAAACATTTTAGGCCTTTGTCAACACTCTTTCAACTGCATTTTTCCATCCTTCATATAATTTTTCGCGTTCTTCATCTAACATTTTTGGAGTAAAACGGGCATTCGCACGCCACATGGTAGCAATATCTTCGAGAGACTTATAAACCCCTACTTTTAAACCGGCGAGATATGCCGCACCTAACGCACTCGTTTCATAACAAGCAGGACGCTCAACTTCCACTTTCAAAATATCCGTTAAAAATTGTAACAACCAATTATTCGCAACCATCCCACCATCGACACGTAAAATTTCTAATTGTGTATCACTATCTATTTGCATGGCGTGTAATAAATCGCGTGTTTGATAACAAACCGCCTCAAGCGCCGCACGTGAAATATGTGCAATATTGCTGTCACGCGTTAATCCTAAAATAGCCGCTCGAGCGTATGGATCCCAATAAGGCGCACCAAGCCCTGTAAATCCTGGCACTAAATATACGCCGTTCGTATCGGCAACTTGGGTTGCCAATACCTCTGTTTCGGCCGCGGTTTTCACAAATTTCAAAACATCACGCAACCACTTAATGGTGACACCAGCGCTAAAAATACTTCCCTCTAATCCATAAGTCACTTTGCCATTTAATCGATAGGCAATCGTGCCTAACAATTTATTTTTGGAATGAATCAATTTCGAACCAGTATTCATTAACATAAAACAGCCAGTACCATAAGTACTTTTTACCATTCCCGGATGGAAACAAGCTTGGCCAATCGTCGCCGCTTGTTGATCCCCGGCAATACCAGTAATAGGTATTTGTTTCCCAAAAAAACTTTCATGCGAAAATCCAAAATTCGCACTACTATCTAACACTTTTGGCAAAATATTCCGGGGAATATCAAAAGCTTTTAAAATATCTTCGTCCCACTCTTGGGTATTAATATTGAATAATAAGGTACGTGATGCGTTGGTGGCATCTGTCGCATGCGATTTCCCTTGTGTTAAACGCCACAATAAAAATGTATCCACCGTTCCAAAAGCCAAATCTCCATCTTCTGCATGTTTTCTTGCATCGGGAATATTCTCTAACAACCACATGACTTTCGTGGCTGAAAAATAAGGATCTAGCAAAAGGCCTGTTTTTTTCTGCAATTCAGCGTTAATAGGTTTTTCTGCTAAAGCAACGCATAAATCTGCCGTACGGCGATCTTGCCAAACTATCGCGCGCGAAATCGGTTTTCCGGTTTTTCGATCCCAAATAATGGTGGTTTCTCTTTGATTTGAAATGCCAATCGCTGCAATATCATTCGCCGATAAATGAATTTTGCGTAATGCTTCACGACAACAAGTCAGTGTATTATTCCACATTTCTTCCGGGTCTTGTTCAACCCATCCTTGCTCTGGATAAAATTGTGTTAGTTCTATTTGATGCTGACTGACCGCCTCTCCCTCTCTTGTAAAAATAATTGCGCGACTACTCGTCGTACCTTGATCAATCGCAAGTATATACAGTGTCATTTTATTCTCCTTTCAATTGTGCGATTATGTTATCCGAAAAAAAGGATAGGAGCAAAATATGAAAAATATTATCGATATGTTCATTATCGGAGGAGGAATTAATGGCGTTGCCATCGCAGCAGATGCAGCGGGTCGTGGATTATCAGTCACGCTCGCTGAGAAAAATGATTTAGGATCGGGCACATCCAGCGCCAGCAGCAAATTAATTCACGGTGGACTTCGCTATTTAGAAACTTACGAATTTAATTTAGTGCGTAAAGCATTATTAGAACGTGAAGTTTTGCTTTTTCGTGCACCACATCTCGTTCGACCGCTCGAATTTATTTTGCCACATGAAAAACATTTGCGCCCAGCATGGATGCTTCGAATAGGCTTATTTTTATATGATCATCTCGCGAAAAGAAAACATTTAGGCGGCTCGCACGCTGTCAATTTACATGATGCAAGATTTGAAAATAAATTATTTGAAAATTTGGAACGCGGATTTTCATACTTCGATTGTTTTACCGATGATAGTCGTTTAGTCATTGCAAATGCATTATCCGCAAAAAAGCATGGCGCAACTATTTTAACGCGTACGGAATTTTTATCAGCTGAACGTGAAAATAATTACTGGAATATTAGTTTAAAAAATTTATCGACAAATGAAATATTTTCTTGTTATGCAAAAGCATTAATTAACGTTGCCGGTCCCTGGGTTAAAGAAACACATGCAAAAATTAAAAATACGAATGTACGATTTGATGTGGAACTGGATAAAGGGAGCCATATTGTCGTACCGAAAATTTATAACGGGGATTATGCTTATATTTTACAAAATAAAGATAATAGAATTGTTTTCGCAATTCCTTACCATCAAAAATTTACTTTAATTGGCACAACTGATGTGCAATATTCTGGAAATCTCGATGATATTCACATTTCATCGGATGAACAATCTTATTTATGCCAACTCATTAATCAATATTTTAAAAAATCCCTAAGCCCTGCCGACATACAATGGTCCTATGCTGGCGTCCGATGTCTTCAAAAAGATAATGAAGCAAATCCTGCCGATGTCACGCGAGATTTTAAATTTTTAATGGAGGAACAGGACCAATCATTATTATTCGTCGTCATTGGTGGGAAATTAACAACACACCGCACCCTCGCGGAAGTTGCAGTTAATAAACTAAAAGATTTTTTTCCACACATGAAAAATGCATGGACAAAAACTTCCCCGCTTCCTGGTGGGGACATGACAGATTTTCAAGTATTTTCCGAAGAATTTGCGAAAGAATTTTCTTTTTTACCAAAATCACTTAGTGAACATTATGCGAAAAATTATGGCCGACGCGCGTATTTGCTCATGAAAAATAAAAATTCAATGGCAGATTTAGGTGTTGCATTTGGGCACGATCTTTTCCAAAATGAAGTAGAATATTTGTTGAAAGAAGAATGGGCAGAAACGGTAGAAGACATTATTTGGCGAAGAACTAAACTCGGACTTTTTATGTCCGAAGATGAAGTTCAATCATTAAATAATTGGTTAAAAAGGAGTTCACATGAGTCGGGATCGTCTTTTTAAAAAACCGGAAGCTGAATCACAGTTAGTCATTCAACCGATAGAAGTTATTCACCATAAATTTTTTTCCGATCAAGAGATGGTTGAAGCTTATAATGAAATTCTTTTAAAAAGAAATAGCGACATTCATCACATTGAAAAAAATGTTGGCGAAATCACTGAAATGTTCAAAGATGTCAATGATCTCATGAAAGATCAACAGCCTGCGTTGAATAATGTTTCTAAAGATATTAACGACACGAAGAATATCGCGAAAAGCGTTGAAAAGAATTTACAAGAAGCCGAGGATAAACAGAAGCGGTGGTGTATTATTTGTTGATTTGAAATAGTCACGACTTGATCTGACAGTTACCCATTTTGAAGCTATGGATTTACTGTCAGATCAAGTCGTGACTTATACAATTTATTTATTAAACTTCCTAACTTGTTGCTCAATGTTTTCAACTGTGTCCGCTCCCTCTATTTTTTTGATCCAACCCCTTTTAATGAGATAGTTAGCAATAGCGACCTTAATGTTATGAATAAATCCATAACCCGTGAACCCTGGTCGTCTTTCTTCAAGGACAGCCTTATTTTTCTCTAATTGCGTCGTACAATTTTGAATAGCATCATCAAAGTTATTCGACATAAAAGAATTTCTTATTTTAAGAATTGCCTCAACCTTACGTCTAATAAGAGCGATATCATCGAACCCAGCTCTTTCCCGGTACCCAACAGCGGCTTGTATACGCGGCCCTTGGTTATCATCTTTCGGGAATTCAAGTCCTAAATCCCAATAATCATCGGCATTCAGTTTGCCATTTTCTATAATTTTCCCAATCCGTGTTTTAGAAAACCCGGCATCATTTAAAAGGTGCGCGATATAAGAATCACATTCTTTTTGAATGGTGGTTTTACAAGCTTCTTTTTCTATTCTTTCTCTTTCTCTTTCTCTTTCTAACCTCTCTTCTTCTTTTAACCTCTCTTCTTCTTTAGGTAATAATAATTCTGAAAATTTTTCCCAAACAGAATTGTCCTCTTCCTCTTCTTGTTCTGATATTTCATTGAGGTCATTCAAAACACCCTTCTGCTGAAACAGGCTATATAATTCATCCTTCTCATTTAAACTTAGCTCAATCGATCGCACTTGCACAAAGAATTGCGCGCATTCATCAATCTGTCCGTCAAACCCATTTTTTAATTCACGGCTTAATGTAGATATTAATTTACAGGCTTTGTTATATAGATCTTTTGCAATTTGAGTAAGCGCTTCATTATCATCACGTTGCGCTAAAGACATGGTGGAACTTGAAACGTTTTTTGCGAACTGTATCATAATATCTTTAAAATCAGATAATTCTTCCTGTGTGAAATTTTCTAAAGTATCTATTCTTTGCATACCACGCCCTCGATTTCAATATGATTTCAATATTAGTTATATATTTAGACAAAAATTTTATATGTGATGAAATTATAGCAGATTAATGAAGGCTTGTCATGCCAGCATGCTTTTAGCTGGCATCCAGAAGGCCCAACTGGATGCCACCGCGCGCGTAGCTCGGCTGGCATGACAAACCTTCATTATGCCTTTTCAAAGAAGGTTAATTAACTACTCATTCGACGCGTGTTTCGCTTGAAATGCGTATTTCTCTCTGAGAATTTTCGCAGCTGATACCATGTTTTGTAACGCTAATTCCGTTTCTTTCCAATCACGGGTTTTTAAACCACAATCTGGATTAATCCATAATTGATCAATAGGAATAGATTGTGTCGCTTTTTCCATTAATTTCACCATTTCATCAATGGTTGGAATGCGTGGAGAATGAATATCATAAATCCCCGGGCCAATATCATTGGGATATTGGAAGTTTTCAAACGCTTTTAACAATTCCATATCCGAGCGTGAAGTTTCGATGGTAATAACATCTGCATCCAAGTCAGCAATTGCTTCAATCGTGTCATTAAATTCCGAATAACACATATGCGTATGAATTTGCACTTTATCTGGTACACCACAAGATGCGACTCGGAAACAATACACTGCTTGATTTAAGTAGGTTTGCCAATATTGTTGGCGCAATGGCAATCCTTCGCGAAAAGCGGGTTCATCAATTTGAATAATATGAATGCCTGATTTCGTCAAATCTTGTACTTCATCGCGTAACGCTAAGGCAATTTGTTTTGCTGTTTCGAAACGTGGTTGATCATCGCGCACAAAAGACCAGCATAAAATAGTGATAGGTCCCGTTAACATTCCTTTGACAGGTTTTTTCGTGAGAGATTGTGCGTACGCCGCCCATTCTGTCGTCATCGGTGCGGGACGACTGACATCACCATAAATAACAGGTGGTTTTACGCAACGTGAACCATAACTTTGCACCCAACCATTTTGGGTAAATGCAAAACCATTAAGTAATTCGCCAAAATATTCCACCATATCATTTCGTTCAGCTTCACCATGCACCAACACATCCAAATCTAAATCTAATTGTTTTTGAATTGCATTTTGAATATGTTGATAAATATATTCTTGATAAATATCGAAGGAAATTTTTTGCGATTTATAATCTTGACGAAGCGCGCGTATTTCTTGCGTTTGAGGAAATGAACCAATCGTAGTCGTTGCAAATTGTGGTAAGCCAAAAACTTCTTTTTGGATAATTTTGCGTTGATCATATGAACTATGACGTTTTGTCATGTCCGCAGAGATACTTTGACAACGCAGAGAAACATTTGGATTATGAATTTTTTGCGAAGATTTTCTATTTAATTGAACCGCATCACTTTCCGCCAATTTATCAAGGATTGCATGCTCTCCTTCTCGAATCCCTTTAGCGAGAGTCGCAATTTCATAGAGCTTTTGTGTTGCAAATGCAAGCCAAAGTTTAATGTCGGGATCAAGATTTTCTTCAAGGGTCACATCCACAGGCGAATGTAATAATGAACATGAACTTCCGATCCAAAGACGATCTTTCAATTTATTTTGTAATGGTTTTAACATCTCAAAAGATTTTCTTAAATCATTACGCCAAATATTTCGACCATCGACAATACCGATAGACAATACTTTTTCGGAAGTCAGATGCGAGAGAATGTCTTCGATGTTAGTTTGACCTCGTACGACATCAATATGCAATCCCGCTGTGGGCAATTCTGCGGCTAAGCCTGCATTATCTTCCAGATCACCAAAATAAGTCGTGAGCATGATATTTAATTCTGGAATTTGCAAAGATTGATACACTTCTTTGAAAGCATTTTTCCAAGCTTCTGGCAAATCGAGCACTAAAATCGGTTCATCAATCTGAATCCACTCAATTCCCGCAGCGCGAATTTTGGTTAAAATTTCTGAATAAATTGAAACTAATTTATCGAGTAAAGTTAACTTATCAAAAGATTCTTTTTCCTTACCTAACCATAAATAACTTAAAGGCCCTAATAAAATCGGCTTTACTTTACCTAATAATTTAGCTTCTTCAATTTCTGAAAATAATTTTTGATCTGTAATTTGAAATTGTTGATTCGCTGAAAATTCTGGCACCATGTAATGATAATTGGTATCAAACCATTTTGTCATTTCTAATGCGTAGGTATCTTTGCCTGTCGGTGCCCTGCCTCTCGCCATTCGAAAATACGTGTCCACATCATATTTTCCGTCTTCATTTTGAAAACGTGCGGGAATAACACCCAATAAAGCGGAGGTATCCAATACGTGGTCATACCATGAAAAATCACCCACCGATAAAAAATCGTGTCCTGCTTTTAATTGCAAATTCCAATTACATTCGCGAATGCGTTGACTTTCTTCCTTCAAGGTTTCTAAATTAATTTCACCTTTCCAATAACGTTCAAGTGCCCATTTTAAATCGCGCTTCATACCAATTCGCGGAAAACCTAAATGATGTGTAATGACCATAAGTACCCTTTTTTAAATCGCTCAGTATAGTATTTTTTAAAACATTTTAAAATGAAATTGTAATTCATATTTGGTAAAGCTATATTATCGCAAGAAAATTTTATAAATTTATATGGAGATAAATATGTTTTCAAAAAAATTTTTTTGTAACACCATTTTCATTGTATCACTTAGCACTCCCCCACTTGTCGCAAATGCAGGTTTCGATACCTATAATCACACTAATGAAGATTCCTCTGTCCGTATTACCTCAGGAGACTACAAACCCTGCTCGATGGACTTTGGTATTTATACACCTAAACAAAATTCAGACGGCACGGCGGGACATTCCAGTGCAAATGATTCACAAATTAAAGCATTATGTGTAACAAGTAAAAATAATCTCTGCACCGCAAATATTTACAACACGAATAACTGTACAGGTAAAATAGTCGGTCATGCAGAACTAAACTTACAAACTTATAAAATATCTTCAGTGGCTTCAGATGATTCACGATATAGTTTCAATAATCAGAATGGGACAAGGTTAGATATTACTTATACAAATCCGTTGTAAAACTCTTAGATAGGGTGGATTAGCCGTGTTTTTTACGACGTAATCCACCAATTTTTCTGTTATTGCCCCACCGACTGCACCGTAGGTCCTCTGCCCACTGAGCTTCGAATGGAAGCACAATCTCCTTGCCCAATAGAATTAGAAACCCATGTCGATGGAACAGAAGAATTATTTCCAACCGGCATTCCCCATGTCACGCGACTTAACTTTAAGTCAGAACATGCTGGAAAATCCCCACCATAATATTCGGTAAATGTGGTGAGACTTGCTTGCAGCCAATATTTTGAGGAAGGAATGGTGATAGTGCCAAGCTGTACTTCGATACCTGTCGTTAAATCTTTCACAAACGCCGCCCAAGAATTTGCGGTGATTTGCCATACTCTTAATCGATAAGTGGTGCCCGCGGTCCAATTGTAAGGCATACGACAACTATAACCTATTCCTTCACCCCCAAAAGTTTGACACCAGGTTCCTGGACTTCCCTCTACAGCACTTGTCGCATTCCAAATAGAAAATATTGCCCCTTTAGTCACTTGACCATTACTCTGCGACATATCGGTTTGCAAACCCAAATAACCGGTATAAGGACCAATGGCAAATTGTTCTGAAAAAAATCTCGCAGCCCCTGGTCCCGGATCAACATTTATTTTGAGAGGCATATCAATGTTATATAGTGAGCCCATTTTCATTTGAAACGAACTATACGCCGTTTGATAATCACCGCTCACCTCAGCATAACTGATTTGCATCAATCCCATTAATGCAACTGAAAACGCAATTTTCGTTAATCTCTTGCTAGATAGCTTGTCCATAAGCATTCTCCGTAAGGTTAAAAAATCTGAATGATTTTATATTTTAACTTAAACAAAATTCCATACGACTTGTAATCCATAGACATCAGCACTGCCTTCTACATCTCCATCCGTCGTTGTAACTTGTGGACCAAAACGTTGCGAAACATCGATAGGAGTAGAGCCTTGGAAAAAATGCGTCCAACCAACATCAAATCCCATCGCTTTTGTCGCTTGAAAATGCGCGCCTAATGCTAAAACGATACGATTTAAATCCGGGAGTTGAAGGTTGCGATCTTCGTCATTGGATGGGGTTTCATCATATCCAATACCACTTCGGAAAAATAATTGTTCGTTCCAATGGTAATTCGCACCAAGCGCATAATTCCAAGTGTTATGATAATTTTGTGGGATGACGACAGTTAAGTCATTCGTGGGTTCATCTGTCTCCGTAAGACCTGAAACATGTTCTAATACCAGCTGATCAAAGACATTCCATTGCGTATAACTTACAGTAGCCATCACATCCCAAGTCGGATTAAAGGAATGGAAAATACTTAAACTGGTGACGGCAGGTAATGGTACATCCGTGCGTAATTCATTACTGGTTGGCACTTCAAATAAGGTTGATAAAGGACCATTAAAATCACTATCACCATCACGTAGTTTGAGCGTGACTTTGGATTGATAACTCAAACCTACGCGTGTTTGTGGGGTAAATTGATATAAAATACCGGCATGAAAACCAAGGGCTGTGACCGCACCTTTGTTCTGTGAAGAAGTATCAAAATCTTCCGGTGCTAGAAAGCCCGCATCTAAACCAAATTGCGCAAATGCATGATCAATATCCAAACCCGCACCAACAGACAATTTATCATTTATTGCAATACCTAAAGACGGTGAGAAATCAATGACACGCAAAGATGTCAGTGTAGCAGAATATCTTGTCACCGTAGTGTCGCCGTAATCAGTTTTTAAACCAAAAGGTGCAACGACGCTCAATCCAAAAACGACATTATCAGTAAGCGGCGCAGCATAATTAAAACTTGGAACAAAATTGATAGTTCCACCCTGAGATTTGGCCGCGAGGGGAACATTATTTGGAGGTATAAAAGTACTAACCTCGACTGTCCCATCAAAAAGAAAATCAGTGGTGATAGGGTCAATCGCAACCACTAATTGTTGATTGGGAATGCGAACTAAACCTGCGGGGTTATAAAAGGCGGTACTCGCATCTTCGGCAATCGCAGCACGACCTGCATGATAATTACCAATACTGCCGCCATCTTGTTCCCATAGTTGATAACCTGATGCTAAAACATAAGTTGAAAAACTAACCGTACCAATCAATGTCATGAGAGAGAAAAGGCGCTTAATCACAAAATACTTCTTCAAGGGATCCTTCCTTTTTGTTTTACATTCGAATAAATTTGAAAAATATGATTTACAAAATAACAGTAAAGCTAATTTAATTATGCAGAAAATTCGTCTAGAATACCGGATTCATAAAACAATACAAGTCTTTTTATTTCAAAAAATTTAGGAGATTTTTTTAATGGCAGAAACTCCATCAACCATGTTACCTCTTGGTAAAAAAGCACCTGATTTTATACTACCTGACACCATCTCTGGACAGATGATGGAATTAGAAAATATTAAATCCTCCGTTGCAACTGTTATTATGTTTATCTGCAATCATTGTCCGTATGTCAAATATATTGAAAAAAAACTTTTAGAAGTCGTAAAGTTTTATCAACAAAAAGGTGTAGTTTTTATCGCAATTAATTCTAATGATGTTCTGAAATATCCTGATGACAATCCTGCCAATATGCAAAAAGAAGCGTTAAAGTTAAACTACACCTTTCCTTATTTGTTTGATGAAACGCAAGAAGTTGCACGGGCTTATCAAGCAGCATGTACGCCAGATTTTTATCTATTTGACCAAAATTTAGCATGCGTTTATCGCGGAAGATTTGATAACGCAACACCGAGAAATCACTCCCCTGTTACCGGTATTGATTTAACAAATGCATTAGACAATCTTTTGACAAATAATCCGATTGATGCAAATCAATATCCAAGCCTAGGCTGCAATATAAAATGGAAATGAGGTAAAATAATAGGTGTTACGAAACTGTATTTGCAACAACCAATAAATATATGCAATGGCATTAATTAAGGAGAATCACATGAAAAAAATTATTTTGATGTTATGCTGTTTCGCTTTTACATTTTCGATCGTTTCAACATCCTTTGCCAATCCTTGCAGAAGTATTGCAAGAGCTTGTATGAAAGCTGGCTACTATCAAGGCGGCAATGCGCACGGTAAAGGTTTAGTTGTTAACTGCATGTTACCCGTCACCTCCAAAAAGATGAGACTTCCTAACACCAATTTTAGCAATGAAACATTAGATACTTGTCATGCAATGATCAAAGAAAAAATGAAAGAACAAATGGGTCGTTAAAAAAAACAGAGGGGAAACTCTCTGTTTTATTTTATTTCACGGACAATTTATTTGCCAGCTTCGGCTCAACTTTTTTATTTTTAGAATTGGTTGGAGCAGGTTTAAATGTAGAGAAATGCTTATTGTAAAACTCCGTGAATTTATTAGTATTTGGAAGTTTTTTTATTGCCGCCTGTTCGTTAATCGCATACCTTATTTCACTGATCGCCGAAAGAAAAGGCGCCGGATACCCTCGATATGCTTCGAGCATCATAGCTAAAGGCATGTGAGTGCAAATCTCCAGCGCTTTGGGTCTACCTGTATCAGAATCAATAGCTGTATTGGCTGCAAGTTGAATAAGTTTGTCTTGATCATAAAGCTTATGAGTAATTTCATGAACTTCATCACTGCTTGGCATTATTACTGATATTGGTTTAGCTGGTGTTTCCCATGAAACAGCGCAGTGTAATTTACGCTCTGAACTACTCACTGAATCACCTACTGAATCATCTAAATATTCGACGAATTTTCTTATTTCGCAACATCTACTAACAATGCTCCAGTCTGTGTTATGTAAAAAATGTACTAATTCAATAAATTATAACTTATTGAAATTTCAAAAATATTTTTTCCACCGCTTAACTACAATAGTCTATTTGTCAAATTTTGACCATGAACCCTTGAATAAAGTCACATTTTATACAATAATAGGTATAAATAAACGAGGAATTACCCATGCCTAATATCCAAAAACTCAATGCTATTAAAAATGCATCATCATCGACATCTGATCGAAAAAAGTCTATTGAGGCCTACTTAAGAGAAGAAAAAGACGCAGAACCCCTGATACGAGACACCCTTCAACACTGGCTTGAATCTAAAAATCCCATAGCGGATGACGATATTCGTGATTTTATCGTAGTGGTTAATGAAACTGAAAACATCACGGCTATCGCAAAAAAAGATTTAGAAAATGAACGCTTAACATCAAAATATTTTGGCAGTCAGTATTCATTAGATAAAACACTAACAAGAGAAGAAGTATTACAAATTCAATTATCTTTTTCTTATATTAAAAATCTTAAGGCTTTACAAGCACGTTATGAACAAAAATATCAAGTTATAAGTATTCCTCAAAGTGCAAGGAAAGATGCTCCGGGTGAAATTGATATGGAATTTATTTCTTCAATATCTGAACGAATTAAAGATGAAGCGACTAAAAAAGCTGCGATAGAATATAAAAACAAATATCTTGTTGAGAAATTTCAAAATGAATTAGCTATTCGGAATATTATTGCAAAAGAAGAAAAAGACTTCGCGGCATTGAGAAAAAAGATAGAAGATCAATATGTACCTGATACTGCGGCCATGATTCCTGTATATCAGGAAAAATTAGCGGAAATAAAATCTCAAAAAGAAGCAAATCTAAAACAATTAACAAGTTTAAAATCACGAGAAACAAAAGATATGCCGCTTCTGGAAGATGATTATCATGCAATTACCATTAAATTTAATGAATTAATAGAGAGAACTACTACAAGTACAGAATACAAACAGCAATTTAATCATATTAAAATTCATACTGGAGAAATGTCAGCAAAAGCTAAGAACTTGCTTCGTGAAAGCCTTGATGGTTACGATTTCAATAAAACTTTAATTTTTAGTAGTAAACAAAATGATATAAAAACTTATCTCCAATCACAAATCGCTAAATTTCAGGGCTTACAATCTAACCACCCTGAAGAATTAAAAAGATTTGAGCTTATCAAGAAGCAAATAGTTTTATTAGAACAAGCAAATATAAAACTCATAGAAAAAGAAAAAGATGCTGAAGAGGAAGTTGCAAAAGCACAAGAGGATTTACAGCATTTAAATAAAAACATTCATGATAGATTTACGGCTGGCGATCGAAGCTTGGAAAAAATGTTGACTGTCAGCATGGAACATTCAGGACATTCTGCAAAAAAAGTAACGCCTGCGACTCATACTTCTACTCGCCCTACTCCAGATTGGATTTCAAATACCGTTACTTATGTCCAAAAAATTGGGGATAACATTAACCATTTTACAGCAAAGAAAAAAATTGCAGATGAAAAACATAATACAAAAAGATCCGAGAGATATGAAAAAGCAATTGCATCATTTAAAGGACTGCAAAAATTTGGACTTTACTGTTGTAATGATAAAGATTCCAAAAATTATCAGTCTAATAAAGCTGAGCTTTTACATTATGCTGAAGCTGCGCAAAAAGACTTAGAGGAAAGTCGCGCTTTGAAAAAAGGCGGAATATTAGGGCTCGGTGGAATGAGAGCAAAGTTCCAGAAAAAAGGCGAAATTCAGAATGAATTAGATGAGTTTGTAAAAGCGTTGAAAAAATGATGATGCGCGTAGTCATCTTGTCATGCCAGCATGCTTTTAGCTTGCATCCAGTTGGCATCTAGCAGAACCGCTTGGATGCCAGCTAAAAGCATGCTGGCATGACAAGGTTACCTAAGCCACATGCGACTCCCACACATCTTCCGCATCAAGCTTTTCGCCACGTTCTTCGCATTGTTTACGATATTCTTCGTATAATTCATGAATGCCTTGTTTTTTCGCATAATGAATGGGGCCGCCGCGGAATGGCGCGAAACCGGTGCCGAAAATCATGCCTGCATCTAACAAATCAGCATCACTCACCACACCTTCCCGTAAACAAGCAAAAGATTCATCTAGCATACGTAAAACGAGACGGTTTGCGATAGGCTCAAGTGGTTTATTATATTCACTTGCTTTTGGTGGGATTTTTTTACCATCCTTCGTATATTGATAAAAACCTTTTCCAGTTTTGCGTCCCAATTGACGTTTTTCCACTAATTGAACTAATTGCGGTGGAATGCTGGTATTAAAATATTGTCCTAAATGTTGCGCTACGGAAAGACAAACATCTAAGCCCACCACATCAGCAAGCGTCACGGGTCCCATCGGCATGCCAAAATCTACCATGGCTTTATCAATCGCGGTTGCGGGAATTCCTTCGTTTAACATCGCAACGCTTTCTAATAAATACGGCATCAAAATTCGATTGACCAAAAATCCTGGGCTACTTTTTACCGGTAACGGTAAACGATCAATGCGTCGGGTGAATGCCATTGCTTTATTAATTACTAAAGGATCAGTGCGATTGCCCTGCACGATTTCGACCAATTGCATTTTAGAAACTGGATTAAAGAAATGAATCCCCACCAATCGTTCCGGTGTCTGCATCACAGCATTAATTTCATCCAAAGGAATGCTCGAAGTATTCGTGGCCAAAATTGCTTGCGGTTTGGCTTGATATTCTAAAGACTTAAATAATTCTTGTTTCGCTTGTAAATCTTCGTAAATCGCCTCGATAATAATATCAGCATGCGCCACCCCCGTGCCTTTGACATCAGGCATTAATCGATCCATGGCTCGCTGAATTAAGTAAGGCTCTTTTAATTTTTCTTTGTAAAGTTGGTAAGCACGCTTAATCGCAGGCGCAATGTACTTTGGATCTCGATCTTGCAAAGTTACACGCAAACCTCGCATTGCACACCATGCTGCAATATCACCACCCATAGTGCCCGCACCAATCACGTGCACATGTTCGGGCTGGAATTTCGTTTCTTTTGCTAAACCTTTTAATCTTTCTTGCAAGAAAAATACTCTTACTAAATTTTCGCAAGTATCACTAAAAAATAATTTGCCACATCCACGCGCTTCTTTTTCATAAGGTAAATCACCCGCAACTCCCACTTGTTCCCAATTCTGTAACACTTGAAATGGTGAAGGATAATGCTCGGGATTGGCTTTGGCGCGTAATTGTTTTCGCATGAAAGGCGCGAGTAACATCCGAGCCGGTTTTGAATTCGTAAATGCCTGTAAGGCTGTCGCTTTGTGTGGGGCTGGATGTTGTAACGCATAATATTTTGCAGCACGAACGAGTTGCCGTCTTGGTACCGCCGCATCAACAAAACCAATTTTTGCCGCAACCTTACCACTGACGGTATGACCTGATAAGATGAGATTCATCGCTTGCGGTGCACCGACTGATCGAGGTAAACGCACACTGCCACCCCAACCTGGATAAATACCTAATTTGACTTCCGGCAAACCAAGCGTAGTTTTAGGACCTTCATCAGCAGATTTAGAACCATCCTCTGCCACGCGATAACGACAAGCGAGCGCAAGCTCCAAACCACCCCCAACACAATATCCATCGATCATCGCAACAAATGGAATTTTTGAATCTTCGATTTGTTGAAAAATATGTTGTCCACGACGTAACAATTCAACCGCTTGCGGAATATCTTTAAATTTGGTGAATTGTGAAATATCCGCACCGGCAATAAATCCATTTTTCTTGCCCGATGCAACAATGACACCCTTATGTTCCGTGTCTTTTTGAATCAAAGCGACAATCTGGGACAATTCATCCATGACTGCTTGATCTAAGGTATTAACGGATGCATTTTGTTTGTCGAAAAACAACCACAATACTCGATCTGAATCACTTTCTAAACGCCAGTGTTGAAAATTTTGCATCCTGCTCATACGCTCACCTCAGAAACATTTTCGATTAACATCGCACCACCTTGACCACCCCCAATACAAATTGCGGCCATACCACGTTTGCTATTGGTACGTTTTAAAATATTCGCCAAACGTAAAACTATACGCGCGCCACTCGCACCCACTGGATGGCCTAACGCGACAGCACCCCCATCCACATTTAATTTATTGGGATCTATCGTGCCAAATGCATGATCTAACCCAAGATAATGTTGGCAATATTCTTCACTTTCTAAAGCCGCAACACATGCTAATACCTGTGCTGCAAAAGCTTCGTTAATTTCCCAATAATCAATATCGGAAATGGTCAAATGATCTTTCTTAATTAATTTTGCGGCAGCATATACGGGACCTAAACCCATTTCCGCAGGATCAAGACCTGCCCATGCGGTATCTCGGATCCGAGCTAAAACGGGCAAATGATATTTTTTGACAGCATCAGCGCTTGCTAATAAAACCAACGCAGCACCATCGGTAACTTGCGAACTATTACCAGCCGTGACCAACCCGAATTTTTTATCAAAGAAAGGTTTTAAACTCCCTAATTTTTCCATCGTCGTGTCACGACGTAATCCATCATCAGTGACAAAATATTCCCCATTGGTACCAAACGCTGCCACCACATCGCCAAGATAATGATTATCTTCTGCTTTCGCCACACGACGATGGCTTTCGAGTGAAAAAGCATCCATTTCTTCTCGTGTGATGTGAAAACGATTGGCAAGAATTTCAGCCGTTTGACCCATATTTAAATTGACTGAAAAGTCAGTCAATCCCTTAAGCAAAGCAATGACTGGCGCAAGATAATTAGGGCGGAACTGTGCCACTTGTTTCATTTTCATTGGAAAACTCTTGGCAGCCCATAATCCAGCCAACCAATTTGTCATTCGTTGATTAAACAATAACGGTGCACGACTCATCGCTTCTGTGCCGCCCGCTAACACTAAATCATGACGTCCAATCGCAATATCTTTGACTGCGCTATCGATAGATTGCATACCAGAAGCACAGTTGCGTTGTACCGTAAAAGCCGGCATCGCATCCCCACAGCCTAAACGTAAAGCAATCACACGCGCAATATTCGCTTCTTCAGGACTTGGCATCACACAACCGATGACGACCTCTCCTAAATCCTTAGGAGAAAAAGGTTGTCTTGCTAATAATTCGCGACCGGCTTGCACCGCTAAATCGGAGGCACTAAATGCGCCAGGTTTGCTGCGCGCTTTTAAAAATGGGGTGCGTGCTCCATCTACAATATATACATCTCGTGACATGTGTTGGCTTTCCATCTTGCGATTCCCTTTTTGCTATTTCACTATCGTACTTAGATCAAAGGTGAATTCATTGACTTGAATCACTTCTTGATAGATTTGATTGAACTCATTTAAAAGTGTTGTTTCATGTTCTGTTAACACGCCATTTTGATAAGATGCTTGAATTCGATCATCGAGCGTGCCCAGACGCGGTACTTTACCATTTTTTACGCCAGTTTGAAATTTTTTCCAAATCGGATCGACTTCTTTCGTTTTTAATAAAGCATTTTCCATCCGACGCATGGAATCTTCATCGTCTTTTGCAATATAGCAATATTGTGTTAACCGATCTCGAAAAGGAGAAGGATCCACCATGGCCGCCACAATTTTATGTGAAACAAAGTCAGTGGGTTTATGGTAGGCCGCTCCCCATGGAAAAATAATGACACGCAATAATTTTCCTAACCAGCGAATCGGAAAATTATTAAATAATTCATTACACGCGACTTGAATATCGTATAAACACTTTTCCACTGACCATTTAACATAATATGCATCAGATTGCGGGCTTCCATGATCTTTATCATATTTCAAAACAGAGGATGCTAAATATAATTGACTTAAAATATCACCTAATCGCGCAGAAATACGTTCTTTACGTTTTAAATTGCCGCCCAAAATTAACATGCACATATCAGATAACAATGCTAATGCAGAACTCATGCGAGTCAGTTGTCGATAATATTTTGCAGTGCGGCCTCTGGTGGGTGATGCAAAAAGATAGCCGCCAGTTACACCGCCGACAAAAGAACGCGCTAAATTACTGACGGTATAACCAATATGCGATTGTAATAAACCATCTAATTGATCGAGATTATTTTCGACATTTTCGACACTCAGTAATTCAACTTCACGCTGAATATACGGATGACATCGAATAGCGCCCTGCCCAAAAATAATTAAACTTCGCGTTAAAATATTAGCGCCTTCAACAGTAATGCTGATCGGTATAGAAAAATGTTTTGCAGCTAAAAAATTACGTGGGCCCATTTGAATCATTTGTCCCGCATGGATATCCATCGCATGCGCAATCACTCGACGGGATAATTCTGTCATGTGATATTTCGCGATGGCTGATGCGATCGCGGGGCGAACTTTTTGATCCACCGCGCCCGCCGTCATCATGCGGCCCGATTCTAATATATACGTAAATCCTGCGATTTCGCTTAAAGCTTCTTCAATACCTTCAAACTGTGAAATGGGCACATTAAATTGTTTGCGTAAACGCGCGTATGCTCCCGTCATGCGATAAGTTAATTTTCCGCATGCCGTACTTAAAGCAGGAAGTGAAATCGCACGCCCAATCGCAAGCGACTCCATGATCATTCGCCAACCAAACCCGGCTCTTTCTACTCCACCAATGATCCAATCCATCGGAATAAAAACATCTTTGCCACGCGTCGGACCGTTCATAAATCCGAGGCCCATAGGCATATGTCGCGTGCCAATTTCAACCCCGGGATGTTTCGTCGGAATAAGACCCAGTGTAATACCAATATCTTCTTTATTTCCCAATAAATGATCTGGATCGAACATCCGAAAAGCAATACCAAGTACACTCGCGACAGGTGCGAGTGTGATATAACGTTTGTCCCAACTCAGGCGAATACCTAAAATTTCTTTCCCTTCAAACATACCGCGACACACAATCCCAGAATCGGTAATCGATGCTGCATCGCTACCGGCTTCAGGGGCTGTTAATGCAAAGGAAGGAATTTCTTCCCCTCGCGCCAGACGTGGTAAATAATAATCTTTTTGTTCCGTCGTACCGTAATGCAAAATGAGTTCTGCGGGACCCAAAGAATTTGGAACCATCGTATTCACTGCCGCACTCATGCACCGCGATGCAATTTTCATGACAATAGTAGAATGCGCGATAGCTGAAAATCCCAATCCACCATATTCTTTTGGAATCACTAAACCAAAAAAACGTTCTTTTTTTAAATAATCCCACACATCTTCGGACAAATCTTTATGTTGGATAACATCCCATTCATTAATCTTTTGACAAAGTGTTTCCACCTGATTTTCTAAAAAAAGTAATTCCTCAGCACTTAATGCAGGCTTTGGCATTTGCAAAAGCTTTTTCCAATTCGGTTGTCCGCAAAACAATTCTTTTTCCCACCATACATCACCCGCTTCAATGGCATCGCGCTCGCCAGAGCTCATCGGTGGCATACGTTTTTGTAATGCTAATATCATGGGTTTTGTGAAATATTGTTTACGATATATCGTTAAATTTGCATAGGCCGCAGCAGCAAAATAAAGAATAAAAGCAACGATTAAAAAAACAAAACCTAAGGAACCAAAAATCGCAAATGCGATTAATGTGACACCAATCACTGATGTCCATACAACGGCAGGCATTCTAAAATATGCCATGGATAAAACAATGGAGATGAATATCAAAATTTGAATTGCAAGCATGCTGAATTCTTCCTTGCTCTATAGCTGTTGCGAAATTAAAAAACTACATGTCATGCCAGCA
Organism: Gammaproteobacteria bacterium; assembly: GCA_013287885.1. Lineage (GTDB taxonomy): Bacteria > Pseudomonadota > Gammaproteobacteria > DSM-16500 > DSM-16500 > JABDCZ01. Next base: position 63,129 of record JABDCZ010000001.1, read on the forward strand.
TGTTTTTAGCTGGCATGACAGATTATTTTGCAACACCGCCCTTTATCTTAAGCTAGGAAGTATAAGTCAAAAGCTGATTTTAATGCTAGTAAATTTTTATTGTTTCACGACGGAATTTTTGAGTAAAATTGACATCTTTTCGACACTCAGAGGGGGGCATAATAAATAACCTTGACCTTTTCTACAATTTTTATTCAATAAAAAATTTAATTGTTCTTCCGTCTCAATTCCTTCAGCAATCACATCGACATGCATGCGATTTCCGATATCAATTATCGCTTCAACAATGATAGAATCTTTGGCATCAGTCGCGATATTTTTTATGAAAGTCTTATCAATTTTGATCGCTCGCAATGGCAATAATTTTAAATGCGTAAACGAAGAATATCCTGTCCCGAAATCATCCACTGAAAAAGTTAATCCGGATTCTTGTAATTCTTTAATCACACTTTCTGATAAAACGGAATTGGATAATAATACTGTTTCGGTAATTTCTGCATCAAATAATTCGATGGGTAACCCCGAATTTTCAATGACATTTAAAATAGATTTTGTCAGGTTTTTTTGCAATAACAATGATGCCGAAACATTAAATGAAATTTTAAAATTTTGGGCTCGATCTAACTCCCATTCGTAAGCTTGTCGACAAATTTCTCCTAAAACCCATTCCGTAATTTGAAAAATAATTCCACTTTCTTCTGCGAGCGGAATAAAAACATCTGGTAAAATAAGACCTCTCACTTTATGATGCCAACGCAATAAAGCTTCGAGACCTACCATTTTCTTTTCTTTTAAATCATAGATTGGTTGATAATAGAGAAGAAATTCTTTTTTATCTAATGCAAAATTCAAATCATTTTCTAATTCGATTTGTTGTTTATATTGTAATTGTTTAGCAGCACTATGAAACTGATAATTATTAGGACCTATTTTTTTCGCGTGATACATCGCAATATCTGCGTTCTGAAAAACACTTGCCGCATCATGTCCGTCCTCTGGATAAAAAGCGATACCCATACTCAGCTTAACAAGCACTTCTATTTTGTTAACGATAAAAGATTTTGATATATTCTCAATTATTTTTTGGGCAATCACATCGGTATCATGAGGGTTTTCAATATCTTTTAAAATAATAACAAATTCATCTCCACCCACTCTCGCAATAAAATCATTATCGCGTAGGCAAGATTTTAAACGTTTAGCAACTTCTTTTAATAATGCATCTCCCAAGAGATGACCCACGTTATCATTGATCATTTTAAAATTATCAAGATCAATAAATAATAAAGCAAAAGGTAATTGCGTAACATCTGCTTCTTCAATTGACTTCAAAATTTGATTTTCAAATAAAGCAGGATTTCCAATTTCGGTTAATACGTCTTTCGTCGCATAAAAATATAATTGTTTTTTTAAATCCGAAAGATGTTGCATGCGTTTAACATAAATTTTTATTAGCATTTCATCGTCTGTTTGGATATAAAAATCGTCGAATCCAGCGTCAATTGCTTTCATCAGAGATTCATCGGCATCGGATGAATAGTAAATCATAACGGTTTTATGAAATTCTTCTTCTGAATAAATTTTCTTTACATACTGAAATGCATCAAACTGATGATCGATGATAACAACATCAGGCTGGAATAATTTAAACTTTGAAATAATTTGATCTTCTTTATCCACGAAAGCGACATCATGATTACATTGTTGTAGCACTTTTTCGAGTTTATTTCCTGGAAGCGCAATCATTAAAATTTTCATGGACTTAAATCTCAGGGGGGCGTTATAAATAGCATAAAACAAATCCCGAAAATGCGCATCTGTGGTGATTATTTATTGATCAAATATAGAGGATATGGTATATTTAATCCCTTGTCTTTGTCATCCTGAGCGAAGCGAAGGATCGGTTTAAATTACCACTACAGTATGGATCGTAAACTGATCCTTCGCTTCGCTCAGGATGACAAGCTTCGTTTAGAGGAATTCATGCAAAAGTTACTTTTGTTTATATTTACTTTATTTTTCCTAAATTTTAATTCATGCGCTCTACCTAAAGTGAATGAAAATATACTGTCGTATAAAATTTATGGTACCACCGGACATGAATTACAAAACCAAATGAATACCGTGGGTCCTAAAAACCGTACCCATCAATTTAATGCAAGCACACAATGGTTTGTGACTTGGAATTATGGTTATCAATCTACAAAAAATTCTTGTCATTTAACTTCACTCGAAGTTAATTTACATATTTTTTATTTACTTCCTATTTGGATGAATTACAAAAATTCGCACGCCGGGCTTCAAAAAAGATGGGGTCTTTGTTTTAAACAATTACGAAACCATGAAGCAGGACATGGAGAAAATGGTAAAAAAGCTGCGATTGTCATTGAAAAAGCGTTACTAAAAGTTTCACCCCAAAGTAGTTGCGATCAATTAAAAACAAAAATTGACACTATCGCTAATCAAATTATTAATGATTATCTGAGTAAAGATTTGGAATACGATAAGTTTACTCAGCATGGGCGGGTTTGATTGATGATGTGGTGGATTAGGCGTGCTTTTTACGACGTAATCCACCAAAACATTACAATACTAACCACCTCTCGACAAGTTTCTAATTTTGGTTACCAAATTATCAGCAGAATCTTTTGTTATAACATCTTGCGTATCAGATATCCTTTTTACGCCTTTACACATGCCATAAGTTGCGCCAAACATACCGCCAGAAATTAAGCCAATGGTGGCACCTACACCAAAGCCTGCCGCTGCACCGGTTGCGCTACCCAATGGCGCCAGGACACAACCAACAGGACTTGAAACAATCGCGGCTCCCACCGCTCCACCTGCAGCACCTACCACGGCCCCGGCGACTCCACCTGTCATACCTGCCGCAACACCACAGCGAATCATCCATTTAGCAACAGAAGCAATAAGTGTTTTTACATGGAATAGCAACCTTCGATAAAGAGGAATGGTTTCTTTTCTATTTGTTAATAAGTTCGCAGTAAATTGAAGCTCACCTAATGATTTATCTAGTGCAGGTTTATCTTTTGGAAAATCACCCACTGCTTTCATTAACGAGGTAATATTATTTTTAAGCTGCGGAATCCATTTAACGCTATATTTAAGAAACTCTTCTTCTCTTTCTAATTCCGCAACATTCAAAATCAATTGTTTTAGTTGGTCTACGATTTCTTTAGAAATACCTTTCTCTTCTAAATCCGAGAGCCCCACTTTAAATTCTATTAAATCTGCATCATCCCATGAAGGAATATTTTTGAGAAATTTTTGTAAACGACGAAGAACGGATGGAGAAGTGCTGGTTGGTGGAGTTTGTGGTTTAATTTTCGCATCTCTATCTGAATGTTTTCCATCTCGTACTTCTGAATACTTCGAGTCAATTTCGAAAGAACCCGCATCATGTACTTTTGTTTCTCGCTCTATCGGCTTTTCTTTTGACTCTGCTTCACTCTTAAATTTTAAAGCACCAATATCTACCTTATGCTTAAAACTGTCTTCCGGTAATTTTGGTAAATTTGACAAAGATCTTTTATTTGTTTTAGCACGCTCTATGACTTCTTCTTTAGCTTTTTCTGATAAAGGTATAAAATGCTCAAGTTCGATGGAGTTATATGACTTTCCTTTAGCGCCCTGCATTGATTTTGCTTCAATGCCGGAGCTCGCTTCTTCCTTTGGCTCAACAGAATTTTGTACAAATACCCACATTTCTCGTAATAAATTGAGATCGAGGAATATTCGTTGCATATCAATAGGTTGATTGGTAAGGGGATTACGTGGCTCTATTCCTCTTGATTGTTGATTTTGCACATAGGCTTGTAAATTATAATAATCAAAAGAATAAGGAACCGCCGTATCTCCAGTTTGATCAAAGACAATCACAGGACTACGCATGATTTGGCCGCTCAAGGGGCAGCGATATTTGTTCGGAGCAATATCAAATAGAGAAATTGGTTTAACGACACCACTCGTATCATCTTTACTTTTAACTTCTGCATTTACCGCTTCTTCCGTTAATTGATAGAGTGGTGGGTGTTCGTCCATGTTCCATTGCCAATGCTTACTACCATGTTTAAATAATTCCTCTAAAACGCCATGCAACCCATGTGCTTCATAATATTTAATCGCCTCCTGTCTATTCGATAGAGTACTCATACTAAATACACGACTATGATGAGAATCGATAAGATACCTTTCACCCGATTTTGTTTCGCATATCACAAAATTATGACCATCAAGATTGTGAGCGGTACCCCGGAATTGATTGACAGATGTTAATGCTGTATGTTGACCCAACAATATCGATGTTAAGAAAGCGTGATGACGACAAGTATTTTGCCTTTTCGGAGGATCGAGCAAATGTTCTACGGAAACAAGACCTACGTTACCCTGGGATTTATGTTCATACACTTTCCCTAAGTTAACTCGTGATAATGCAATAAATTCACGGATTTGCTTTTCATCGATAGTTTGTGAGTTGATATCAATATTTTTAAGTTTTATTGATTGTCTAATCGAAGGAATATCTGCATAAATTGCAGGTCGGTTCGTGACTCCTGCATCTAAGGAAATCGCATTAGTTTTTTTCTTATCACAAAAATTGAAATGACGATCAACAACATCCATATTTTGATTTTTATATTTAAATTTAGTCGTTCCGAAAGTCTCCTGTTGCAAATTCCTCATTCGAAGTGTTCTACCAGCAGAAGAAGTCATTGTTGAGGTCGTTGAAAGCATTTCTTTCGATTGTGCTTTCGATAAAGATTTCAAACGTACACATTGTTGCAACATTGTTCGAAGGGTAAGAACTGAAGGACTGTCTTCGTCAAGAAGTGTAAGCATTTTAGAAAATTGTTCGATATATTTTTTTTGCAATTCTCCAAGAGTCTCTTCTTTTTTCAAATTTCCCGCACGATATTCTTCATCATAATAATATATCGACAATGGACTAGAAGCATTTATAAGAAATTGAGAAAATTTTGGAAGAATTTTCTTTAATTCTTCATTGACCCATAACTCTATAATTTCCTTTTGAGAAGACGCTGGTGCTTCTTTTAGAGTAACTTGATAATTTTGCTCATTAATAATAAGTTCTAGTTTTTGTTTTTTAATTTTTGCAGGTGTGTAATTGGTTGAATAAAGTTGCTGCCACTCTTCATCTTTCGTCATACCGCAATCATGAGTTCTTGTATCGCCATTGAAAGATTGTTGTAAACATGTTCTTTTCCCTAAATATTCTTCACTACGTCTATTGATGAAATCATCAAAAGTTTGTGTATCTTTTAAATACACATGTGCGCAATCGCCTTGCTTACCAATTATTTCTAAAATAGCTTCAGAATACTCAGGGCCATATCCTAAAGCCACAAATCTTATCAAACCAACTGCATCCGTAACTTCCTTAAACTTGTCATTTGCCGCTTTTTCCGATTTTATCTCTCTATCTGCACCATCTGATAATATAAACATGGTGGTATTCTTAGGATCAAATGTAGCTTTTTGTAATTGCTTAACCACTGCATCTAATCCTTTTCCCATATAGGTTTGCAAGCGACGTGTTATTAACCCGTTGACATCAATGTTTTTATCAATTGCGGTGTCTCCTATAATTTCTCCTTTATAATCATATGCTCCTAATATAATACGTGGCTTAGGTATTCTTTTTTCCAATTGCGCTATCCATAATTTTGTTTTTGCACGCATTTCATCCATGACTGGCTCCATGCTTCCACTTACATCAACCAGAATAACGATGGTTTCACCTTTCAAATCATTCTGAGTAACATTTGTAACAGTACTTCTTACAAAAGTAATATCTTTTTCAAAAGGATGAGGGCACCACTCAGCGGAAATAACAGGTTTTGTATCGGATTGGTCGGATTTGTCTGATCTAGGCATAAAGAATGGCCTTATAATTATGAGTTATCGATGGTGCTCCAAAATAACCCAACTCGCTGATTTTTGTCAAGCATTTGTCTTTATTTCAGCAAAATTTGTAGTATTTTTTCTCATTCTTCCGTTATACTTTTTCGCGAAAAATTTTAAAGATAATGAAGAATAACGATAGAGAAGGAATTTTATGCGAACCAATCCATTAATTGAATCCGCCGCACCCGGATGGATCCCCGTTTTCACGGGGATGACAAAAATTTTGATGTTAAAAAGATCGATGCTGTGTTATCACTGGTGTTTCTAACTGGCAAAGCGTGCGGAGTTGTTTCTCCACTTTATTTATCATATTAAAAACCAAACTTCCCGGCTGATTAGAAATACTTCCTATGGTTTTTGCAAATTTAGCGTATTTGCTATCACTTAATGATCGAACAGGTCCAATCTTAGGTTTGACTTGATCATATTGATGACGATATTGATTTTTTGAATTTTCTAATATGCTTAGATCTAAGTGCTTAAGCGCTCTCGTCGCGGCTTTCAGTATTTGATACATACTTTCATTTTTAGGACCTTCAGCGACTTCGATTTTTTGCCATGCTAAAGGTTCGGACATTGCGCTCTCTACTAATGCTAAAAACAATAGTGAAAAATTTTGAATAGTTCCTCGAGGTTTTGGACCACTTTCAAATCTTAAAGCCCAAATAAGATTTTGCACATCATCCAATAATTCCTTACGTAAATTTTCCTTTTCTGCATGATCTAAGGGTTTTATTTCTAACGGTAACGGTTGTGGTGAACGTGGTTGTGGAGACGGTGGTGGCGTTGGCGCAGGCGGTCTTTGGCGAGGATGACTTTGTGGCTTTAATTCCGTAGGCAAAAATCCAAATATCATGGATAAATCTTGTGGAGCCAATGTATTTCTTTGCGCGGCGCCAGACACACCCCTATTTTTTATTTCAGATGTCATTTCCATGGGTTTATCATGATTGACTTCTTTTTCTATGACTTCTGTAAAAGGCGCTTCTGGCACATACTGTTCGTTTTTAGCAATGGGATATTCTTTTAAAAATTCCTCAATCATCTCTTCCACCTTGTAAGCTTTTGAATAAGCTTTGATAGGCTTACGAGTAATGGGACAGACAGGATCATTTACAATAATTTTATCAGCAGCTTGTTGTTCAATAACAATGCCACTTGGAAAAAGTGTTACGGGATGTTTTAAAATCTGATGAGTAATCGGACAAAGTAAAGAGTTCGGAATTTTAAATTCTTTTTCTTTTTCAGTTGGTGGTGACGTAGTTTCTTGATGAAGCATTTTGGAATTCCTTTTTTCGTTATTATTAAATTAATCGTTTCGGATCATATAGAATACACATCATGACTTCAAGAAATATGCACAGCTTAAATACGCATTTTGCGATAGCACAATGTTATCCACAGATTCTGTGGATAACTCTGTTATTAACCTATAGAAAACTATCGCAAGTCATATCTTTTAAAGCAAAGTTGGCGCTAGAACACGAAATGCACAGAAGTAAACTTCCTTTATTTATCAATGAGTTAAATAAGTCAAGCGATAAAGATCTTTAATTAAGTTTTTTTTTAAAAAATAAATGTAAAAAAAATGCATCTGTGCATAAAACTAATCTTTGAACGTTAATGTCAAGAAGAATAATGCATAATTTCTTTCAAATCTTCTCTAAAAAATGATCGAAGTGCGTCCAACATGAGTGAGGTCGGTGCAGTTTTTGCGAAAGGAGTACGTAAATCATTGGTCCACTCCCCTGTTTCAAGATTTACAAGAATTGGCATCATCCATTGATCATTTTGGGGATATAACGCTAATACCCAGTGCCCATAAAAATCTGCATATTGTTTGCTCGAAATAATATTTCGTAACATGCTTGGCTTTACGGAGACATGTGTGGTTTGTGGATTGATTTGAAAATACTCCAAACCTTCAAAAATAACCTTACGCGTTTCTGGGTGCGCCGTTCGAACCGAATCCGGAGAAAAATCACTTTCGATAAAAAAATGCTCGTTTGATGTAACAGAAGCGCGATTACCCGCAATATAATCGATGAGAGATCTTCCATTAGCAGTATTTTGCTTATGCTTAATACCGAGAACTTGCAAAATGGTGGGTTTAATATCTAATAATGATACGCGTCCCGGTACTACATTTTCGCGTTGGCCTTTTAACCCAAAATATCGAAATGCTAAAACCGTATGATATTGACTCATACTTAATACATCCGTGCCATGTCCGCTGGATTGATTTATTTTTTCAAGCTGATCACCAGGGTAGAAATGGGGAGGATTGTGATTATTTTTCTCATGAGACAAAAATAAATCTTGTTCGGTAATCCGATCCCCCGGAAGACGCAACGCCTCGCCATGGTCGGATAAAATAACCACGATAGAATGTTTAAGCATTTGATTTTTTTCTAACATGTTCAAAAAATCGTAAAACTGTTGATCGACCCGTTGTACGGCCGAATAATAATGTAAAAAAGTATTTTTTTTCCAAAGTGTATCGGCCCATACATACGGAAAATGAGGCAAACAAAAATGGACTGCCAAAAATAATGGCGAGCTCCGAGGTTTTTCTAATATCCGGTTAATATCTTGAATAAAAGTATTAGGATTATAAGTCGTAAAAGCGGCCCGATTGGCGTGACTGTAAGGTAATAAAAAACTTCCCACATAAGTATTAACTAATAAATTAGATAATGGAAAATCATTCATGGTTCCAATTAAAAAATTATTGAGACCAATGGATGGCGCTACAATTTTATCAAATCCTAAATGTTTATTGATATTGCTAAAACGTGAATCATCGGTTGCAAAAATGGTTTCATAACCATTTTTTTGTAAAATAGAAGATAGTGTTATTTCATTATTAAAATCTTTTTTATCCATCAAATCGGTGCGGATCGCATTAATTTTTGGATATTCACCTGTTAAAATACTCATCCATGCAGGAAAAGTTCGAGCGATCGGTGATAAACTTTCTGAAAAAACTGTCGCATTCTCAAAAAAATCATCTAGATGCGGAGTCGTATTTTGCGAATTTCCAAAAAATCCTAAAAAATCAGGCCGTAATGCATCGATACCGATAAAAATAATATTCGGTTTTTCTACCGTCGCATAATCGAGAATAACAGGTTTTTGTAAAAAACAAAAAGTTGTCGTAAAAAAAATGGAAATTAAAATCGTAAAAAGAAATCGAGATTTTTTTAATACGCCATACAAAGCAATACATTGTAAAACGCAAACTGAGACGATAAAGAACCAGAAACAATAGGGAATAAACGCTTTTGGAATAATAGTCGAAGTCAAAGCGGCAAACTTGGAATTAACAAAAAAATATTGATTCGCGAGCAACAAAGTAATAATCGCGACTAACCATATGCCGATACCTAAAAATTCTACCGACTTCTCTTTCAGAGAAAAAACCAAGCCGACACAACGTGTGATCACCCAAATCCAAAGCAAAAGACAAATATGCAATAAAAACTGCACGAATATAAAAAAAAGAATTCCTTGTACAACCTTCCAAGGAATTCCGAGATGTTTTGCAATAAATTGATAATCACCTAAATATAGTTCACTACCAAGAACGAAAACGCCTAATTCAAAAAAAATGAACATCCCAGTTAGGATTATTAAATAAAATAATAATCCCATTTTATCTTCGTGGCGAAATAGCATTTTCGTTTTAGCCGGTTTTATGATTGATAGCTTCAGCATGGTGATTGAAATGTAAAAACTCCTTACGAGGTAAATCTTCTGCAGCAAAATCGTCTACCATAATAACTTTTTTACGTGCCGCTTCAGCATTTTGAATAATGATGAATTGTTCATCGGAAATAATTTTTTGTAAACGTGCATCTTCGGCTTGATCAATAATCGTATCACCCACAATCGTGCCCATAGATACCGCATTTTTTAATATTTTTTCAATGGGTTCTGCGGCGATAACCTTAATCAAAGTATCTTGCACCACCGCAAACATATTGCTAGGAATATCCGTTGTATAAACCATTTTTGCTAAACGTTCTCGCGATCCCGTCGGACTTAAAATTAATTCCGCAACTTTATGACTTAAACGATCACTGGGTAAAGAAAAATGTTTTCCAAATGGAAAAATGATAAAACGTAAAAATCCTGCTAAGAAACGATTCGGAAAGTTTTTCAAAATTTCATCAAACCGCTGCTGAATTTGATAAAGACAATATAATGCGCCATATCGAACAATAGGAAGATCTTCCGCTGGCTCGCCTTCATCCGTAAAATGTTTAAGAGACGCAGAAAGTAAATATAAATAACTTAAAATATCTCCCAATCGTGCAGAAATATTCTCTTTTCGTTTTAATGCACCACCAAATACCAAAAGAGAAACATCGGATAATAATGCGAAAGCCGCGCTAAATCTTGTCGCTTGTTGTAGATAGCGTTTTTTCTTATTTTTGGGAACGCTTACCATAAAACCACCCGTTAAACCAAGAATAAACGTCCGGAAAAAATTGGAAAAAGTGTAACTCAAATGTCCCATTAGTGCTTCATCAAATTTTTGCAAGCGTTCAGTTTCATCAGGAATCGATGCGGCTTCAAATTCTTTGAATACATACGGATGGCAACGCATAGCGCCTTGTCCAAAGATAATCATATTGCGCGTTAAAATATTGGCGCCTTCCACCGTAATCGCAATAGGTACGACTTGATAACCAATAGCAATATAGTTATGCGGGCCCATCATGATCCCTTTGCCTGCATGAATATCCATACCATCATTAGCAACATGTCGGCCAAGTTCCGTGACATGATATTTCGTAATGGCCGATGCCACCGCGGGTTTTTCACCGATATCAATCATTCCTGCTGTAAAAGTACGCGTGGCATCCATGAGATAGGTATATCCCGCAATACGCGCGAGTCCCTCTCCTACCCCTTCAAATCGTCCGATTGGCACTTTAAATTGTCGTCGAATTCTTGCATACGCGCCTGTGGTGTAGGCGAGCGCTTTTGCACCACCTGTCGCGCCAGCTGGAAGTGAAATCGCGCGTCCCGCCGCCAAGCATTCCATCAACATTCGCCATCCATGACCCGCCATTGCAGGTCCACCAATAATATAATCCAGCGGGATAAATACATCTTTACCCTCCGTTGGACCATTTTGGAAAACAATTCCCGATGGTAGATGACGGCGACCGATCGTCACTCCCTTGGTATCACTTGGAATTAAAGCGCAAGTGATCCCTAAATTTTTGCGGTTTCCGAGCAAATGATCTGGGTCATACATTTTGAAAGCGAGTCCTACGACCGTCGCAACCGGTGCAAGCGTGATGTAGCGCTTATTCCAATTTAATAAAACGCCTAAAACTTTTTTCCCCTCAAATTCGCCATAAGTCACAATGCCGGTATCGGTCATGGCACCCGCATCTGAACCTGCTTCGAGACCCGTTAAAGCAAAACAAGGCACTTCCAAACCTTTCGCTAAACGAGGTAAATAATAATCTTTTTGTTCTTCCGTACCATAATGCAACAATAATTCGGCAGGTCCTAAAGAATTGGGGACGGCAATCGTGGTGCCAGCCGTCGTACAACGTCCGTATACTTTTGTTAAGATTTGCGAATGTGCGAAAGCGGAAAATTCTTTTCCGCCATATTTTTTCGGAATAATTAACGCAAAAAAACCTTCGTCTTTTAAAAATTGCCACACATCCTCTGGTAAATCATAAAGGTTATGCACAATATTCCAGTCATCGATCATTGCGCATAAGGTTTCGACGGGGCCATTTAAAAATGCTTCTTCTTCTGCGGAAAGTTCGGGTTTTTTAGATTGAAATAATTTATCCCAATCAGGGTTACCGCAAAATAAATCCCCCTCCCAACCTACAGTGCCGGCGGCCAATGCTTCACGTTCGGTGGTAGACATCGTCGGCATATTTTTGCGATAAAATGTTAAAACTTTTTTGGTGAAAACCTTTTCTCGAAATGATTGCCAATATAAAAAAATCGTACTAACGGCAAATAAAACCCATAAAGTGATGATGGTTGCATGTGATAAATGGCTTAATACGGATAAAAAAACGAAGAAAATCGCAAAAGAAAATGTCCAAATTGATAATGAAGCTCTTTGATAACTCAGTGTTCCCACACCGATTAAAAAAGCAAGAATCCAAATCCATCCCATCATTTCACCTCACTTCATGTAAAATTCACACTTACCCGTCGTCCCGCGGCTTGTCCGCGGGATCCAGTGACAGCACATAAGTAGCTCTGGATCCCTTAGGACTTGCCGCGGGATGACGGGGGAACATCACTCATGCTCTTTCGCCACCGCGTAAATCCCCGGCGCGTTACGCAAATATCCTTCATAATCGAGACCAAAACCAAATAAATATCGGTCTTCGGTTTCTAAACCCACAAAATCAGGATCGAAATTGACACCTGGATCTCGCTTTCTTAATTTATTAACCATAACTGCGGTGAGAACTTCCTTCGCACCAGCTTGGTTACAATAATCGATGATAGCGGCGAGTGTAATTCCGCCATCTAAAATATCATCGGCGATGATAACCGTGCGATCTTTTAAAGATTGTCGCGGTTCCACTAACCAATGTAAGTCTCCACCTCGCGTCGTTCCACGGTATCTGGTGGCGTGAATATAATCGACTTCTAACGGAAAATGTAAACGTGTCAACAAATGTCCGGCAGGAATTAAAGCGCCAATCATGACACATAAGATTAATGGGTTTTTATGTTGTAATTTTTGTGTCATTTCTTTTGCCATTTGATCTAATGCAGATTCCACTGCTTTTAAATCATAAAGGCATTCTGATTTTTCTAATACTTGTTTGATTTTATCATTGGATTTTTCAATCATTTCCATAAAATTTCCTGTTATTCGTAACTCTCGACTTCAGTCATTCTCATAAGATACTTATATTTGTCCTGCCAATTTCCTGTTTTTTGCAACAAAGAAAATGAGCTTGTAAATCTTCCTTGTAATTTTTTGAAGGAAACAGCATCGATAAAATATTGTTGCGGTACTTGATCTAAAATTTGAATCGCACCTGCACGATTATTACAAATTAAAATCATATTACATCCTGCAGTTAATGCGGTTATCGCACGTTCGGCATGCGTGCCTGCAACATTTGCTGCTTGCATATTTAAATCGTCACTAAAAATCATTCCGGAAAATTGATATTTTTTACGTAAAACTTCCTGTAACCAAAACTTGGAAAAACCTACAGGATAAGAATCAATGCTCGAAAAAATTATATGTGCAGGCATAATACCGTCTATTCCTGCCTGAATCAATTCTAAAAATGGCTGCAAATCTTTTTCTAATAATTGATCTAAAGTACGATCATCTTGCGGTAAAGTAAGATGAGAATCAATATTGACAGACCCATGTCCGGGAAAATGTTTGCCGACCGATGGCATGCCGGCCTTATGCATACCATTCATCACGGCCTTCGCAAGAATGGTGACAATTGCAGGATCCGCATGAAAACCACGATCGCCAATGACCGGATTATTTTTATCAAACAAATCCAGCACTGGTGCAAAAGAAAAATCGATACCGACGCCTAATAATTCAGACGCCATTAACCAACCACAATTTTCTGCTAAAGTTAACGCATCATTTTTAGCGTAATCGTATCGTTCTCCAATGAAACCCATGCTGGGTAAGCGGGTAAATCCTTCACGGAAACGCTGTACGCGGCCGCCTTCTTGATCGACCCCTATCAATATTGGTTTTGCTTTCACCTCGCGAATGGCGCGACAAAGCGCTGTCAATTGTTCGAGGTTTGCATAATTTCTCGTAAATAATATGACGCCACCCACGAGTGGGTGTTGCAAAATTTCACGTTCTTCGGGATTCAATTCCGTTCCCATGACATCAAGCATGACACAACCGAATTTGTCGCTCATTTTGGTCCCTTAAAATTAAAACCTGTCATTCCCGCGAAGGCGGGAATCTATTTATAGTTAATTATTCTTTATAAATGGATTCCCGCCTTCGCGGGAATGACAGAGAAAAAGTTCTGAAGCAGTATATCAAATTTATTTCATGATGTAAGTTTAGGGGTGCTAGAATGTGCGCTTTATACTGGAATTTGACCATGCAACTTATTGCTGAACTCCATACCATACGAGACTTTATACGCTTTGCGACCAGTCAATTTAACGAAAATGCCCTTTTTTATGGACACGGCACTGATAATGCATGGGATGAAGCGGTTGCCCTAATTTTGCGCACATTGCATTTACCTTTCGATATTAATCCCAGTTTGATTTTAGATGCCAAATTAACTTTATCTGAACGAGAAAAGTTGCAGCACCTCATCGAACGTCGCATTAAAGAACGCATTCCGGTGCCATATTTAACGCATGAAGCGTGGTTTGCGAACCTTTCTTTTTATGTCGATGAGCGCGTGCTTATTCCACGCTCGCCGTTTGCGGAACTTATTGAAAATCGTTTTTCGCCGTGGCTCTCGGAAGAACCCTTGAACATTCTTGATTTGTGTACGGGTAGTGGTTGTATTGCTATTGCGTGTGCTAAAACTTTTCCGGAGAGTGTGGTCGATGCTATCGATATTTCAGAAGATGCGATCGCGGTCGCTAAAATTAACGTACTTCGTCATCATGTCGAAGATCAAGTGAATTTACATCTTTCAGATTTATTTAGTGGTTTACCACCAAAAAAATACGACCTTATCGTGAGCAATCCGCCTTATGTCGATGCGAGAGATATGGCAGAACTTCCTCTCGAATTTCATCACGAACCGAAGTTGGGACTGGAAGCTGGTTCTGATGGTTTACAAATCGTGACGCGAATTTTAGAAAACGCCAAAAATTATTTAACGCCCGAAGGAATTATAATTGTCGAAGTAGGAAATAGTGAACATGCGCTCGCCGAGAAATTTCCTGAAATCCCTTTCACGTGGTTGGAATTCGAGCGTGGTGACGGGGGCGTGTTTATGTTAAACGCGAAGGATTTGAATATTTAGCGCATGAATCCTATCCGGCATGAGATCTTCCAATACTGCATAAATCTGCCGATGTGCATTGATACGAGAAACGTTCGCGAAACATTCCGCTTGAATCTTCACAATAAAATGCCGCCCACCTTCACGATGTGCGGCATGTCCTTTGTGTCTTTCACTATCATCAATCACTTCACAGAAGGTTGGCGAAAATTTTTTTTCTAAACGTTCTCGAATCACTTCTGTTAAGTTAGTTGACGTCATGATGTCCTCTGGCTCAATGTCATTTTTCTTTCAGGTTCGGGTTGCACTGCAGGTGCCAATCCAAAGAAAGATAGATAAGGATGTCGTTTTTCACGGATATTTTCATATAATTCTTCAACGGTATTCGCATCAAATCGATAACCATATTTGCGAGTCCATGCAATCCTATCTTGGCCAGAGAAAGCAAGCCACGGTGAATCAGGTTCTTTTTCTGGTTTGTATTCCATTACCACTTGTAGTTTTTTTATATATTCTTTTGCGGGTTTTAAAACATGTTCTTTAACAGTTACCTCACCATATTCATCTTCAAAAACATGATTAGGAATTAATTCGCATAACTTCATCAAAGAATCCTTCACTATCGGATTTTTTTGATCACAAAAACGAAGAAAACGGTGCAAGCTAATAAAACCATCCAATGAAACTCCCTTATTCAACCATGCATTCACGGCAGGAAGCAATTTCTCCACTTCTTCATGTGTTCTACCTTCTCGAAGATTTGAATAAAGATCAGAGAAATCTTGCATTAACCCACTAAATTCGCTTGACTTAGGAACTGCGCCGGCTTTTGTCAACATCACAGTAATATCATATTGATGTGTCATCATTGCAAATCCAACTGCCGTATGCCAAACTTTTCCCTTATTCGGATCCGCTTTTGCATCTAGCAATAATTGCACCATTTCCTTATTTTTTCCAACGACACTTGCAAAAAGTGGAGTCTGCTCATCTCCAGAAACAGTTTTACATATACTATTAACATCTGCTTTAGCTGCGATTAATAATTTTGCAATTTCTACGTGTCCTCTATAAGCTGCGGAATTTAGTACCCTGGCTCCGTTAGTATTAAGGACATTATTGGGATCTAATTTTCGATCCAATAAAGCTTCCACAATTTCTTTGTGGCCATTGCTTACCGCTGTTGCAAAGATATTTTTTAAAAACTCATCATTTTTTTCATCCATTTCGCCTTCTGAATGTGGCAATTTCTGAATGAGATCCAATAATTCAGGAATAGTGAGGATAGGCTCTTTATTGAGGGGATGTTCTGATTCTACTGCTTTTAAAAGTTCCTTTCTGGTATCCATAAAAAAATCCTTGAATAAATAATCCCGGAGATTACTTCACATTAAAATACTTCGCAAGATAAAAAGATTGCCCGACCGCAAATACAATCAATGCACTTAATACCCCATATAATTTAAAATTAACCCACGCATCGGTACTTAAATAATAAGCGACAAAAACATTTAATGTGCCAAGGAAAATAAAAAATATGGTCCATGCGATATTTAAATTTTTCCATACACGCGGCGGGACTACTTCTTTTCCTTCAAAAACATGGCTCATCAGTCGTTGAATTAAAGGTTTATTTCCGACAAACTGACTTATCAATAATGCACAACCCATTATCCAAAAAACGACCGTTGGTTTCCATTTAATAAAAATAGGATTATGAAAATATAATGTCATGCTGCCAAATATTAAAATCACCGCGAGAATCATCAATTGTTTTTTGTCATATTTTTTATGGCGAATGCGGTTGAAAATGACTTGGACAGTCGCACCGATAATAATGGCGACAGTTGCCGTGTAAATGCCGTAAAATTTAAAAGTAATAAAAAATAAAAGTACTAGTAGAAAATCGAAAATCATATAAAAGTCCTATAATAATTTAAAAGCACATATACAACCGTCGTCCCGCGATTTATTCGCGGGATCCAGAGCAACATCAATGCAGTTCTGGATCCCTCAGGACTTGCCGCGGGACGACGAATCCCTATTGCAACTCCGTCGACCCTGTCGATTTATTTCCTTTCTGAAAAATCTTCGCAATATCCACACGATCAAATACATACTCACGATTACAAAACTCACACGTAACAGTGATATTTTTATGATTTTTTAATTCCTCTTCGACGTCTTCTTTCGATAAAAGAGAAATTGCATTTTCACTTCGTTCCATCGAACAATGACAGCGAAATGTGACAGGTTCTGCATCAAATACACGAATATCTTCGGAAGCAAAAAGCCTTTTTAATATGGTTTCATTATCTAAATTTAATAACTCAGGTTCAGTAATCGTGTCTGCAAGTATTGTTAAATGTTGCCAATCATGATCATAAATTTCAGGTTTTTCTTTTGGCATTACCTGAAGTAATAAACCGGCGGCTTGATTCTCATCGATGGCCATCCAAATTCGTGTGGGTAATTGTTCGGACTGTTTAAAATAATTTTCGATAGATGCAATCAAAGAATCTCCTTTCCATTCGACAATACCCTGATATCGTCGCCCACCTTCAATGTCAGGGTCCATCATGATGGCGAGCACGCCTTCCTTTAAGGCTCCCTGTAATTCCGCTTCGGTTAAATTGGGGTCCCATTCTGCAAGGCCACGCAAGTGAAAATTTTGATTGCACTGCGCCAATAACATTTTTAATTTGCCTTTTCCACGAAATTGCACGGTCAATCGGCCATGAAATTTAATCGTTGCGACGAGAAGCGTGGCGGCTACTAATGCCTGACTTAAATACTTCTGAATAAAGGTAGGATATTCGTGCTGACCCAAAATAGTTTCTATACTTTGATTAAGGTGGACGACCTCTCCCCGAACAGGCGATTTTTCGAATAAAAAACGTTGTAATAGATCTTTATCTTTCATGGTAAAATAGCCTTATTCGTTTCAAATTTGCGTGAGGGATACACTACCAAAAACAATTGATGACTACAACCAATGGCTAAAAAACCAGATGACAAAACTGATGATAAAATCGCCTTTAATGAGGCCATGAAAGACGTCACGCCCCTCCCCTACACAAAAATCACCAAAACCCCAAAAAAACCCATTATCCGTGTACGAAAACAAGACGAAATGGAAGAAAAGTCCTCTCCTCTCAGCGATTTTGAGACCCTTGATCCCGTTTCTGACTCTGATCGTCTTTTTTTTGCGAAACCCGGTATTCAGCATAAAATCCTTCGCAAATTTCGTGAAGGACAATATAATGCGGAGGCGGTTCTAGATCTTCACGGGAAGACTGTCGAACAATCCAGAACATTGCTTTATCATTTCATTATTCAATGTCGACAAGAGGGAGTACGTCATGCTTTAGTGATCCATGGAAAGGGGCGCGCGAATTGCAAACCTATTTTAAAAAACAAACTAAACCATTGGTTACGCCAAATCCCTGAAGTTCTGGCATTTACCTCTGCTATTCAAAAACACGGGGCAACTGGCGCGTTATATATTTTATTGAGGAGATAGTTGTGAAAGGAAATACGATTATTATAGGCATTTCAGGTGCTTCCGCATCTGGCAAAAGTCTTTTAGCAAACACCATTGTCAATGAATTAGGTTCGAATCAAGTTGTCGTTATTTCAGAGGATTCTTACTATAAAGATCATAGTGATATTCCTTTCGAAGAACGCGCTAAAATTAATTACGATCATCCTGATTCTTTAGATCATGATTTACTGTATTCACATTTGACGGAATTACAACATGGCAAAAGTGTTGAAATTCCTTTATATAACTTTTCTATGCATTTACGGGAAAATGAAAAGCGAGAAATTGGAAAGCATGCCATCATTGTTTTAGAAGGCATTTTATTATTTGTGGATCCAAAATTACGTGAACTGATGGACATTCGAATTTATATGGATACCGCCTTAGATATTTGTCTCATGCGCCGTTTAAAAAGAGACGTGAAAGAACGTGCGCGCTCCCTCGACTCTGTGCTGCAACAATATGAAGAAACCGTCCGGCCCATGTATTTACAATTTATAGAACCATCAAAAAGATATGCAGATATTATTGTGCCGAGAGGAGGAGGAAATCGCATTGCGATTGATGTGATCAAAGCGAAAATGCGCGAATTACTCGGGAATCATTTACAAAATGCGTGAGTTAAACGACTATTTTTTTTGACACTTTTTTAAATTGTTCAGCAACACTATTCGCGGTGACTGGATAACTTAAAAAATATCCCTGCGCGATATCACATTCATGTGATGAAAGGTATTGGAGTTGTTCGATAGTTTCAACTCCTTCCGCCACCACTTTTAATCCAAGACTGTGGCCGAGGGTAATTAAAGCGCCGACCAATGCCGTATCGACCTCATTATGCGGGATGCTTTTTATAAATTTTTGATCGATCTTCACACTTTCAATCGGAAATTCTTTGATATGCGAAATGGAAGTATAACCCAGCCCAAAATGATCAATAGAAATTTGCACACCGATTTCTTTAATATTATCTGATACTTCTTTTGCCTTGATAGGATCGATCATGATAGTAGATTCTGTAATTTCTAATTCTAAATACATGGGATTTAAACCTGTTGCTCGCAATGCATTGACTAAACTCACGGTAATATTTGGATGATAGAATTGCTTGGCCGAAATATTCAGCGCAACTTTGACGGGCTCTAAACCAATCTCTTGCCAATGTTTATTCGTAAGGCATGCGAGCAACAGCTCCCACTCACCTATTTTTACGATAAAACCGTTATCTTCTGCCATTGGTATAAATTTATCCGGATATAACATACCTAATTTGGGATGCATCCAACGTACCAGTGCTTCAACCGCTACAATTTTTCCAGTCTTGATATCTAATTTAGGTTGATAATAAAGTGTTAATTCTTTATTTTTGATTGCATTTCTAAGATCAGCTTCAATTGACAAATATTCATGTGCTTCTGCATCCAAGCTTTCTGAATAAAATTGAAAATGATGTGTAGTATGATTTTTTTGTGCTGTATGAAGTGCAAGATAGGCATTTTCAATAAGCTCTTCTAACGACGCACCATCATCAGGATAAATACATATCCCAATATGTGCGTTTAATGGAATTTTTTTATGATCTACCTCTATGTCTTTTTCACAAATTTTTAATAATTTTTCAGCAGCCACGCTCGCAAATTTTGGCTTTTTAATATCACTTAGTAAAACAATAAACTGATTGTTGTTTAGCTTTGAAATGACATCTTCATTACGAAGTACTTTGCTAAACAGCTGTCCCAATTCTTTGGCGATATGTTCTTTGGGATTGTCTGCTGGATTTTTAGGAACGATATTGATAAGTAAAATCGCAAGAATTTTTTGATGTCTTTTCGCATGACTAATCGATTTATTCAAAATTTCATTAAAAAGTACACGATTAGGTAACGCAATAAATTTATCGTAATGCGCAAATTTATAGAATTTATTTTTATTCTGATCGTATTTGAAAAAATCTGTGTCTGTCACTTTCACTTTTTGTTTCGTCAGTAATTTTTCGTAGTGATCTTCTTTTGGATATTCAATCTGTTTAGCAAGAACTACGTATAATATTCCCAAAGACACAACTGAAAAGGAAATGATTAATCCGATAAGTGACAAAGGATTTAGCGATTTATAAAAAGCTTCGCTCATTGCCCCGATCATTAAAAACAATACGCATGCGAGGCAGACGACCAAGAATGTTTTATTCCTTAATACCATAAGCCGCCCTCTCCGAGTTATTAACCTTATTTTGCTTCTTTATTAAATTTTATGCAAGAAATTTGTGCAAATTACTGAGTCATGTGATTGATTATATGCAATTATTTTATTTGCTGTATAATTTATGTGATTTTAATGGTTATTATGATAAAATATTGATCACATACTTAATTGAGACCTTTTAATTTATGATTGATCGAGTTGAATTAAATACATTTTCTTCTTGGGAGTATTATTCAACTGTACGAGACGAGAGTATTCTTGATGAAAAAAAGGGGTTTGCGATAAAATTAAGTTCTGAAGGCAAAAAATTAATTAGCAACTATTATTCCGATAAATACCATACTGATATAACATTCTTAATTACCTATAATGAAATTGCTGAAAATGCAGATATCCTTTCTGCGCGCGAAAAAAAAATCGAAAATTATCGCAAAGCATTTATTGTGGGAGATAATATACATTCCGAACTTATTGTATATCTGAAAGAAAAAGATAACGAAGCTTTTTTACACGCAGATTCTAGGGGCTTTAGTAAAAACGCGCTCGATTTGTATGATTCCGTTAAAACTAAAATCTTCGTATTAGAAAATGCTCGACAAAGTGATTTCTATTCTTGTCATACCGATGCTTTAGTGATGGCACGTGATATTACAGCTAAAGATGCTAAATCTAATGAATATAACACTAAAAATTTACTTTCAACCATTGAAAAAAGATCACAAAAAAAATCTAAGTTATTAAAAAAATATAAAGAATATGAAAATACACCTATCTTTGAAGCAATTATTCCTGATGTTATGTTAAAAACGGCACAGATAAAAAAATTTATAGATAAACACAAAGAACAAAAAAATTCCCTTGTTCATAAAAAAGAGAATCTTATAAACTTCCTCAATCGTTATCATGAACAGTTGATGATAATGAGTAAAAGCAAAAAAATTTATGAACCTAAAAAAGTTGCGAGATATCTCGTCTTAAAGGGACGTAAATACGCAGACATTATCGAAATCCAATTTTATCTAGAACAATTGAAAGAGATGTTTTCGAAAAATTGGGATAAAGATCAGAGCCTTCTATTTATAAAAAATGCAAAAGCAACATTACGATCGCAAGGACAAATTGATGATAGAGAAGGTTTACATGCATATGTTGAAAAGTTCATTGAGAATTACCAAGAAAAGCTGTCTGGTAAAAGTTTCGGTTATTGAAGTCGCTTGGATGCCACGCGCGTAAATTAACGCCCCCTTAGAAAAGGCGTTGTTGCATAAATAAGGTCATCCTGAACGAAGTGAAGGATCGGTTTAATTCATCACCATATTATGGAAGTAAACTGATCCTTCACTTCGTTCAGGATGACAAAGCCTCTGATTATGCAACAACGCCTTTTCAAAGAGGGTTTACCTTTACCGGAAACTAATGACTAAGCGACCATGTTTTAAGCTATTTCAAAATAATTGAGTAAATTCATAATATTAATCAAATTGTAGAAACACCTTCATTTTAACTTTTATTAAACCATTTCATATTTTTGCGCTATAATTTAATCAGTTGGTACTAAAAAAGAACGAGGATCATTTATGCTGCCAAAACGTAGCGGCCAGAAAGCGGAAGATAAAAAAGTTGAACACAAGCCCTCAAAAATCAGAAAACTCAATGTTCGGGAAAGAGACGATGAGATTTATCGCACGCCAAAATTTAGGAATGGTCGATTACCCACACAATACCAAATGTTTAAAGGTCCAATTGCAGATTTAAAAATAAAAGTATTGGTACCAGTACTCGACAATAAAGGTCAAGCAGTGCTCAATGAGGACGGTCAGCCAGTTGAAGTAGTTAAAGAAGAGACTATTAAATATTATGATTGCATGGACGCATATCAAAAGGCGCTTCCTGGACAAGGTTTTGCGCGTATTAAGTTTCAACATCCGACCGAGGATATTTTAGTTGATGCCCTTGTGCCTGCTTTTAATAAAGATGATGGAAAAGAAGAAGAACGAAAACATTTGCAAAGACTAGGTATTCCTTATGTGGAATCCGACCAACCTCGTGGAAAAAATACTGGCATCATTCATAATCACGCCGCAAAAATATTTGGCTTTGATTTGAAGGATGCCCAAGACGGCATTGTCATCGGTGGAGCTGTGGTAAAAGGAAAAGAACTATTATTTAACTCCTTAAGCAAAAATGCGTTATGTATTGCATGGGATGAAGAATATTTATTAGCTTATGGCTTATGGGAATATGACCCAGAAACAATGCACGATAGTGAAATGTATATTAGGCGTAAAGAACCAGAATATATGGCTTTAGCTAGCAAATCGCCGCTTCAAGAGGAAATTAGGGAAAAATATAAGGAAATAATAGAATCAAAAGATCCGTCATATGATCCTAAAAATTTAGATAATGGCAACTGGATAAATAATTTTATATATGACACTACTATTGATAATCCATTTGCTATTCTTGCTAGTCATCATGCATTTACTACTAACAGTCATATGGATAAATGGAAAAAGCTTTCTCGCATAGAAAAAAATGCGCTTCTTGTTACAACCATGAATAAGGCTATTAAAGAAAATGATCCTTCTAGTTATACAGCAATGATCAGTAGTAAAAAAGTAAGCTACATTTCTAGAATTTTAAAACTAAATCAAACCAATGCACTTAAGATTAGAGATCAAGATTTTCAAGCTATTTTTGAAGCGGCATTGGAAAAAAAATTATTCGTCGCAGATGAATTTTTAGAATACTCGAATACTATCGATCTCTCCCCGGCAATTACACGTTATTTTACCAAAGCATTATTGGAAAAATCTTCTGATGTAGAAGACATATTAGATAAATTTAAAAAATACATTCCCACCATTCTTTTAAAAGATTTTAATGAAACCCAATGGACATCCTCTTTATTAGATAACATTCTTAAAAATAGCCCCCCAACTCTCTTTCAAAAGATTATTAATCTTGATGACAAATTGATGGGAAGAAATAAACATGGAATATCGTTATTAGAAAAAACAATAGAGTATGATCGAATGGATCTTTTTGAAATTATACTAGAGAAAAGTCGCAAATCATCTCCTGAAATATTTCAGGAATTAAACATCGCTGCTTTGAATTCATTTGTTAAGGGTAATGATCAAACATTAGATATTCTTATAAAAAATGGAGCGACCATTCTTTCTGAAGATGACGCTAAAAAATTTGGCGTAAAAAAATATTTTGATGTCGCAACCAACAAAATGCAAGAATCTATTACACAATATGTACTCAGTAATGATGTAGATTCACTCAATAAACTTGAATTGACATTTTCGCCTTTAATTAAACATGCGATACAACAAATCAATAACACGAAAGGAAACGAATTGCTTGTCACTGCGGCAAAGGAATGTAATTTACCGCTCATGAAGTGGCTACTTCAACATGGCGCCACAGCAAATGTTATCAATGATCAAAAAGAATTTTCCCGCTCATTAAAAAAGGGCATCGCAAAAAAACATGCGGGGAAAGATTCTGAAGCCCTTTTAGAAATTTTTGAGAATTATAAACGAGAATTGATGAAAGATTCAGTAGAAATATCCGATCGTTTCATCATTGAAGATTTACTCAAAGAATCGAAAAAAATAAATGTAAGTCTTCTTCAAGATCTAGAACGTAAACATCCAGATACAATACAATCAATGATTTCTGTACAATCCGATGGAGTTTCTTTAATTAATGTATCATTACAAAACCGTGATCTTTCGTCATTTCTATGGCTCATCAAACATGGCGCGGTTATTCCAGAGTCTGTCTTTTGGTCTTTTAATAAAAATAATGAAAATCATCCTCTTAAAGAATGGATAACAGATTATATTGATAAGGAAGATCTTGCATCCATTAAGACGATGAAAGAATATTTCGATAAATCGGATAAATCCATATTTCCGAAAGTAATAAAAGAGTTGGATTTAGTTTCGGCAGCGGCTAGTAAAGTAAACATTAATATACTTAAATTTTTTAAAGAGTCTGGCGCAGATGATCCAATGAAAAGCGCTGGACCTTTATATAACTATGTTAAAAAATCATCTGTCACACCGAAAATTGTATGCGATATTTGGGAATATTTAGATGATTCCTTCCCTATGCATTATAATACTATAAAATCAAAAGTATTCTCTCACGTGACTTCTTGTATTGAAAATAATGATTATGAAACATTAAAGCGTTTCAAAACACTCTTAATAAACAATTCCTCAGAGGACGGGGCAGGTACTTACTGGAAAATATTTCTTGATCAAAAAAATAGTGATGGAAACGTCATTAAACTCATGGAAAAGCAACCTTACTTCAACGATCAAATAAAAGAAATTTTGGGAATAAAAGATTCAACACCTAGTGCATTAAGGTCACATTCCGTATTTTCTTCGGAAAAAAAGGATGATGATAAGCCAGAAGGGCCTACGATTACCCCATCGAGGGATAAACCATAGCCAATTGAATCGAGCAAAATTCATAATATTAATCAAATCAGAGACATGCAAATCTCTTTACGCCCCTAATTTTAACTTTTATTAAACCATTCATTACTTTTGCGCTATAATTTAATCAGATAGTATTAAAAAATAACGAGGATTTTCTATGCTGCCAAAACGTAGCGACCAGAAAGCAAAAGACAAGTCATCAAAAATAAGAAAACTCAATATAGAAACGAGAGATGATATCTATCGCACTCCTAAGTTTAAAAATGGTCGATTACCCACGCAATATCAAATGTTTAAAGGTGAGATTCCAGAATTAAAAATAAAAATACGGGTACCTGTCCTCGATAATAACGGTAAAAAAATGTTTGATAAGGACGGCAAGCTAATTGAAAAACTTAAAGAAAGTACTATTAAATATTATGATTGCATGGATGCATACCAAAAGGCGCTTCCTGGACAAGGTTTTGCGCGTTTCATGTTTGAGCGTATCAATAAGGATGGATCCACTACTTTAGTCGATGTACTTATGCCGGCTTTCAATAAAGACGATGGAAAAGAAGACCATCGTAACCATCTACAAAGATTAGGAATTCCGTACGTAGAATCAAATCAACCACGCGGAAAAAATACTGGCCTTATTCATATTGCCTTAAGTCGCATATTTGGTTTTGTAAAAAATCAAAATATCGGTGGCATAAGGTTAGGCGGGGGTCTTTTTAAAGGTGGAGATACCTTACAATCCCAAAATATTTTATTCAAATCTCAAAGCCAAAATGCAGTATCCATCATTTGGAATGAAGAATATTTATTAGCTTATGGTTTAGATTATTATGACAAAGAAACCGGATATGATGGCGACTTAATGATTAGACGTCTTCTACCAGAAAATATTTCGCTTGCAACCATACCACCACTTCAATCAGAAATAAGAAAAAAATATTTAAAAATAACAAAAAAATATAATGAGGAAAAATTAACAGATGATGAATCCTACAATCTTCAAAATCTAGATAATGGTGAATGGTTAACTGACTATCGTTATGCAGCAGATAAAACTAATATTCTTGGTACGAATGATCATATCAATAAATGGCAAAGACTTTCCCGAATTGAAAAAAATGCGCTTTTAATAGCGACTTTGCATAAAGCAATCACAAATGATGATCCTGTCGGTTATATATCACGAAGTAGAAAAAAACCAATCACTTTTACTTCCCGAATTTTAAAACTAAATCACGAACAAAAATTAGGTATTACTAATAAGGATTTTCAAAATTTGTTTGAAGCTGCATTAGAAAAAAAATTAATATCAGTAATCGATGAATTTGTAAAATATAGAGATACCATCGATTTATCTCCAGCGATCATTCGTTATTTAAATAAGCCATTTCTCACTCCTATTCCAGGAATGAAAAATTTATTTGATAAATATGCAATACTTATTTACCCAATTATTTTAGGAGATGTTGAGAAAAGAAAATGGGGAATTAATTTATTAGTCGCTTATAGTTCAGAAGATTTATTTCAACAAACTTGTAACCGAGATAACAAATTGATTGAGAGAAATGAAGAAGGCGTATCATTATTAGATAGAATAATTGAACTCAACAGACTTGACCTTTTTAATTTTACATTGGGGAAAACTCAACGACTATTATTACCTGAATCATTTCATGCATACATTAACATAGCTATTTTGAAAGCATTTGCAGAAGGTAGGAATCGATTTTTTGATATCCTCATTGTGAATGGAGCAAAGATGCTTTCTGAAGATGATGCGAAAAAATTGGGAGCAAAAAAATATTTTGATGCTACCATGAAGAAAATGCAGGAACTCATTCAGCAGCATGTACATAATAATGATTTAAAGGCGCTTAATGAACTTGAAAAAAAATATTCTCCGTTTTTTAAATCCGCGATGCAGAAAACAAATGAGATCAGTGGTAACGAATTATTGGTATTTGCCGCCCGCCAATGTAATTTACCCATGATGAAGTGGTTACTTAAAAACGGGGCCTCAACGAACGCTAAAAATAATCTTGAATTTTTTGATGCGCTTGAATATGGTATAAGGAAAACTACGAACGAAAAAGATATCGAAAACATTCCTTTAATTCTTGAAAATTATAAACGAGAATTATTAGCTGAAAATTCAGGAGAAATATCCAGTCGCATCCTGATTGAAGATATACTCAAAGACTCAAAAAAAATAAACGTAAGTTTACTTAAAGAATTAGAATCGCAGCAACCGCAGACTATATCATCACTTATGCATGCCAAATTCGATGGAGTCTCATTATTAAATGTATCACTACAACATCGAGATCTTACATTATTTCACTGGCTGATAGATCACGGAGCAACTTTTACAGATTCCATGCAAGAGTATTATTCGAAAAATAATGAATATCATTCGCTGAAAGACTGGATAATGGAATGCATCACCAAAGATGATTTATCGACAATTAAAATTTTTAAAGAAGCTGTGCACGACCCAGCATTTAGGGAAATAATTGATACGCTTGGTTTACTTGCTTTATCCGCAAGCACAGGCAACATTGATGCACTTAAATTTTTTATAGAATCAGGTGCAGATCAAAAAGAAAGTAATCTCATAGATTTATTATATGATTTTATAAAAAAATCCGGAACGCCAAAAAAAGTTTGCGATTGTATAGAATACTTGGGAGATAGTTTCGAAATTGATGCGATCGGTGTGAAGTCAGACGTATTCTCTAAGATCGATATTGGTATTAAACAAAATGATTATGAAAGTTTAATTCGTTTTAAAAAGATTTTAAGTCCCGAAGATTGGCAAGAATATTTAGATCGAAAAGGCAGAAAGGGAAATTATATCGAACTCATGAAAAACGAGCCTTATTTCAACGAGAAAATAAAAGCAATTTTATACACCAAAGACCTAGATGCAAGCCCCTTAATGGCTTACTCCGGCACCTTGTTTACCGCTAAAAAAGAAGATGATAAAAAGTCGGATGAATTCACTCTAAAGAAAGAGAATCGCTAACTTGGACCAGTAATTCTTTCAAAACGAGGATAGAATATGCCAGACCATGAACCAGGCGACGACCTAAAAGCGGAAGATAAAAAAGTTGAGCATATGCCCTCAAAAATAAGAGATCACATTGTTCAACCAAGAGATGATATTTATCGCACTCCTAAATTTAGAAATGGTCGATTGCCTACACATTATCAAATTTTTAAAGGTGCAATTGCACCTTTAAAGGTAGAAGTTCGGGTTCCTAAACTCGATGATAGTGGTAATGCCATACTCGATAAGAACGGTAGACCAGTTGAAGAGGTTAAACAGAAGACTATTGACTATTATGATTGCATGGAAGTATATCAAAAGGCTCTTCCTGGACAGGGTTTTGCGCGTATTAAGTTTCAACATAAGACCGAGGATATTTTGGTTGAGGTCCTTGTGCCAGCATTTAATGAAAATGATGGAAAAGTGGAGGAACGAAAACATTTGCAGAGATTAGGATTTCCTTATGTGGAATCCGACAAACCTCTTGGACAAAATACGGGTATTATTCACAATGAAGCAGCACGTATATTTGGTTTTGATAAAATGCATGCCATCGACGGCATTCAAATAGGTGGTGGTATTTTCAAAGGAAAAGAAATGCGATTTAAGTCTTTAAGCAAGAATGCGCCAAGCATTATATGGGAGGAAGAATATTTATTAGCATATGGATTGGACTTTTATGAAGTGGATAAAATGTGGGATGCTGAATTGTTTATTAGACGTGAAGAACCAGAAAATATGGCTTTAGCTAGCAAATCGCTGCTTCAAGAGGAAATTAGAGAAAAATATGAGGAAATAATAAAATCAAAAGATCCATCATATGATCCTAAAAATTTGGATAATGGCAATTGGATAGATAACGTCAAATTTGGTTCTTCTTCTTATTGCTCTAACGCACATATGGATAAATGGAAAAGCCTATCTCGAGAAGAAAAAAATGCACTTTTAGTAACAACCATGGATAATGCTATTGATGAAAATGATCCTTCCAGTTATACAGAATTAAATAGTTTTAAAAAAGTAAGTTTCATTTCGAGGATTTTAAAACTAAATCATAAAAATAAGTTAGGTATTAAAGATGAGGATTTTCAAGACATTTTCCAAGGTGCGCTAGAAAAAAAATTACCTATAGCAGACGAATTTTTAGAATATTCAGATTCCATAGATCTATCCCCAGCTATAAGACGTTATTTTACTAAGGCACTATTGAGTCGTTCTCAAGATATTTATGACATTTATGAAAAATATCAAAAATTTATTTCTCTAGATCCAGAGTATATTAATATCATAGCGTTACATACCTATGCCACTAGCAATGATGGAATATTCAAGATTCTCATACAAAAAGGAGCAAAGCTTCCAACACTAGCGGAAGCTAAAAAATTTAGTGAACTAAAAACTTACCAACTTGCCATCAATAGAGTATTTTCGGAAATTATTAATTTTGCACGTGAAAATAAGGTATCAGAAATCAAAAATCTAGAAATAGAATTTCCTGATCTTTTTAACTCCGCAATGAAAGATTTCGACGAAAAAGAAAGTAATGATAGAATTGCAAGAATTGGAACACTTTTCTCGATATTTTACACGCATGAAGATACCATTAAATCATTGATAGAAAAATTAGGAGATGATTATTTATTTTATAGAAATAAAGAAGGGGTTTCCTTACTAGATCGATTAATTTCAAAACGCCCAGAATCGGCCAAATTTTTTATCGAAAAACTTTCGCAATCTACAGATCCTCGTGCTAAAAATATTATGGATTGTGCTCTTTTTGTTGCTTTTATTGAATCTGATAATAATACACTTGAAATACTTAAAAATAATGGAGCAAAATTCCTTTCCGAAACTTATGCAACAAAATTGGGAATAAAAAAATATTTTGATGCCGCCGTTGATAAAACAAAACAAATGATTTACCAACATGTTCGATCTGACGAATTAAAGAAACTAGATGAATTTGAAAAAAATTATCCTTTATTAGTCAAATCTGCCATAAAAAATATTAATAAGGAAAATAACAATGAGCTACTTGTATATGCTGCTCGTCAATGTAATATGCCGATGATAAAATGGTTGCTTAAAAATGGCGCCACCACCGATACCGGTAATAATCAAAAATTTTTCGATGCACTTCTAGATGGCATAAAAAAAACAACAAGCGAAAAAGATATTGGAAACATCTCGCAAATTCTTGAAAATTATAAACGAGAATTATTGACTGAAGATTCAGGAGAAATAGCAAGTCGCATTTTCATTGAAGACTTATTTAAAGAAACCAAAAAAATAAATGTAGATCGACTTAAAGAATTAGAATCGAAACAACCACACGTCATACCATCATTGGTGCACGCAAAGTCTCAAGGGATATCACTACTCAATTTATCACTTCAACACCGCGATCTTGATTTATTTCAGTGGCTCATGAATCACGGCGCAGTTTTTACGGATTCATTACAAGATTATTTTGATAAAAATAATGAATATAATTATCTAAAAAATTGGCTCGCAAATTGCATCGACAATGATGATTTAATATCCGTTCAAGCTATTAAAGAATGTTTAAGTCCTTCAGCATTTAAGGAAATAATAGATACTATGCATTTAGTCATTGTAGCTGCTAATAATGGTAATATTAATACACTTAAGTTTTTAATAGAGTCAGGCGCAAATTTAACGGAAGATAATTATTATGATTTATTATATGATTTTATAAAAAAATCAGGAACGCCAAAAAAAGTTTGTGATGTCATAGAATACATGGGAGATAGTTTCGAAATTGATGCAATCGGCGTGAAGTCAGATGTATTTTTTCAGGTCGAGCAATCTATTAAAAAAAGTGATTATGAAAGTTTAGTTCGTCTTAAAAAGATTTTAAATCCCGAAGAGTGGCAAGAATTCTTAGATCGAAGAAGCAGAAAAGGAAATGTTATCGAACTCATGAAAAATGAGCCTTATTTCAATGAGAAAATAAAAGCAATTTTATACACCAAAGATCTAGATGCAAGCCCCTTAATGTCTTACTCCGGCACTTTGTTTTCCGCTAAAAAAGAAGATGATAAAAAGTCGGATGAGTCGACTTTAAAAGAAGATCAGAGTGCTACGCCGAAGCCTGGCGATCGGTAGAGGGGAAAGGAGAATTACTCCAAACTCGAAAGAAACTCCTTAAACTGCCGCTCATCCAAAATCGGCACATTCAATTCCTTGGCTTTATCTAATTTCGATCCGGCATCAGAACCCACAACGACATAAGAAGTTTTTTTCGAAACACTACCAGCAACTTTCGCGCCCAGGTGCTCCAGCTTATCTTTCGCTTCATCCCGCGTCATGCTTTCGAGCGTGCCGGTCAACACAAACGTTTGTCCGGCAAGTACGGTATTCACCGAGGTTTTTGCTTCTTTTTCCCAATGAATCCCTGCTTTAATTAATTTATCCACTACTTCACGATTATGTTTTTCAGCAAAAAAAGCAACGATATGTTTCGAAACCACAGGGCCAATATCCTGAATGTGCTGCAATTCCTCAATTGTTACCGTAAACAAATCTTCTAAATAATAATGATTAGCAAGTTGTTTCGCTGTCGCCTCACCCACATCACGAATACCTAATCCCAAAAGAAAACGTGCGAATGTGGTTTTTTTACTTTTTTCTAATGCGTCCAAAATATTTTGCGCGGATTTTTCAGCCATACGATCCAAATTAGCTAACGTATCAAACGAGAGATAATATAAATCGGCAACATTTTTAATTTTGCCAAGTTCGACAAGTTGATCAACAAGCTTATCGCCTAAACCCTCAATATCCATCGCACGACGGCCTGAAAAATGCTTTATCGCTTCTTTTTGTTGCGCACGACAGAATAAACCACCGCTACAACGTGCCACGGCCTCCCCTTCAATCTGCTCTATTGTCGACTGACAAACGGGGCATAGCGTTGGTAATTGAATCGTTTTGGCGCCTTTTGGCCTCAAGGTCGGGATAACACTCACAATTTCAGGAATAACATCCCCTGCGCGTCGTACATAGGCCGTATCGCCAATGTGGATGTCTTTTCGGCGCACTTCATCCATGTTATGCAACGTCGCATTACTCACCGTCACGCCATGCACAAAAACAGGCTGTAAACGCGCGACAGGGGTAATCGCACCCGTTCTACCCACCTGAAACTCTACCGCTTCAATAATCGTTGTCACTTCTTCTGAAGGATATTTATGCGCGAGTGCAAATCGGGGCGCACGAGAGACAAAACCTAATTCTTTTTGTAATCGTAGCGAATTAACTTTATAAACAACCCCGTCAATTTCATAAGGTAATTGATGACGAATCTTTCCTAAATGATTGAAATAATCAATACACGCATCCACACCTTTGACAATTTTCACTTCAGGATTGACACGTAAACCCCATTTTTTAAATAGTGAAACAATATCACTTAATTTTTCAGGAGGACGGTGATCATCATACACACCAATACCGTAAAAATAAATTTCGAGTGGACGCCCCGCGGTCACGCGCGAATCCAATTGCCGTAAACTCCCTGCGGCTGCATTGCGAGGATTCACAAAAACTTTTTCGTTATTTTCTTTCGCGCGTTCATTCATTGCCAAAAAACCTTGTTTCGACATAAAAACTTCGCCACGAACTTCTAATTTTGCAGGGAAATCATTTCCTTGTAAGTGCAAAGGAATCATCGCAATGGTACGAATATTTTCCGTGATATCTTCACCCGTTTCACCATCGCCACGTGTCGCTGCAAATTGTAATAATCCATTTTCATAAAAAATAGTAACGGCTAAACCATCTAATTTTGGCTCGCATTGATATTCAATGTCACGTTGATCATCCAATCGATCTTTGATGCGTTGATCAAAGTTTTTGACTTCATCATCTGAAAAAGCATTGTCGAGGGAGAGCATTGGAACTTGGTGTTTGACTTCTGAAAATGCTTTGCTAGGTGTCGCGCCTACGCGTTGCGTCGGAGAATCTCTGGTGATTAATTCTGGATGGGCACTCTCTATTTTTTTTAATTTCTTAAAAATAAGATCATATTCTGCATCCGATATCGTCGGCGCATCTAAAATATAATACTGATAATTATATTCATTAAGTTGTTGCTTTAAGAGTTCAATTTCTTTTTGAATGGACTTCATATCAATCAAGCATATTCCGCTATTTTTTTATGGTAGTGATTTAAAATATCAGTATTCCATGGTGTTTTAGGATCAGCAAATAACTCACCTTCCAAATCATCTGCTAATTGTTCAGCGGTCGCAAGCATTCGTCCGAAAACTTCTTCAATGTTTTTCACTGCCTGCAAATCCATAAATAAACACAAACCAGGGGAGGAAAATTCGCCGATATGATTCATATCAAATTCACCCGGTTCTGTCATCGATGCCAAACTAAATAAAACTTTTTTGCTATCATGCAAAGGGTCGTCGTAATAATGAAAAATATTCATTGCGCCAAATTGCATGCCGGTCGAAGAAATCGCTTGAAATAAATCATATGAAGCAAATGTTTCACCAGCTTTTGCAATAACATTAATGCTCATAATTTCCGGAACAGATTTTTTTTCCGTATGTTTGATATTTTTCGAAATAGTATCAGGCTCTTCTTCTAGCTCAACTAATTGTTGAAAACTAGAAAGTTCCGCATTCTCTTCATCGGTTATTTTTGCGACTTCTGGAGCATTTTTTTCACTAAACCAAACTTTCACTAAAAAAAACAATATCCCTATTGTTACCACAAGCATCACAATCATTTGCAAATGGTGGCTCATATCAACCTCCCTATACGCCTGCTAAACTCATCGCCTCTTGTACATCTACACTGACTAAACGTGACACGCCTGGTTCGTTCATTGTCACACCAATTAACGTATTCGCCATTTCTATCGCCAATTTATTATGACTGATAAAAATAAACTGGGTTTTTTCCGACATATCTTTGACAAGCTGGCAAAAACGACCGACATTCGCATCATCGAGTGGCGCATCAACTTCGTCTAAAATACAAAACGGTGCAGGATTCAATTGAAAAATAGAAAACACAAGGGCAATTGCGGTCAATGCTTTTTCGCCACCCGATAACAAATGAATAGTGCTATTGCGTTTTCCTGGAGGGCATGCCATTACCGTCACACCGGCATCTAATAAATTATCACCCGTGAGCTCAAGATAAGATTTTCCACCTGCAAATACTTTGGGGAACAATGCTTGAAAATGTGAATTCACTTGGTCGAATGTTTCTTTAAATCGAGCACGCGTTTCTTTGTCAATTTTCGCAATTGCACTTTCTAATGTGGCGAGTCCTTCTTCAAGATCCGCATTTTGTTTATCTAAATATTCTTTGCGTTCTGCACAAGCCGTATATTCTTCGATGGCTACTAAATTAATGGCACCTAATCGTGAAATACGTAAAGTAATTTGTTGAAGACGCTCATGCCATTCTTCAAGACCCGTAATTTCAGGTAATTGTTTTAAAACATCTTCGATGTGAAAACCAATTTCTTTAATTTGTTCTAGTAACGTTTCAGATTTTACTTTTAATCCTTGCGATTCTATTCTCAAACTTTCTAATTTTTCGCGTAATTTTGACATTTCACGTTCGACTTCTTGACGATGCGTTTCTATTTGTCGAATTTCTTGTTTGATAGTATCTTCTGCAGCACGTGCTCCTTGCACTTCTTCTTCAAGCGTTAAACGTTTTTTCAAAGCCACTTCAAGATTATTTTGTAATGTTTCAAGCGATGACGCAGCTTCAAGCTCCGCTTGCAATGTCGAATGTCTCTCTTCGAGCGCAGTTAATTGCGTTTGTAAACGTGTCGACATTTGTTTTAACGAAGATAATTCAGAAAGCGTCGTTTGAAGACGAATTTCTAATTGATGCGCTTTATCTTTCGCTTGACTCGCATTGCTTCGCGTCACTTGCAATTGCTGACGTAGCGAATCACGCTCTTCCGTTAACGTTTCTCTTTTTTCTGCTTGTTCTTCTAAATTATCCATCGCCTGCTGCCACTTCACGCGTGAAGATTTTAATTCTTCTTCGGCAGTTTTTTGCAGTGCAATGCTTTCAGCATGTTCTTTTTCAAATCGGTCGAGTCGATCTTTTAATTCAGTGAGACGTTCTCTCGTGATTTTTTGTTCGGTTTCAATTTGTGCCGCTTTAATATTTGATTGATTCACGATTTTTTGCAGCGTTTCCCGCTCTCGCTCCAGATCTTTTAATTGTTCGCGATATTGCTCTACATTCTCTGTGGATTCTTCTTGTTTTTCGCGTAAGCTTTTAATTTTTTTCGTGAGCGCTCGTAACTCTTCTTCACGCTGAAAAACACCTGCTTCAGGATTTTCATCGCGAGAAATACGTAACCAACCATTTCCTAACCATACACCATCTTGCGTGATAACAGATTCATGCGCCTTCAATTTTTTTGCGAGTTCGGATGCTTCCACGACCGAACCTGCAACATAAATGCCTGCTAATAATGAAGCAAGCGGCCAATCTGATTCCACTTTGCTGAGTAAAGTATTGGTTTCAGCTTTGGATGATAATGTTGATGGTGCGACGACTAATAAACTACCTTCTTTCAATTTATTCGTTACGTCCAACACATTTTGCAGATCTTCCACGCAAATGGCTTGCAAATAAGAACCTAAAACTTTTTCGACTGCTTGTTCCCAACCCGCTGCAACTTTTACTTCTTCTGCAAGTCGCGGTTTTTTGTCGAGTGCATGTGTTTTTAACCATTTTGTCAATGTATCATTGCGACGACCTAATGCCGTTTCTTGCAATGCTTGTAAGGATGCTTCTTTTCCTTGTAAAACTTGTAACTCACCTTGAACTTGATTTAAGGTTTCGGAAGTTTTTTGCAGTAAGGTGCGCGTCGTTCCAATTTGTTGTTGCACATCAGATAATTTTTGTGTGTGATTTTCTTTTTCATCTGCGGCTTTTTTTACTTCATCATCTAATTCACCAATGGAATTTTCTAATTTGCTAAAATCAATTAACGATTTTTCTTCTGCTAACTTTGCTTGTCTTTGTTTATTCGCAATGATTTTTTGCTCAAGATGTTGAATGCGCGTTTGTTCGACTTCAGCAATTTGCGTCGTTCTTGATGCTAATTGATTAAATGCATCCCACTGCGTTTGCCAGGTTTGCATCGCATCTTCGGCTTCTTCTAATTCTTCTTTCAATTGCTCCGCAATTTCTGTTGCCTCTTTCGCTTCAGGCGTTAAACGTTCTGCATCTTGGCTTAATTCTTCTAATTTTTCGTCGGTGTCATGTAATTGTTCCGAAACTTCCGTTGTTTCTTGTTCTACCTCTTGAATTGCTTTTTGTCGCTCTTTTTGCCTTTCTTCTGTATGAGCGACGTCTTGTTCAAGACGGGATATTTCATTTCCAATCGCATAATAACGTTGTTGCACTTCTTGGAAAACGTCATTCGCTTCACGCAATCCTTCGCGTTTATATTCATGCTGTAAATTAAGTTCAGTCAATTCTGTTTGGCGTGCTTCTAAACCTGTCGATTGCTGCTGGATTTGTAAAGAATCCCCAACCAGTCTCGTATCTAATTCTCGCCATTGAATGGTTAGCCATTCCGCACGAACAATGCGTTCTTCTTGTTTTAAAATTTTATATTTTTCTGCGGCATTTGCTTGTCGTTTTAAAGCAGACAGTTGTTTATCGAGTTCGCTACGTACGTCATTTAAACGTGCCAAATTTTCTTTGGTGTGTTGAATACGATTTTCGGTTTCACGGCGTCTTTCTTTATAGCGTGAAACTCCCGCGGCTTCTTCTAAATAAACACGCATATCATCAGGTTTCGCTTCGATAATACGTGAAATCATATTTTGTCCGATAATGGAATAACTTCTCGGACCCAAACCTGTTCCTAAAAATATATCGACAATATCGCGACGGCGACAACGAACGCCATTTAAAAAATAAGCCGATTCGGAATCACGCGTAATTTGTCTTCGAATAGAAATTTCGGCGTAACTCGCATATTCTCCGCCTAAACTACCATCTTGATTATCAAAAACGAGTTCGACTGATGCTTGTCCCACGGGTTTACGCGCGGTAGAGCCATTAAAAATGACGTCGGCCAACGATTCGCCGCGTAAATATTTGGCAGAGTTTTCACCCATTACCCAACACACGGCATCGATAATATTCGACTTGCCGCACCCGTTTGGCCCTACGATCGCAACTAAATTAGTTGGAACAAGAACGGTTGTGGGATCAACAAATGATTTAAAACCTGCGAGTTTGATTTTCTTTAGTTGCATAAGTCTTTATCTTTCAATTCCATGCGATTAAAAGTTGACGTGTCTTTCCAGCAATAAGGATACTACCTTTCGGCTCGAATTTAAAGCTGATAAGCTTGAAGCGTTACCGAAATGAATTAAAGGGATTATGATCATGCCTTCGCCTAAATTTTTTCATAAAATTCAAATAGATATACGCAAATGGTTACCCTACTTCATTATTCTGTTAGGAGTGATTACCACATTATTAATTTGGTATGGGCTTATCAATGATTACTCACCCCACTTTTTTGCAACCACTTTTACCATTGCTATCCCTTGGATCATATTAGTTGTGGGTATTGCTGCGTCTTTTTTAGCCGCAATCGCCATAAAATTGGCCCAATTAACCGAAGAACGTGGCTCTACCTTAACCCTAGTCCGCGCCGATTTTAAAAAAGAAATGGTTGAGCGTATGAAAGCCGAAGAAAGCAAACAAAAACTCGAAATCGCGTTATTACAAGGACAAAAACTGCAAGCCATTGGAACCCTCGCTGGCGGAATTGCGCATGATTTTAATAATATTATTTATGCCATCAAAGGTTATGTTGAAATGGCACGCGAAGACGTCGAAAAAGATAGCGTTGTTTACGAAAATTTAGGGAAAGTGTTGAATGCGGCTGAACGCGGACAAGACCTCATTGCGAGAATTTTAACTTTCGGTAGAAGATATCAACATGAAGTATTTCAACCCTTACCCATAGAAGAAACTTTAAATAGTGCGTTATCTTTATTACGCCCTACCATCCCGGCTTCTGTGAATATCGACCTCATTCATTCGGCAGAAGAGATGACCATTTTAGGAGATCAAACGCAATTACATCAAGTGATTGTCAATATTATCAATAATGCAGTGGATGCGATGGATGGTGAAGGAAAAATCACGATTCAACTACGTAAATTACAGCCGGGAAATCGATATTTAAAACAATTTCCTCATATGTCTTCCATCGATTATTGCAAAATTGATTTTACAGATACCGGACCTGGTATGGACGCTAATACGATGAAACGTATTTTTGAGCCTTTTTTTACAACGAAAGCGGTCGGTAAAGGGACTGGCTTGGGGCTTGCCACAGCACATGGTATTATCAAAGAACATCAAGGTGAAATTACCGTAACAAGTAAATTAGGAAAAGGCACAACCTTCACCCTATTATTACCTATCATGCCAAAAAAGGAGGATTAAGATGGCGACCATATTACTCGTTGAGGATGATGAATTAGTTCGAGATATGCTGGCACAAGTGCTGCAAAGAGCGTCTCATGAAGTTATTACTGCAGCCGATGGGGACA
This sequence comes from Gammaproteobacteria bacterium, assembly GCA_013287885.1. Taxonomy (GTDB): domain Bacteria; phylum Pseudomonadota; class Gammaproteobacteria; order DSM-16500; family DSM-16500; genus JABDCZ01. The sequence continues at coordinate 101,915 of JABDCZ010000001.1, forward strand.
TTGCAGCTGAAATATTACAAACAAAACAACCCGATATTATGGTCACAGATATCATTATGCCGAAGAAAAGTGGCATTACACTTATCACCGAAGTAAAAAATAAACATCCCAATATGGAAATTATAGCAATATCCGGTGGCGGACGATTAGATCCAACTGGATATCTTGATTTATCTGAATCTTTAGGTGCAACGGTTTCATTCGAAAAACCTATCGATAAATCCGCACTGCTGATGGCAATCGATTTATTATTACAAGGTCGAAGTGAAGATATCCGATGATTCAGCAAAAACTATTGGATCGTGTTAAGAGCCTTTTTTTATTTACTTCGGATACTTCGACTCCACGTTCCTGTGTCGGCAATGGTTGCGATTTAAAAAAAGCTGACGAAGAAGGGCTTCTTGAAATTTTACATTTTTTGAATCCCTGATTCGGAATTAATATCTTTTCATAATCTTGAGTTGCTTTTTGGATAATCTTAGCCTGATCTTCTTTATGTTTTGCAGCAAGTATCAATCGTTGCTCCGCATCTTCTCTTATCTGTTTTTTTGCAGAATAATGCGCTTCGCTTGCCGCCGTTTTAATATCTAAAGATGCTTGGTAAGCATAAACGTCTCGATTTTGTTCTTGTTCAGTAACTAAATGATCACGATATGAATTTTGTTTTTCAATTTTAAGAGAGGTAAGATCATTCACTTCTTTTTTTCGACTATCATATTTGATTTTTGCAGCATGATATCCGAGTTTTCTTGTATTAACTTCGTTTTCAAGATTAATATCTTTTTTGGCTCGAAAAATGGAATAAAACAAACTAGTGAGGGATATCGCCGTACCGCTACCTACCAATGATAAAAATAGTGTACCGACTAAAGCCGCTCCTAGAAGAGCTGCACCAATTCCCGTTCCAATGAGTGTCGCACCCGCGCAAACGATTGCGCCTCCCAATATGTATTTCCATAAAGCGGTTTTTTTAACTTGTGTTTTACTTTCGAAAACTTCCTTTTCACGAATTAATTCGCTTTCGAATGGTTTTAATTCATTCGATTGAGCTTGCAATCTATTATCTAATTCTTTTAATTCGTTTGATAAATTATGCTGAGCCATGAGCGTCACTTTTAAATCCATTAAGCGCTGCTCTTTTATCTCTACCTCGCACGATGGATTATCTTTGATGCTCAATAAATTTTTAGCAAACGCTTCTGCCGCTGATTTATTTATTTCGTATTGATGTTTTTCTTTATTTTCATCTTCTTTAGCTTCATTAAGAATTGATTTTATTTGAAGATTTTCATCTTCAATCATGATTATTTTTTTTATTTCTTGATCAAGTAAATCTTTTTTCGATTTTAATATTTTAAATGTTAAGTCAAGTTTATCTTGTTGTCCTTTCTTAATTTTTTCAAATAATTCATTTTTAGATTTTTGCTCCGCTTGTTGCTGGTCAAAAAACATTTCTGAAAATCCTTTATTTTGTCGTTTACCTTGATGAATTTTTTCATCCATCTTTTCAGAACTAGCTGTCATTGGCGATAATGGTAGTAAAGAGGAGCGTGAAGAATTTGGATAAGGTAAACGTGTTTCGATAGTTGTCACAGGTGAATAAGGCTTCGTTGAAACAATATCGGTTTCATCGTCAACTTTCTCTTCCTTTGCTGACACCGGCGTGCTCGCTTTATAAAGAAGGATGGATTTTGTGAGATTTAATTTATTAATCAATGTTTGTATATGTGCAAATGCACCTGAAGATATCCCAATCCCTCTGGATTTTTTTATGGATTCTTCTTCGGCAAGCGTATGCAAAATATGCGCTAATTCTACTTTATAAGAATTTTGACGAGGGATAAATGTTCCACCCCTACCCTGTGGCTTCGCGTCTATCATAGAAAATTCAATTGTTTCTAATTCTTGATCATTCAATTCAGTATTGAGTGGAAATGAAGATAAGTCACCTTGTAAATGATAAGCTTCGCCAAAATCTTTCTTCAATTGCAGCACACTATAGCTGCCATTAAAACCTACCTGACGAACGAGTATTTTTTTATTATCTTCTTTTTTGAGATGATATAATTGTGGCGTATTTGATTCAGGCTGGTCTTCTACAATGGCATATACTTCGCTTCGTTCATCAGCAAACATATTGGATTCATTAAGCGCATCATCATCTAATAATGCAGCATGAGATAATAAAAACAATCCGCATTTTAAATGTTTGATGTGGTCTATCGCATTATTTATAACACAGGTTCTTTTTTGTAACTGTACTTCATCCTTTACTTGACCATTAAGTGCACTTTCTAGCATTTGTATCGTATAAAGATCAGATAAGCTTTCTAAAAATTGAATTATACCTACTCTATTTATTTTAATATCTAGATATGAAGTGATGTTCCGTTCGAGTTTGATAACTCGTTCTTCAGTTTCTTTTTTTATTGATTGGATTAATACTTCAAATATTTTTTTATTTTTGGGATCAAAAAATCCCGCATTATAAAGAGCGACTACAACATCTTGTTTTTTTAAAAATTCCTCCGTTCTCTCAAACTTGTTTAATTTTTCTAAATTATTTTTATCAATCTCTGCTTCTTTATTTTTATTATTTAATATATAACCATACATCGAAACTTTTGTATAATGTAGAAGTGCATCAAAATATTTATTAGCAAGAATTGGCAGACCATCCTTGCTTTCTTCTGACTTCCAATCTTTAATAGCATTGCTTGCTTTTTCTAAAGCATTTTTATTACGTTCTTCTCTTTGCTTAACTTTAGCATCAAATGTTGTTGCAAAGTCTTTGTCTTGACTTGTAAATAATTCTTGTTTTCTATCTTCTGGTACTAATAGTTTGTGCTCATAAGCCACATCTAAAACATCTGGACAATCGACATTGACATCTTTAAGGGCTTCGACGATTTTTAGTTTCACCAATGAAAAATTATCGAGTGCATTTTTTAATAGATCATTGGGAAATTGTTGATGAAATTTTGAAAAATCCGAAAATATATTATCAAGTAATCCATTGCTCGAATCGGGTCCTATTTTCACCAATTGTCCAAGGTGCTGGAGCGGTTTGCGCGTTAAGTTAGAAAAAGTATGATGCGTACATTCATCAATAAATGCAAAATAATACACACCTTTTTTTACAACTTGTAAAAATTGTAAAAACATATCGCTATTCAAAAAATCGCTGATAATATTCAGTATTTCTGCTAGCTCTTCCTGTGTATACGTTTTATATTTTTCCAAATGAAATATTTTTAATTGTTGAGATAACGAAAAATTATTTTTAGTATAAGGAATCTCGACAACATTTCTGCGAGTAGATATTACCTCTTCTTTTGAAAAGACGCTTGAACATGCTGCGAAGTAGATATCGATTAAATCCTTGTTAACGGCACTTTTTTCTTCATTTGAATAAGGAGATTGTCTTACAAAAATCATGAAAGCACTCATGAATGATGCGAGAGTTTCATATTCTTTAAGTAATTCTCTTATATTGCCAACCGTATTGATATTTTGGATATCCGCTTCAGTGTACGAATGATGTTTTTGTAATTGCATTTTAATTTTTTGACGATTTTCTAAAGATAATTTTGTCTCTTCAGGAATCCCAATAGCACCCAAAACTTGCAGAGTCATATTAGATATTTTATTTTTATTGCTTTCTATTTTTGTAATAGTAATCTGTGGCTTTTTTTTATAGCAAAAATCAAACTTATAATTATCTAAGGAAGGTTGTTCATATTGTAACTCTTTCGTACATCTCTCTTCTATTTTAACGGAATAATAAGGATCACTGAATTTATCAATAGGAACGTGACTATGCTGAAATACTGCAGAAATTACTTTTAATTGTTCTTCAGTAAGCGTTTCACTAATACAATAAAATGGTTGTTTTACAATCGACTGTCGGTCAGATTCACTCACCTCAGCTAATAACAGTAACTGCTGAACAACATCTTTTTTACTTTTAATGGTATCAATACCCTTTTTTACTGTTTTTAATGGGATCGCAGAACTGCATTCAATTTTATCATCATTTTTGCGTAGGTATTTAAAAACATACTCTTTGGAGGAATTTTGGTAAATAACATAGGCTGCTTGATTTTTACCTAACCATTGTTGAAACTGAGTGGCATTGCCGTTTTTAAGTTCCAGAGCTGCTTTTGAAAATGCACTCTCAGTGAGATGGTATAATCCACAGAGAGGGATCTCCGTACTGAAAATGATATCTGGGGCGTGCTTTTCATCTGATTGAGTACCTGCAACACTTAAAGTAGGTTTGCCTCTCTCTAACATATAGTCCCCACGGCGTTATTGTATAATAATTGTAACGCCGCCATGATAAAATACAAAAACGAGCAAATCAACAATTTTTGCGTGCGTTAATATTGTCCGATAGACTATTGAGATAACGTAAATATTTTTCTCTAAAAGTAATCACATGCTTTTGAGAAAATATATTCATATGATTACCATCCACCATAAATTCAATCACTTCTGCATGACTGTGTTTTTTCCATTGATTTTTCGATGCATCAATTTTGCTTTTTAAATTCGGTGTTTCCACCATTGCTTTGAAATATGAAATACCACGCTGTAATTGTCCAGTCGTTTTATAATCATGCGATAAAGCAATTAAAGCATGTTGACGATCATAAATATAACTTAAATATAGATGAATTTTATCCCGAGAAACGGCATATTCTTCCATTAAACTTTTTTCGAATACATTCATTTCACCTTGTTGCTCAAAGAATATTTCGTCAGCCAGATAAACAGGTAAGGCATCCACTAACGCGATACTTTCATACGCCACGTTTTTATTTTCCAATACTTTTGCGATTTCAAAAGCAATGTATGCGCCTAACGAATATCCAAGTAAATGAATCTTCCTATTCTTAAATGTTTCGGAAATTTCAGTCGCATAGTGTTCTGCTAAATCGTAAAGATTGGTGAATGACGTATTTTTATATTGAATGGCAATCAAATTATATTTTGCATCAAAATCATGAGCCAAATGTAAAAAACAGTCGATGGTTCCAGTACTCGGATGTACCAGAATAATAATAGGTGAATCCTCATCAATATTTTTTAAAGTCACAAATTCTGAAGAATCGATTATTTGCTGCATTTCATATAAACGCAAATGATCGCAAAATAATTTTAATTCTGGAAAATCGAAAATAGTTTTTAATTCAATTTTCTGATTTTGCTCTGCATTAATCAAAGATAACATTTCTAATGCTTTAAGAGAATCGCCACCTAACATGAAAAAATTGCTATTTTGATACAAAATCACATTATCAGAAATATTCAAAACTTTTTTCCAGATATCTGCGATCCTCAAAGTAAATGCATCTTCAATATTAATACTATCAGACGATGAAGTTAAATTTTTCTTAGGTAAAGCATTAATATCTATTTTTCCATTTGCACTTAATGGTAATGTATTTAATAAAACAAAATCTGATGGAATCATATATTCCGGTAATTCTGATTTGAGTCTCGTGTACACCTCATGCAAGATTTCAGATTGACTGGTAGGGTTATTGGAAATTTTATGAGATTGCATTGTCTCTTGCGGCACCTTACCAAACACAATTCCTAGATGATGTTTTTGAAGTGAATTCTCTTTCTTCACAAAGAAATTACTGATATAACAACAACCGATCTCATCATTCATGAAAGATTCCATTAAAGATTGCGCATATCGACCTATCGTGATGGCATCTGTCGTTGAATCAAAAATAATAACTCCCCATGCGCTCTTTATCATTTTAGCATTTTGATCTAAAGAATAAATATCATAAATACTTTCTTCATCAATCCACGCATTTTTTTCTGCATTGTAGTAATAACAAAGTTTGGATTGTTGCAAGCATAAATGAAAAGAAGGGATCGTAACCGTATTTTCATTTTGATGCTGGATTTCATATCGCACAATCAAAGTATATTGCTCTGACAGCGAAAGCGTATCATTCGAAAAAGCTTCTTCGCGATAAGACAAATAAAGATATTTATTTAATAATGATACAATGTGTCCCGCTTCTATTTCTGAAAATAATTGCCATTTTGACGGATAATAAGTCTTTATTAATGTCGTGTCTGCGATTAATAAAATTTCATCAACGTCATTCATCGGATTTTCATTAATCTGAATTAACATCGCATCCTTCGAGGAAAAATAATAACAACCCTTCGATATTTTATCATGGTTACTTGCAATCGAAATAAAACATTTTACGGAATACAATCCACCCGCTGATGGATATTGATATTTAGGAAGAGGATTATCTGCATGATGTACTTCTCGTAATAATTGCAACGCAGATTGTAATGCATTTTTAGTATTCCCCATTGGATAGGGAGAAATTTGTGTTAATTTTTCTTTAATCATTTGCAAAGGAAAATCACTTTGAATCCAGTGACGATAACTTTTGCGTTTAAACCAATAATTTTTATCTTCGAGGTTTTCAGCTACATTAATTATATTTAATTTACTAGGAAATGCTGGATTTTTATTTAGCGACAGCTTATCAATGACCTTATCTTTGTCATTCGAAGGTTGTACGCAATAAGCCACCATTTGCTTTGAACCATGCACATCTTGTACGTCAATATAAATATCATCGAATAACAAATTTTTTCGTAAAATGCTCTCTACTTCATTTAATTCAATACGATAACCGCCTAATTTAATTTGTCGATCTTTTCTGCCTAAAAACTTAATCCCTTGATGAGATGTCAACTGCCCCCAATCACCGGTATGATAAATTCTTCCGAATTCTGGGTGATTGATAAAGGCGTGATTTGTTTTTTCTGGGTCCTGGTAATATTCTTTAGCAACGCCTCGCCCACCAATATATATTTCTCCTTCGATTCCTTCTGGACATGGTGAAAGTGCTTTATTTAAGACATACATGGTTTGATTAGTCAGCGGAAAACCATAGGGAATATAATCATAATCTTTGTGTGCTTCAAGAATAAAATAGTTAGACCAAATGGAGCATTCCGTTGCTCCACCTAATGCAACATGATTTGCGGTGGGACACAATGTAAATCCTTTTTTAATAAGATTTGGCATAATCCAATCACCGCTTAAAAGCACTGTTTTGATCGTTGGAAGTGGCTCCATCGCATGCAATAACATGGCATATAACATGGGAACGCTATTCCAAATTGTAATGTGATTTGTTTTGATGAGCGTTAACCAATGTGAAGGCTCTTTACATAATTCTGATGATGGAAAAATAATCCGGCCACCTGCTATGAGCAAACCAAAAATATCAAAGATGGCAAGATCAAATGATAAATCCGAAATGGCAAGCACACTGTCATGATGCGTAATACTAAAACGTTGATTCATATCCAAAAGCGTATTCATCACACTTTCATGCGAAATAACAACACCCTTTGGCTTTCCCGTTGTACCTGAAGTAAAAATCACATACGCAGTATCAGATGGATTTGACGGGATGATTTTAGTATAGGTCGTTGTTTTAAGGAAATCGATATTCAATATTTTTTCTTCAGGTAAATCAAATTTTTTAAGTAATGTGGTATTGGTGATAACAGCCACCATATGTGCTTCATCCATGACAAGCATCAAGCGATTTCGAGGACTGAGTATATTTAAGGGCACAAAATAATGGCCTGATAATAAAACACTTAAACATGCAATAACTTGATTTCTGCCTTTTTCAAATAAAATGCCAATGGGTGAATGTAAATGATAGTTATATGCTTGAATTTCTGAAGAGAGATTAAGTGCACTTTGATACAAATCCTGATAAGTCATTTCACCAATATCATCAACAATTGCAATAGATTCAGGATATGCATGGCAAGTTCGCAATATGGAATCTATTAACATCTCATTTGGCATATCATTTGCAGTGTTATTAAAATCCATCCACTGCTGAACTTCTTTCGGCAATAATCCATGTAATTGGTATTGGTCCCAATTTTTTTCAGTTAAATGATGTAATATGGTTTTAAATAATTCATGCATGGCATAAATGGTATTCGCATCAAATAATCCATCAAGATAATCCCAAACCCAATGTAGACCATCTTGATTTTCTTTAATTTGATTATCAAGCCAAACTTGTGGGGTTTGTGTTATAGAATAATTGACTTTAACAAGGTGCTTCATTTCATCTACAAATGAAGATACTTGATCGAATCCAAGTGTGCTAGTAAAAACAACCGGTGCAATCGTTTGAGATATATTTTTATGATGTCGTCGAATATCTCTTTGTACATTCACACCATCATAAACCCTATGATCTAAATCGGAAATTAATTGTTGTTGCATGGTGGTTAAATATTCGGAGAATGCGATAGGAAGTGGAATATCTTTCACTTCAAATAATATTAAACTCGTAAAATCACCAATTAATTGATGAATATCAGAATGAAGATTGGGTCGATTAAATAAAGTGAGATTCAAACAAAAATGAGGCGAACGACTGTAATATCGAATAACAAATGAAAAAATAGTTAATATTAAACAGGTAGGAGTACATGCCATTTCTTTCGCTTTCGATTTTAACTTATTCCATTTATCGATCGATAACGTTCCATTCATCCGCTTAAATACTTGTTTGACTGATCTCATCGATACAGGCAATTGCGGACCCAGGGGAAGATGCGGAATTCTCGCATACCAATATTGTTTGGCAGTTAAATAACTTGCATGATGCGATAGTTTATCAAGATATTGGATATAATCCCTGAATTGCAGAACTTTAACAGAAAGCGATGAAACTTTCTGAAAATAGAGTTGACATAAATCCCGCATAAAAATAAGAAAACTCCATGCATCAAATTGAATGGAGTCATAACTAATTAAAATTCTTGTAACTTTTTTAAGTTGTAGCGCTTTAATATGAAATGTTGGAAATTGCCTCATATCAATAATTTCATGCGACAATTTTTCACGCCATTGCATTAATTTTTCAGTCAGATCTGAATCATCGCAATGACTAACATCAATCATTTCTAACGGATAAGATGGAACATTTTCTAGCACTTGTTGTTGATTTTCATCTTTAATCACGACTCTCAACATGTCATGAGATTGAATTGTTTGATCTAATGCAGATTGAAATCTTTGGATATCAAAATTTTCTAAATCAAATTCATAATAGGAATGTGAACTGACTTCACCTAACTCAATTTGATTTTGCCGACCGATATAATAGGCTTGTTGAATAGGCGTTAATTGAAATGGTTGATATCTGTCATAAGTATTTGCAGCGAGTACCAATTGTTCCACATTTTCTTGTTCTAATTCAGAAATGGCTTTCACAAATGATTGCAGAACGGGAAAGTCAAACAGCATTTTTAAGGAAGACGAGACATGATATTTCATATCAATTGCATTAATGACTGAAACAGCACTGAGAGAATCGCCGCCTAAATGGAAAAAATGACTATCTACATGAATATTGGTAAAAGGAATTTTTAAAGTATCCGCCCAAATACGTGCAATTTGCTCCTCTTTTTCATTAAATACACGTTTCAAAAAGTTGCTATGGGTATATTGATTCATATCGGGTAAAGCATGATAATCAATTTTATTATTTTTGCTGAGTGGTAACGATTTCATGACAAAAAAGATGTCTGGAATCATAAATTCTGGCAAAAGCGTTAATAAATGTTGGTAGGCTGAACCATAAACTTTATCTTCTTTAATGTTGTCGACAATATAATTATCTCGCTCAATATCGTTCTGATTTTCAATATAAGCCACAATACGTTTATGTGGCATTTCTTTAATATGGCAAATCACTTTATATTCGTGAAATGATTTTTCTAATGCCAATCGAACATCATCTAACTCAATTCTAAATCCACCAATTTTGACTTGACGATCTAAACGTCCTTTGATGCGGATACCAAAATTATCAGTCATATATCCTACATCGCCAGTACGATATATTCTGCCGAATTGCGGATGTTTTATAAAATATTTATCTGTCGTCTTTGGATCATTATAATAACATTCAGCAAGACCTAATCCTGCAGCATACAATTCGCCCACTTGACCTAATTGACATAAATTGAGATCTTCATTAAGGACATAATATTTATGATTGGCCAACGGGAAACCATAAGGAATAAATTCATAATCCACATCACGTTGTAAGGGATAGCAGATAGACCAAATCGTAGTTTCTGTTGGTCCACCTAAACTCACCACTTCTGCATTTTTGCACCATTCATGCGATTCCTTCACTAATTCGACGTTTATCCAATCTCCACTTAAAAAAATCTTTTTAAAAGGTAAGTTTTTTTTAAGCTGTAAAAGCATGGAAAATAACATCGGGACACTATTCCATGTGGTAATCTGGTATTGATCAATCAGTTTTAACCATTCTTTCGGTTCTTTCACATGTGCTGTAGGACACATGACGATGCGCCCGCCCGCAAGGATAATGCCAAATACATCATACATGGCTAAATCAAAACTTAAATCAGAAATAGCAAAGATACTGTCTTGATTTGTTATTGAAAATTTATCGTTGATCTCTACAATGGTGTTCACTAAAGCACGATGTGAAATCGCAACACCTTTAGGAGTTCCTGTAGTACCAGATGTAAAAATAACATAGGCAAGTTGATTCAACGTTACGTTTTTAATTTCATAATTTTTAATTTCAAAAATATCATCTGCATCAATAATCGTGCAATGATCTAAATGATAAAGTGCGGCAATTTTTTTGTTAGTAATAATATATTTGATATTTGCTTTGGCGATAATCTCATTCACTCTCGCTGCAGGATTATCCAAATTGATAGGAACGAAAAAATTTCCACTAAATAAAACTCCCAAAACAGCCGCAATTTGCTGATGATTTTTTTCTAATAATATTCCAATAGGCTCTGATGTTACATTTTTTGGTAACTTTTCAGCGAATCCAAAACTTAAATAAAGTAATTTTAAATAACTATGTTCACCGATATTATCAACAATCGCGATCGATTTTGCATGCTTTAACAACGATTGATGGCAAAGTGTTGTCATCGACATTTCAGGCATTGTTTTAGCGGTTTGATTAAATGAAGAAACGGTATTTTCTAATGCAATACGTCCTGGATAACGGGGTAATGATGCAATGGATTGATCTTCTTCCATTAAAATAGCATCAATTAATTTGATAAAATAATTTGCCATCACTTCGATCGTATGTTCCGCAAATAAATTTTTCTTATATTCAAAACTTAATGAGATATTCTCGGTGATTTCTTCGCGCGCGATGAGATATAAGTCGAACTGACAAGCGATAGATGGAACCCGAAAAGGGGTAATTTTAGCTTTTTCCCAATGAAATTCGCTTGAGATGCGGGGATTAAGTTCCACATCAGTTGCCAAACCACTTTTAATGAATTGATGAAATGCAAATGCGGCTTGTGCAAATGGTAAAGTTTTTGCATCGTTTCTTATATCAGAAAAATCTTCTAATATCTTCGAAAATGAATATGCCTGATGTAACATGGCATCCTTTAACAATTGTTGGGATGCTTTAAAAAATTCTGATAGCGATTGGCTTGGGTCAACATTGACTCGCATCACAACCATGCTTGCGAAATAACCTAAAACAGAAAGAAATTCTTTTTTCTCTCTACCTAAACACGGTGTAACACAAAAAATATCTTTTTGCGCACTAATGGAATACAGCAATAATTGATATATTCCGAGTAATAAAGAATGAACGGTAATTTTCTGTTTATGAGCAAATAATTTGAGCGCTTCTGTCACTGTCGTTGATAGCGTTTTCTTAACAGAATGACTTTGATAATCTAATGCATTTCGAAAAGATACTTCATAGGGTAACGGCATATAACCACTACTACCACTTAAATGATGAATCCAATATTCTTTACTTTTTAAATATTCTGGTTGTTCTAATAAATTTTGTTGATATATCAGATAATGACGATATTCAAATGGTAAGGGATGTAATTGATCAATTTTGCCATTCATCATTATCCCTAATTCATTAATAAATTGAAATAAAGATAAACCATCCATAATAATATGATGGATGACAATCAAAAGGGCCTGCGATTTGTTTTCAATATTATATAAAAATACGCGAAGGAGCGTGGGTTTTGATAAGTCAAAAGGCCTCGCATAATCTTCTTGCATATTTTGTTGTAATTCATTTTCTACGATATTTTTTTCAATCACTTTACATTGAAATGTATTATCAACATATTGGTATAATTTTCCATCTTTATCAAATTGAAAATAACTACGCAGCACAGAATGACGGTTGATGAGAAACTGTAAACTTGATTCAAGAAGTTCAATATTGATAGCTGGAGTAACTAAAGCTGCAAATTTTAAATGATACGCAGGACTTTCCGGATTTGTTTCCGAAAAAGTCCATAACGATTGCTGCTCTCTTGAAGCAAGCAATGGTTTTTTATTTTTTTTTTCTAATATTTCTCGTAACAATTGTTTTTTATGTTCAAGATTAATATTTACATTTAGCATTGCAGATATTCCTGTAGTACTTGATTGATTACATTTGTTAATATTGTCATTTCATCAAATAAATAAAAATGTCCACCCTCACACCAATTGATTTCAAAGTGATTATTAGTAAAATTTCCCCAATCTAATACATATTCTGGTTTTACATTATTATCATCAGTAGGTGCGATTGCAGTAATAGGGGTATTTAAAATAGCTTTATCATTAGGTTTATAGGTTTGTAATAATTTCATATCGTTATAAATACGAGGTAAAAAGAAATCTAAAAGCTGATCATTTTCACTGATTGCTTCAGGTACCCCACCCATACTTTTTACATAAGTTCGAAATTCACTGAGCGACATATTAAATACATGATCTTTCACTGTCAGATGTCTTGGAGAGTTTGCAGCAGATACAATGAGAGCAGCTTGAGATGCATCGTTCAGTGCTTTGACCGCACATAATAGTTCATAGGCAATAATGGATCCCATACTATGACCCACAAAAATCATGGGATCATTGAGAAAAGGTTGTAATGCCAATATACATTCATTTTTGATTTCTTCCACGCTCAGAGAATAATTATCATTCATCCGCAATCCTCTACCGGGAAGCTCCAAAGCATACATATTACATCCCACAATTTTTCCAGATTTGACTAAGGATCGGTAGGATTGCGAAGTACCTCCGGCAAATGGAAAAAAAAATAAGTTAATGTTCGCTTTGATATTTGTTAATTGCACAATACAATTTTGTGTTTTCATTTTATTGATCCATCCTAATAATTATTATTTTTTTATCCTAATATTGCATCAATTTCAGCAAGACTCATTTTTCGTATATCTTGTTCAGTATAGGTTTCACTTGTTTGACTTTGATCATCATTGCTTGACACATTCATGACTTCTGACACTTTTTCACTTATTTGTTTTGAAAGCGTCTTTAAATTAGATGATTCAAACAACATAGTGGGTGACAATGAAAGAAAAGTACCAAAATCTTTTCGATAGAACTCCGCAAGTTCAATCATCATGAGCGAGTCAATACCCATTTCAAAAAAACTTTTTTCAATATCAATTTGATTCACATCCCAAGCCGTCACCACTTGAAAACCCTGTAATAAATATTCTTCGATCAGCGCTTCATATTGATGAGGCATTGCTTCTTTGAGCTTTGTTATAATGGCACTTTCTAAAGTATTATCCGCTTTAATCAATAAATGGGATAAAAATTTTGGTAAGCTTTCGCCAAAAAATCTCAATAAAAACTGTAAAAACTCAGATTCGACAATGGTTGCATGCGGTATGTCATTTTTCAAAATCATGTCCAATGCTAGTATTGCTGACTGCGTACTCAATAAATGTTGTTTGGAATCTTTATTTAATGCAGATTGATTCACTAACCCTTCAATATCCCATGGACCCCATTGAATAGTTTGCCCTGGTAATCCTTCTAATTTTCGCTGAAAAATTAATGCATCTAAATAAGTATTCGCCATCACATACGGCGCTTGTCTCGCAGAACCTATTGTTGCTGCAATTGATGAAAACATTACAAAATAATCTAACTTAAGATTTTTAGAATATTCATGTAGGTATTTTGCGCCATTCATTTTAGCTGAGAATACTTTAAGAAAATTTTCCCATGAATATTCGGTAAATGCCGCTCGATCATCAATGCCTGCCAAATGAAATATACCTGCAATAGGACAATCTTTCGTTGAAATACTATCAAGACAAAGATTTAATTGTGACTGATTCGAGACGTCTACTGCATGTGTGATAACTACATGATGATTTTTATTCCATTCATCAATTTTATTTTGAATTCTGGAATCTGGATTTCGACGCGAAAGTAAATGTATACGTCCCGCACCTGATTTCATTAAATATTCACATACTGCTAAACCTAATCCACCCAATCCTCCAGTGATGACATACGATTTATCGGATTTGATGTTTATCAGGCTTGAATGATTTATTTCAGATTGTGACGCTTGCAGTCTTGGTACCAAACGCGCACTGTCAATATAAACCACTTCCGTTTCAAGTGAATCATTCAGCATAAGTTCATTCAGAACGTTTGACGTCACATCCGCTAAATCTAAAGAATCTTGAAAATCAATACTTTTATACGATAATGTCGCATATTCGAAATTAAGCGCTTTCAAGAGACCTCGAACGCCAAAGGAATTTAAGTGAATCTCATTCTTGCTGAGCATACTTGCGTTCTTAGTGAGATAATAAAATTCATGCTGCATATTTTTGTTTTGGCAAAAGTGTTGATAGGTTTGTAAAAATTCAACATCTTCTTTAAGACAATCAGCTGATCTATCAAATAATGGTAGCGCATATATTGTTACCATTATTTCAGATGTAGATTGAGCAATTTTTTGAATTTCACATTTCCAATTTTCATTTCTACCTGAAACGATAATCACTGCGATGGCGGGTTCAAAATATTTTTTAACGAGATGAATAAATGATTCATCATCACATATTAAAACACAATAGGTGAACGTTCGATTTGTACTTTTCACTAACGATGCTTTTTCATAAACTATCTGATGAAAAGGTACCGCAATCATTTCTTCGGTATTTTTATTCATGCGCTTAAGAAGCGACGTCAAATATGATTTTTTCTGTAGAGGATAGTTGGGCAAATCAATTTTGGTTTGCTCATACCCTTTTTCATAATGGTCCCAATTTATTTT
The DNA here is from genome assembly GCA_013287885.1 of Gammaproteobacteria bacterium. Taxonomy (GTDB): domain Bacteria; phylum Pseudomonadota; class Gammaproteobacteria; order DSM-16500; family DSM-16500; genus JABDCZ01. The sequence goes on from JABDCZ010000001.1 coordinate 117,118, forward strand.
ATGTTGATTTTGATATGCATTTGCAATATGGCATTGAATGAGATACTCAATGTCTTGATTCTTTAAATCGTGAAAATGAATAATTGAAAATTCATCTGTAGTTAACACTTTCTCATGTGTATCTTCGAAAATAGCAAGCAAAGATAGTTTTACGTCATTTTTATTATGCAAATAAACGGGAAAATCCCCTGAATAAATCGACAGATTATCTACCAAATTTTTGTAACAATTATCTTCCTTATTCATTAGTTTGTTTGCTTCGATAAGGAGTAATATTGCATCCGGGAGTGAAATTTTATTTGCGATGGCAAGCATAGGAAAAAAAGCAAATCCTTCCGTTTTTATCACATCAGGCTTCATCCCCAACCACAAATAATATTCAGCAATGATATAATCCCAACTAAAATTTTGTAAAAATTGAGGAATATTGCTATTACCAATAACGCTATTCGGCACTATTTTTTTAATTTGCAGAATCACATCTTTATACTTTATTTTAAGAAATTCATTTTTTTCAATATAACTCATATCTTGTTCCGCTACATCTTTATTTGAGACATTCCATTCCAACGGCAAATGATGAATACTATGTGTTTTTATGGCATGTTGATGCAGTGATTTCTTAAAATCGTCTACACTACTTGCGGTTATAATACAACGATAGGCATAATCATCACGGCCTACATTTAATGAATAGCATAAATCAGCAAAATTGATATCGTTCAGATTATTTAACCATTCTATTAAGCTTAATATTATTTTTTGTAGCGCATCGTTAGTTTTTGCTGATAATTTTGTAATATAAATTTTTCGAATCATCTTATTCTTATACTGATGCGAATCTGTACTTTCTTTCATGATGATATGCGCATTACTGCCACTGAAACCAAATGCGCTAATTCCTGCGGCATGCGGTTTTTCATCATTCATATGAATCACTTTATCAGGAATTTGAATGGGTACCGCGGATAATTGAATGGCCGGATTAAGAACTTGCAGATGTAAATGTGGCGGAATTTTCTTATATTTAAGACATTGCGCCACTTTGATAATCGCTGCCATTCCCGCAGCGGCTTCTAGATGTCCAATATTTGTTTTTGCTGTGCTAACATATAAAGGATTATTAACATCATGAGAATCAGCGTACACTTGATTAATGGCATTCATTTCGATGGGATCTCCCAAGGAAGTGCCCGTGCCATGTGCTTCTATATAATCAATATCTGCTGATGTTAAACCACTTTCCTGTAATACTTTTTTTAATAACGATTGCTGCGCTTTTCCATTAGGAACCGATAATGCACTGCTTGCACCATCTTGATTGGTTCCACTCGCTAAAATAACGGCTTCGATCTTATCTCTCGATGCAATGGCATCTGATAAACGTTTCAATAATACAACACCTGCACCTTCCCCTCGACCATAACCATTGGCACTTTTATCAAAAGTATGGCAACGCCCATCATTGGAAAGCATTTGTGCTTGAGAAATATTAATCATAATTTCAGGAGACAAAATCAGATTTACGCCTCCTACAATTGCGAGATTGCTTTCTTTATTACGTAAACTTTGGCATGCAAGATGCGCTGCAACCAATGAAGAAGAACATGCGGTATTTACAGGAAAAGAGGGACCTTCAAAACCAAAAAGATATGAGACTCTGCCTGAAATAGTGCTGGCTGAATTACCTAAAGAAATATAAGCAGAAATTTCATCGTCATGCGCATATTTCGTAATAAGATGTCCATAATCACTAGTGAAATGCCCGATAAAAACACCTGTCGATGTTCCATAATATTTTTCTAATGGAATTAAAGCATTTTCAAAAGCACGCTGCACCAACTCAATGATGATACGATGTTGTGGATCGATACTTTCTAATTCTCTAGGCGTTATTCCAAAAAAATCCGCATCAAACTTATCATAATCATCGATAAAATGTGCGTTCGTGGTATAGATCGAACCTAATTTTGGTCTTTCAGCATGATAGTAATGCGAATGTTGCCATCGCGTGTTTGGGATTGGTGTTGCAGTATCTTTGCCATTGATAAGTAATTTCCAATAATCATCGATGGTATTCGTGCCTCCAGGGAAACGACAAGCCATACCAACAATCGCGATAGGTTCAGAAGATGAAATATTTTTCATTTTCAGTTGATCATTTTCTTTTAATAAAACTCTTATCGAATGATAAAGTCGTTCTTTTTCTGAATCTAACATTATTTTACTTATCTCCCACATTAATTCTATTTTCAATTTCCAACAATAATTCATGATCGGACATCTGATCAAAACGATGAATGTTTTCTAGTTCTACATTATTTTTCGGCAATTGCTGATGAGGAAATAATAGTTGAATTAAATAATCCGTTAATTGTTTAATGTTAGGCAAATCAAATAATATCGAATAATTTAATTTAATGGTATTTCCAAGTGATTGCTGTATGGAATCAAATAGTTCAATCGCCATGATAGAATCCATACCTAATTCAAAAAAACCACTACTTTCATTGTATTCATGTTTTTGTAATTGGAGAACGCGTCCAAGTTCAGTCATCAGAAATTGTTTCATAGAATGCACACGTTCGCTATGCGATTTTTCTTTTAAATGCTCGACTAATTTAGAAAAATCTGTCTCTCGATCACTCATTATTTTTGTAACGTTATTGACAAAAATAGATTTAAAATGTTTATGCGAATATAGTTTTTCAATAAAACTTTGGTTTAACACTAAAAAATTATCTGGCATATCATTGCAAAGCGCTAAATAAATGGCTAATGCCGCTTCCTCAATGGTAATCCCAATGGAGGTATGATGTTTAAGTAGAATAGATTTTTCAGCCATCGGTGTCCCATGGACAGGGGGCAAACTAATAGAATGCGCCTTAATTCCATTGATATGCAAATGACGCATAAAACCATCTAAAAATGCATTGGCCGCTGAATAATTCGTTTGACCATGTGACCCGAAGGCAGCAGCAACCGAAGAAATACAAACCAATTTCTCGATTCTTAATTTTAAGCTTAAACAATGTTGATAAATATCCAGAACGGGTTTAATTTTAATATTAATAAGATCATTCACTTGGGATTCTTTCATCAAGTAAAAAGATTCATCCTCAATCATACCTGCAGCATGAATAATCGATATTTGTTGAAATTGAGAACTGATGTTTAGAATGAGATTTTTAACAAATGATTGATTGGTCAAATCACCATAAGTGAATTGAACATTTGCCATATGAGATACTTTTTTAAATGGAGGAGAATCATTGCGAGAATTTCTGGAAACCACTATAAAATTTGCGTTATTGTTTATTTTTATCATCTCAGAAATAAACTCGAGCATTATAGGTGATGTACCACCTAAAATAAGATAAAGTTTAGCATCATTCATTTCGCGATTGGATGATGGGATTTTGTATTGTATCAATTGACATTGATAATGAATCTTATTTCGAACGACAATATCATTCAAACCCTGCATTTTCATTTGTTGTAATATTTGATTTAAATTGCGCTTATCATGGACGACCGCCATATCATCAAAATCAACAATAAATATTTCACGATCCCGCATTTCTTGCCGTATACTTTTTACTAAACCAACCATATACATCTGCGACGCAGATGTTTGCGTATTTGTAATAGACCACGCATTATTGAATATAAAAACGATGTCTACATTATTAGAAACATTAGATAACTCTGTTCTAATCAACTCAAAATATTTGAAGGCGGAAGTTAATAATTGTTCTTCAGTAAAAGATGTCAAATCGATCGTGTAAAGATCTAGTTTTGTTTCAGATTCTGTTACATTTTCAAGTTCATTCCATTTCCATTGATATAAATAATTTTCTAGTAAATTCGTTTTCATTGGATGAATGATTTTACGAGATACTCTCTGCACGCGATAATCATTGATACTTGCTAATAATTGATTAGTTTTTTCATCAAAAATATTAATATCAACCACGCAGGAAAAATCGTTCTTTTCTTTTAAATACAATATGGCAATGATATTGTCAGCATCTCTCGAATAAATTTGCATACTTCCAAATGAATGCGGCAAATAAATGGAATGTTGAAAAGTATGCGTATCATCTTTCACAAATGCAAAAACCGATTGAAATGCACCATCTAGAAATGAAAGTAATGCATGTTCTTTATCTAATTTAACTTGAATTTTCGCCACACATATTTTATCTGCAATGCATAGACTAGTAACGCTCTGGAAATGTGGTCCATACTCGATTTGATACTCTTGTAGTAATTGATAAGGGGGCTCTACATTTATCATATCTTGATGAGTACTTGAATCATTTAGCTTATTGTCAAGATTCGCAAGGCTCCATTTAGCTGCTGCAATTTTTCGCCATTGTAACTTATCATTGTCATCTTGATGAAAAATTTCTATTTTATCTTTGTCAATGCTAACAGAAAGCGTTAATGTAGGAATCTTAACAATTAATGCTTCATAAATCTGAAATTCTTGTAATGCATACTTTGTTAATTGCTTACACTCATGTAAACAACAATGCATTAATTCAATAAAGGTTGCCGCTGGAATTATCAATTGTTGATATATTTTATGATCTTTTAAATATAAATGTTTTTCAACATTAATCGTTGCAATAAATTGATGCTCTACAAAAGGCGATGAAATTTGTCTTAATAAATAACTCGATGATAAAGCAATGGGAACATTCATATTATCTTTATGCGATTCATGAAAATATTTTTGACGTTCAAATGGATACGTGGGTAGCGAAAGACGTTGGCGCTGATACGGAGAATCAAACCTCTCCCAATTGACTAAACCACAGTATTGATAAATACACAATAATCCATCAATAATATCTTTCCAAAGATTCATTTCGCAATTTATCATATTAACTTCAGCAATGATATGCTGAGGATTTTGACTCAACCCATTATTGTCAAATATATTAACTTTTACCAAATTATCTTGAATTGCTTGTATGTTCGAATCATTGATAAATGACATTTCACCAACGTTAGCTTTTATTGCTAAGTTTTCATTTAATATCAATTGCCAAGCATCATGCATTTCAATTGCACCACTATATGCCAGATAAACTATGCGAACAAATCTATCGTCAATAATATAATCTGGTACGATATTCCACGAATGAAATAAATCAAATAAAGCATAAATTAAAATGAATTTATATTTTTTATGGCTTTCGTCTGAGTGATCATCTATAAAACTATTTTCTTTTAATTTACGCTGAATTTCATCAACCGTATTTTGGATACTCGAATTCGTTCCCAATAATTTTTGAAGAATTACAATAGGATTTTTTATTTCACCAATCTGCATCAGAAGTAAAGCTTCGCGTTCTTTTGGCAATTGACAATAATATTTCTGATTATCAATGTTTTTCAGAAATTCTTCTTTGTTTGGAAAGCTAAACATCATCGCATGCGCAAATTGCGCTCTTCCTACCATAAACGTATGAGAAATATCTGTAATGGAATAATCTTTATTATTTAGCAAATTTTTAATTGTCGATACATAGTTCTGTAATGCCAATTTTGATTTCGCGGAAATAATAAAAGGATGCCAATCACGCTCCTTGGAAATAGTATTATGTTGTGGTTTTACATATTCTTCCAATACAACAAGTGCATTAGTACCGCTAAATCCATAAGAACTAACGGTGGCATGTCGACGATTCGATTTCCATGCCATTGCTTTTTTTGGAATAACAAATGGGATTTTTTGTTGATCAATAAGAGAATTTACTTTTTGTAAATGCAGATGCGAAGGGATTTTCTGATTGATCATGGCTAAAATAGTTTTAATCATTCCTGAAATCCCTGCACCCGCTTCAAGATGTCCAATATTAGTTTTTACAGAACCGACATAGAGTGGACTATCATTGGTATGGCTATTTGCAAAAATCTGATTTAAAGAATTAATTTCAATGGGATCTCCAAGCGGCGTACCTGTTCCGTGTGCTTCAACGTAATCAATTGTCGGCGGTGATATATTAAATTCTGAAAAAGTATCGCGAAATAATTTAACCTGCGCATCACCATTGGGGCTAGTTAAACTCGAACTCGTGCCATCATGATTAACGCCATCTGCGATAATACAAGCAAGAATGTTATCATTATCTCTTATCGCATCTTCTAATCGCTTTAAAATGACAACGCCAACACCTTCTCCTCGAACATAACCATTTGCGTCATTATCAAAGGTTTTACATAATCCTTCCTCCGATAACATATTGGCTTTGCAAAAATTTATCATCACATCTGGCGTTAAAATAGCATTGACACCACCCGCGATTGCGAGAGAAATATTGCCATTTCGAAGTGCCGAACAAGCAAGATTAACCGCAACTAATGATGACGAACAAGAGGTATCAATTGTCAAAGCAGGTCCGCGAAAATCAAAAAAATATGCCACCCTGCCCGCCATCAAACTACTAGAATTTCCAGTACCATAATACGCAGAAATATCATCCTTGCTGATACTACTACCTAAATGATTCGCATAATCATGGGATCCACATCCAAAATAAACGCCAGTTTGGCTTCCTCTTAAATAGGTAATCGGCATACCGCCGTCCTCTAACGCGCGCCAAGTTTCTTCTAACAATAAACGTTGTTGAGGATCCATCATTACTACTTCACGACGCGATAGATTAAAAAAAGTGGCGTCAAAATCATATATATTGTCAATAAAGCCTGCACGTGTGGTATACATTTTTCCAGGACTATTTCTATTTGCGGAATAGTAATCTTCTTTCTTCCACCGATCTTCTGGAATCTCAGAGATTAATGAATTGCCTTCCAATAACTTATCCCAAAAAAGTGCTGGTGAATTGGCGCTGCCAGGCATTCGACAACTCATACCCACTATCGCAATAGGCATTTTATTTTTTTCTTGTAACGCTTTTAATTCAAGTCGTGATTCCTGAAGTTTAGTGACTGCTTTTCTTAAATGTAATTCTAAATTTTCACTCATGCTTAAACCTCATCAATCATCGTAATTAATTCATTAATGGAAAGTTGCTCTACATTTTGAATATGAGGATCATTCACGACTTTGTTTGTTATAACTTTGGTAACATTCTGACTGGAATATTTATGATAAAGATCTTCTGCTAATGCATTGGGGGTTGGATAATCAAATGCCGCAGTTCGATGTAATTCAATCACATCGGCAAACGCTTTCTGAATTTGCGTTTGCAACTCAAGCAGCATCAATGAATCCATTCCCATTTCAATAAAACCTACATTCATTTCGATATCAGCATTGGCTTCCATTGCTAAAATATGAATGACTTCTTTTTTAACAAAATCTTTGATAATTTTAAGGTGTCTTTTTTCTGGTGTATTTTTTAATACCTCCACCAAATATCCTGAAGCAATAATTTCTTTAGTGTGAAAAAGCGCGAATAAGTTATGTTTTCCAAAGTATTGTTGAAATTGATTCATATCTATATTCATCACAATAATCTTCGAAATCTTTGACATCAATAATGTGTTAATTTGTGCTAGATTCACTTCAGAATGTAAAGGCGTTAATCCTCCGCGCTGAAATCGTTCTGCCCAATCGTCCGCCATAGTATTTCCCGACCATGGCCCCCAATTAATACTATAATAAGGTTTTCCTTCTTTATGTCGCATTTCCGTAAACGCATCAACGAATGCATTTGCACCTGCATACAATGATTGCGCCGGAGAACCTAAAATCGCTGCAATGGATGAATAACAAATAAAAAAATCGAGTTTAATTTCTGATTGTTTAACCGCGGTGTCAATATTTATCATCCCTGTTACTTTAGAATGCCAAATACTATCGATATCACCTTCGGCTATATTTTCTAATAATTTATCATTCGAAACACCCGCAGAATGAATAATACCTTTGAGAATGATATTTAAATTATTTATTTCAACAAATAAATTTTTAACTTCTTCAATGTTGCTGATATCTAGGGACTTTTTAATAATGTTAGCATCTAATACATCAAGCTCCGATGTATCGCGTAATTGACGACCGACTAAAATAATATGTTTAGCGCCATGTTGAACCAACCATCGTGCAGTGGATTGCCCTAATGCACCCATTCCACCCGTAATGAGATAACAGGTATTACTATCGAATGTGATATTATTTTTTTCATGATTCAATAATTGTATTCGTTCAACATACCTTTCATTATTGTTATAAATAATACTTTCATTATTAAAACTTCTTAATTCTTTCAATACAATATCATTGATGAACGCATTTATTTTTAAAACCGAATATTTAAACTTGGAGTTTTCCATCGTCAAAGATTTGATAAATGCGTTAAATAATTCAAAATAAATGGAATTATGCTCATCTATACATAAGAAAAATATTTGAATTTTTTTATTTTTAGTAGTTTTTTGGAAAATAACTCTGATATGATTCAGCCATTGTCGCGCTGATTCACTTATATTTGTGTGTAAAACTAGCGGCGCTTCTACGATGATTGAATCAATATGTAAATCCAATAAATCACAACTTTCTTCATAAACATAAATATCTTCTTCTTTAAGTAATTGCTGCAAAGCATGTGGATTTTCTGATACTAATAATGTTTTACCTAAATGAAATTCTGCATCAGAATGTATGGGTAATTTTTCTAAAATTTTTTGATAAGTCAATGAAGTGGTTTTATTTTCTGACATCTGACGATGAACACTATTAAGATTGGCTTTTTTCCCCACCAATCCATGAATGAGTGCAACGATATCTCCTTCTTCATTTTTAATCAGCAAATGACACAATGAGGTTTCTTTATTCGATTGATGAACCACCTCAACAAAAACATATATTTTTTTTGGGATTGATTTAAAAATTTGAATATGCTCAATAGAAATTGGCAAATACATTTCATCGGCTTTTTTTGTTTCGTTTATTATTGAATAAGCTACCCCAACTTGAAAGCAACCATCTAATAATGTCGGATGTATGAAATAATGTGGCTCATCTATCTCACATTCAAGGACTCCCATCAAATGCTGATTGACATGATGAATTTCTTTGATCACCCTAAATTCCTTACCATAATGGATGCCATTTGACTCCATTACTTGATAAAAATTATCTGGGTTGTATTGTTCAGCCTTATCATGATCAAACGTTTTCAATTCATTGACGACATCATTTTGATTTTTAATTAATGTTGCACTTGCATAGTTTATCCACTCAGCATCTTTCTCATTCTTAGCATAAATCATCACATTCGATCGTGTTGATTTTACATTCACGATGACTTGCCATTGAATTTCATCATTCTCTTGAATCATCAACGCTTTCGTTAATGAAAATTTTTCGATTGCAAATTGATAACACCCATATTGATCTTTCGCAATTGCCATCAATACTTCACAAAATGCAGCACCGGGAAATAGATAATGAGAAAAAATATCATGTCCTTTGAGATATGAAAATGTCATTAAATTTAATGAACCTAGATATAAAATATCTCCATTGGCAAGTATCATTTTTTGACGTATCAAGGGATGCAAATGAGATATCGTTTGCATGGAAGCCATTGCATTTTTTTTATTTGGCCAATAATACTGACGCTGAAAATTATTTGTTGCAGGTGCTTGTATATTCGTCGCAAGCGTAGATTCCGCTAAAATCATATGGCAATTAGTACCACTAAATCCAAAAGAACTAATTCCTATCATCCGATTGTGCTGAGAGGAAACCCAATTAGTCGTTTCTGTAGGAATAATCGCTTCATTTTCAGCAAATTTGCTCGTCTTATTTTTTTCTTTAAAATGAAGCTGTTGCGGCACTTTTTTATGAACTAACATTAATACGGATTTAATTAAACCGGCAATGCCTGATGCCGCCTCGCAATGACCAATGGATGCTTTAATAGATCCTATATACAAAGGATTGGTACGCGGACTATAAACTCGTTTTAATGCATCTAATTCAATACTATCACCAATAATTGTGCCACTACCATGCGCTTCAATATAATCAATTGCCGCAGGATTTATCTTTGCTTTTTCTAAAGCAAGATTAAGCACTGCTTGCTGCGCTTTAATGTTAGGCGCTGATAAACCGCTACTATGACCATCTTGATTAATTGCCGATCCTTTAATCCATGCCAATGGCTTAACATTTTCTTTGTTATTTTTAGCGAGGATGACAACGCCACACCCTTCACTACGCACGAAACCATTTGCACTTTTATCAAATGATTTACAGCGTCCATCCGGAGATAACATGCGTGCAGCAGTTAAATTATTCGTATGTGTCGGTTCTAAAATAAGATTAACACCTGCAACAATCGCGATATCACATTCGCCCTGCAAAATACTTTGACAAGCCATATGTGCTGCAACTAAAGAAGATGAACAAGCCGTATCAATACTGACAGATGGACCGTGCAAACCAAGCAAATATGAAATTCGACCAGCGGCAACACTCGTTGCATTTCCTGTGGAATAAAATAATGAAGGCTCTAAAATGGATTCATTTAAGCAATATCGATAATCATTATTACTAATACCAATAAAAACTCCCGTATTAGTTTCCTTGATGCTTTCTAATGAAATACTTGCATTTTGTAATGCTTCCCAAATAACTTCCAATAATATTCTTTGTTGAGGATCTAGATAGATAGCCTCACGTGGTGAAATGCCAAAATAAGCTGCATCGAAATATTCAATATTTTCAAGAAATCCGCCATGTTTTTCTTTATACACTTCACGATTTTGTAAAGGTTTTTGAAGTGCATCTTCACCATTTAATAATAATTGCCAAAGATCATTTGGATGCTGAATTCCACCTGGAAAGCGACAACCTATTCCAATGACGCCAATATCATCATTTGTTGTCAAAGGTAAATCAGTTGCAATCACTTCCTCATTATTGTTTATTTTTAAAGACAACATATGATGTAAATGCGTCGCGAGTTTATGTATAGTGCTATGTTCAAAAAGCTCTGCAGGCTCTATTTGAACATTAAATTTATCTTCTATTTGCTGCCCAAGTTCCATGACATCAAGAGAATCCAACCCTAATTGTAAAAAACCTTTATCAATTGATATTTCTTCATTATTTGCTAAATGCTGACTAATTTCTTTTTTTAAAATATCAACAATATTTTCAATGCTAGGAATACTATTACTCATTCTGGCCGGCCTCTTTTAACAAATTATCAATATCTTCTTCACTTAGTGCATCAATGGATGCCAACCATTGATCTTCTTTACTAAATAAGCTGTTTTTTGAATTACTTATATCTGTAGATGACAAAATTGTTTTTACAAGATAATCTGCCAAATCATTTAACGTTGTTAATTCAAATAATACGGTCTGCGAAAGATGAATTTCATCTTTAAATAATTCTTGTAAATTATGACGCAAACCAATTGCCATCAGAGAATCCATGCCTAATTCAAAAAAATTCTGTTTAAGATCAAGAGAAATATCTAAATGTAATATTTTTTGAAATTGTATTTGAAGCTCATCACATAACATTACTTTTAATGTTTCGGGCTGAAGCGTTCGTAAAAACTTAACATCAAATTGAAATGCGGCAGATTTAAATCGAACTTCTGCAGGAATCAAATCATGAAGCAAAGATAAATGCATAGGATGATTTGTTTTTAAACTTTCCCAATCAATGTCACTTACTAAAATCTGTGCAGGACTCTCATGCCACATTAATGTATGAAATATATCTATTCCTAGGGCTGGAGAAATTTTAGTTAAACCTTCCACATGAGAAATAATATTTTTTGCCATTCCAATTTCAGACCACGGACCCCAATTAATACTTAATGCAGGAAGTTTTTCGGATTGACGAAATAATGCTAATTTATCAAGAAAAGTATTCGCTGCAGCATAATTGGATTGCCCTGCTACACCTAAAATCGATGTGAGTGAAGAGAATAATACAAAATGTTCTACTGGATGATTTAAGCTTAATTCATGCAAGTGCCAAGCGCCAAGAATTTTAGATTTTAATAAATTCTCAAAACGATTGGATGTTTGGTGCTGAATCAAACCATCATCTAAAACACCTGCGGTATGCACAATCCCATGAAGCTCAGGTCTTGTATTCCCAAATTCAGCAAATAATTGTTGCAAAGCATTTTTATCTGAAACATCAATTGATAAAAGATGAATTTCAGAACCTAATGCCGCGTATTTTTCAATAAGCTGTAATGTTTTAGTCGTGGCAGCACTTCTTGACAATAATACAATATAAGAAGCACCTTGTTTAACATACCAATCGAGTACGTATTCAGCGAGTGCGCCTTGCCCACCTGTTAATAAATAAGCTGCATTTTTTTCAATAACTTTATCACGTTTTTTGCCTAATTGGCATGCATTAAGCCGGGTAATATATCGTGAATTATTTTTTAAAATAATATTTTTGTCAAAATGCTTTTGTTGAATTTCGTCAATAAGCAAATGATAACTATTGTCATGCAATTCAACATGCATGCAATCAAGATTACTTTCTTCTAATGATAAACATTTTAAAAACCCAATTAGCGGAGACTGCCAAATAAAGTGATTTTCTTCAGTAAATGATACTAACCATATTTTTGTTGGGCTTTGCTTTGAAATAATATGCTGAATAAAATGAAGAAATAAATCATACAATTTCCTCATGTCATTTTCTACTTCTGATACATTATACTGATAGGCAAAAATGATATTGTCGTAATTGTCATGAATAAGATGAATACTTTGGAGGTCATGGCATACAGTAACATTTTTACATTGCTCCATGAATAAATGCGTTAAATCAGAAACATTACTGATTAATAAAATTGATCCGATATTTTCTTTATGCTCTCTGACTAACGCATCTAATTTATTGTCAATCTGATAAAAATATTTTGAATAATTTTTTTCTTGTTTAAGAGGAAGTCCCCAATATGATTTTTCTTGAAATGGATAGCCAGGAATTTGAATTTTCTGATAATCACAGTCACTATAGAAATTTTTCCAATGAATAGTAACCCCTTGTTCGTACAATTCAGCAAGATTCATTAATAGCGATTGCCAATCATCCATTTTTTGTCTTAATGAATATATCCACTTTAAATTTTCGAGGGTATTAATCGATTTAGAAAATGTAGGCCTTGGACCTACTTCCAGCAAAATATCATATTTATTTTCTACTAATGTTTGCATACTTTTACGCAAATCAACGGCGTGACGTAAATGATTTTTCCAATATTCCGCATTTACCGTGGTTTTTTGATATAATTCACCAGTAAGATTTGAAATGACTTCTTTTTTTGGCACTTCATAATGAATTTGTTTTGCAACATTTTCAAATTCATCCAGTATTGGACTCATTAAAGAAGAATGAAATGCATGTGATGCTTCAATTGCTTTTACGTGAAAAGAAAGCATTTTTTCAAATTGATCTAAGTCACTTTTATCACCAGATAAAACGGTATAAGCATGCGTCACAATTGCAACGTCAATTTTATAAGTTGTTTTACTTAGAATTGCTTCGATTTCTTCTTTGCTCGCCATTACCAATAACATGCCACCATTTTTTGGTAAACTTTGCATTAATCGGGATCTTTCACAAATTAAAAATAATGCATCATCCAATGAAATCACATCCGCAAGTGTGGCTGCAACATATTCACCGATACTATGTCCGATATAGCAATCTGCAGTAATACCCCAACTCATCCATAATTTAGCTAAACAATAATTAAAAACAAATAAAATAGGTTGGGTATATAGGGTTTGATTTAACCGTTCATCTTTTTCTGCAAACATAATTTCTTGCAATGAGACATTTAATTTTTTATTTACTTTTTCGCAAGTTGCGTCGATCAGATTTTTAAATCGCAGTGAGGTTTGATAAAGCACTTTTCCCATTCCGTGGTATTGTGAACCTTGTCCACTGAATAGAAATGCAATTTTTTTGCGTTTATTGTCGATAGCATTATTAAAAGTTGGTGTACTAAGCTTTAGTTTTGCAATGTAATCTTCGATTGATTTAACCACATTAGCTTCTCGAAATACAAAATGATTTCGAGAAGTATTATAACTATAAGCTAAAGATTCCAAATTAACATGTTTATTCATTTCTAAAAAATGTATAAGCTGCTCTTTTTGTTGATAAAAAGCCGCTTTATCCTTCGCAGAATTTGTCACAATATAATGCGAATCAATTTCTTCCGGATATTTTTTTAGATTGATTTCATCATCAACAGAAGATATCACCGCATGCGCATTAATCCCACTAAATCCAAATGAACTGACACCCGCTATTTTATCTCCATTCCAAGGAATATTTTCTGTCACAATTTTTGCGGGAATTTCATTTAAATTAATGAATGAATTTAATGTAGTTAAATGCTTAGTTGCAGGTATGACATGATGATTCATGGCAAGAATTACTTTTAAAAGACCCAGTAATCCTGAAGCGGATTCAAGATGTCCAAAATTACTTTTTACACTGCCAATATATAATGGATCATCTTTATGATGCGTGTTAGCAAAAACTTCATTGAGCGCACTAATTTCAATGGGATCACCCAGTGCCGTACCCGTACCGTGCGCTTCGATATAATTAACTGAGGATGGTGCAATATCGGCAAATTTTAAAGCCTGACGAATTAAACTTGATTGTGCTTTCGGATTAGGAACCGTCAAACCACTACTTTTCCCGCCATGGTTGACAGAAGTTCCTTTTATTAAACCATATATTTTATCACCTGCATTTTTAGCATCAGAAACTTTTTTTAATAATAAAGTAATACAACCTTCGCTTCGAACATATCCATTTGCTCTTTCATCAAATGCAAAACATTCGCCATCTTTTGAAAGCATTCCTGCTTGAGAAAGTGCAATATTTCCTTCAGGCAAAAATATGGTATTAACACCAGAACAGAGCGCAAGCTGACATTCATCCTGACGCAAACTTTGACATGCATAATGCAACGCAACTAAAGAGGAGGAACACGCGGTATCAATAACAATGCTTGGGCCATGAATATCTAAAAAATATGATAATCGTCCGGCGAGTGCATTTAATACATTTCCTGTGATTTGATATCCATCAAGATTTTCCATTTTTTGATGTTTTAATAATGAATATCCATAATCCGTATTTGAAGCGCCGATAAAAACACCTGCATTACTTTTTTTAATGGTATCTGGTGCAATATTTGCAAATTCAAGCGCTCGCCAATTAGATTTTAAAATCAGTCGTTGTTGAGGGTCCATTTTGGCCACTTCACGTGGACTAATTCCAAAAAAGGTAGCATCAAATTTATCATGATTTAATATGAAACCTCCTTTTTCTGAAAGCATTTTCCCTGGCTTTAACTCTGTTTTATCAACGAATTCATGCGAAGGCCATCGCTCATCATTCATTTCTGTAAGAATATTTTTTTGTTCGATTAACGCTTGCCAAAATGATTCGACATTATCGATGCCGCCCGGCAAATAACAGGCCATACCAATAATTGCAATAGGTTCATTTATTTTGGCTTGGAGTTGTTGAACACGATTTCGTTCGTGTTCTAAAGAATTAATAGCACTTTTCAAACGAGAATATAAAGCATCATTATCTATTGTATTCATATTTATTATTCTTATTTTAGTTTTCTTATTAAATTTTGAAATATAATACTTTAAATTGAAACTTAGTCAATCTATAATGGTGACAATTTAATTTAATAATAAAAAAAAACTTATGCCATTAGAAATTAATAATAAAGATAAATTTTGTATTGCGGTATGTATGGAATCACATTTGCATACTTTCTTGATTGCAGGCACGATACAACAGTCGAAATTTATACCGTTGGTTGATGTTGGAAAACACATTCCTATTCCCGAACGTGGTCAACGTACTACATGTAATATTTTTCTTCGAATGTTGACGGGATATTTACACTCAGCTATAAGCAATGAAAAATTATTAGTAGATAATACGAATGAAAAAGAAAGAGAAGTTTCATATATCGCATTCGATATTTCTTATGATGATTATTTGCGATTTTTACAATATCTAAAATTTATTAATCCAGACATTAAAGCATATATTCCTACCAATGAATCCAAATCTAGCGGAGACATTCTACTTGAATATCAACCTTTAACTACAATGCAAAGCGATGAAAAAATTCAGAATACTAACTTAAAAGATATTTATGATAGAAAAGATTATCTTTCTTTTGTGAATAGTTGTCGAAGTGCTGCAATCGAACTATTAAAATTAGTATTACCTAAAGAAATTGCAGTCACTTCTATTGTTCCTATCAATTTTATGTACGGCTTTCCTTTTTTAACATCTTTTAAGAGCGGTGAATTATCCAGTCATCTTTTGTTTACACTACCGGCACCTCCACCAAAAGACAGCCCTGTTTTAACGAATGCTTATAATCAATTGCAAGCGTGCTTGTTCACAAGTCAGTGGAATGAAAGTACAAGGAAAAATTTTATAGCGTTAAAAGATTTTTATGACGATCTTCTAATCAAAAGAACCAATCCAAAACCAGAATCTCAATTTATTCAACTTTCTCATTCAGAAGAAGATGAAGATATTGAAAGCAGTCAAGTAACACAAAGATTGAATCGTCAGCGCTAAATAATGTGCTCACTGGCATTATCATCAACTATGTTAATTGAGAGAAGACCCAGAGGTCTTTTCTGGATCGCCACGGCCTTGCGGCCTCGCGCTGACGGAGTACGTGAAGAGATGACGGTTTTTGTTCCGCGTGGCAATCTAAAAACCCTACGGTTTAATTCCAACGGATGGCGTTGTAACTTCAGGGATCTTCGGCTCTTCAACAATAGCTTTAACAACGCCATTTTTATTATTTTCAGTAGCCAAATTTGCAGATGGCTTATTCTCTCTTATCTCTCTAGGCTGAGGTGGCTTAACAGGTATCTTATTATTCATCTTTTTATAGCTTGTCGGATTTGCAATAATTTGTTTTGGACTGTCGTCTTTTGGTAATGATTTATCTTTGATAGAAAAGGTCTCTTCCTCATAAATCAGCCCACCTAACCCTAAAAGAAAGGATGCAGCAGGAAGCACGAATGGAAGACTTAATAAGCTAAATCCTAAAGTGAACACTGCCGTCGTTGCAATAAGTGCGACAATAATACCAACGGTTAAGTAATTACGTAAGGATTTATGACTTTCCAGCCGTTCTTTTATGTCTTGGATAACCGGGTCTTTAGTAATAAAATTTAAATCATTTATTAAAGAATGATTTTGAATACTTAAATCACCATGATTTAAAAACAACACGGATGATTTCTTTTCGTTTAGTAATAGGTTAGCGGGGGTATTAACGACTCGACTTATCGCTGATCGTAGCAGAGCTTTTCTATTGCAAATGTCTTTTATTTTCTTCGTATCATTATCAATATAATCAAAAAGACGATTATAAAATTCCTTATGTTTTTTCAACTCAGCAATGATATTCGAATTATTCGTCGTCGAATAATTTAACCATAGTTTATTAAGATAGCTTATGTGATCTTTTTTATCAAATAAACAGCTAGTAAATTGCGGTAACACTAGTATAAGTATATCTACTATTTTTTCTGCTTTTTTTTCTTCAAGAGAGGATTTTAATCCATCATGAATAAATTGAATAATTCCTTTAAAATCTATTCTAGATTTTAAAGGAGAATTTGCCACAATGGCTTCCTTTAAAGGATCAGAAATGCCTTTGAGATGGTTTTGATTTTTATCATCAAGAGTAGCTGCCCATTGCTGAAAAACTTGATTTTTTGGGTTTAAGGCCGCCATAAAGAAATCAAAATTTTCCGCAAAAACTTCTACGCCCTCACCGAGTATTTCTTTGAAACGTTCTTTTTCCTGAGATAAAAAAGATTGTTTCAATTCTTTTGATTCTTTATCATGCTCTGGAAAAGGTGATACTACTGCTAAAGCTGGAGCGATTGGTTCAGATTCAACTAAAGTATTGGCGACGATATTTGTTAATATGGGCGCCGAAACTATTTCTTTTGATTCTGATTCCGGATCGGAAGGCCTACAATATTCAATGAAATTATCTGGATCAAAATATTTTGGTAATAAAGGAACACTTACTTTTTCAACAGAATTTGTCGTTTTAACTTCGGTTTTATCATTTTCTACAAAGATTTGTAAACTAGGTTCAAATGACGAATACATTAATTCGTCTAATAAATTCACTAGTCGCGTTGCTTCTTTTGAATAATCGCTAGGATTTTTTGGATCAAAACCAGATTGCGCAATAAAAAGTCTTCGTCGCACAATGGCAAGCAAGGCTCGAACATAATCTACTTTTTTATTATAGCCATTTGCCGAAACATCCAAATTGAGTAGTTCTCCGAACTCTTTGGTAAATTCACCTAGTTGACTAAGGACAGAAGTATCAATTTTGACAGGTATTTGATTAATTGGATTATTTGTTCCGTTTTTTTCACTCCCTCCAATTGATGCTCTAGGCGTTTCAGCTCTTATATTCCCTTGGTGTTCTTCACTGTACTGGTAATACTCAACTTTCTCTTCCGTTTGTTTGGGGCTCGGTACGACCTTGAGTTCAAATTTGACCTCAGTACTTGCATGAAGTTTTACGATTAGCGCCTTGACTAATGTGTTAGTGTCTTCCTGGTTAGACTTTTTAAATTCTACTTGGAGATTTCGCTCTCGCATGCAATTCTCGTTTTAGGTTTTTTATAAACTATTCATCATTGTAATAAAATTTAATCAAAAATCAATTATATTGTTTATTAAATATCAAATTAACTATTTTATTAAGTCATTTTGATTATATTTTGACCACAATGTCGGGTGAGCCATGCGATAGAATGATAATTTTAGTTCTTCATCAATTTGTATCTGTATCGCGCCACTACGAACCGTATCATACATGATAGCCTTCAATGCGTCATATTCTTGAATAACTTTCTGATGTGGAAAATGATAGCGATTACGATAACCGATTGGAAAGAGGACGATGTTAGGATGAACACTTTGGATAAAACTTCGAACCCCAGAAGTTTTACTGCCATGATGCGGTGCAATGATAACATCGGATGCTAATGCATTTGATGCAAATTTTACTAAGAAATTTTCCGCTTTTTTTTCAATATCTCCGGTCAAGAGAATACTATGTTTTTCATTCGAAATTTTTAATACACAAGAACTGTCATTGTTTAAACCTAATTGCGACATTGTCGGATACAAAAATGAAAAATCCACACCATCCCACACCCAATGTTCGCCATACAAACAATAATCTGGATGATGTGAATTAAAGTATTGAGGAACACTTGTTCTCACAAATAAAACGGGGATTTTGCCATTTAAAATTGCATTCACCCCACCACTATGATCATTATCCCCATGACTTAAGACTAACATATCAATTTGCGAAATATTGCGCGTACGTAAAAAAGGTAACACTGCACTTTCGCCCATATCATAAGAATTGATTTTGGGGCCGGCATCAAATATCAGAACATGGTTGTTGGTTTCAACAACCGCAGATAATCCTTGCCCTACGTCTAACAAAGTAAACCACACTTCACCCAACTTGGGTTTGGGTGGATGATAAAAAAATAATGGTAATAACAATATCACACTAAATCCACGCTCTTTGCATCCTCTCGGCAATAACAAAATAATCATTCCCATTAATGAAAGTAATAAAATGATGGGATTTTCGATTGCATGATGCCAAGTTCCCCAAGATATTTTTGATAAATACGTTAAAATCGACCATAAATATTGTAATGAATGATCGGCAAATATTAAAAAAATAGCTGCAATCTTTGAAGAAAAAAGTAAGGATAAAATTCCTATAAAAACAAATGGCAAAATTAAAAATCCCATCCATGGAATAGCGATGCTATTGGCGACAAATGAAATGAGCGAACATTCTTGAAATAAACACATACTGATCGGAATTAAAGATAACGAAAGCAGCCATTGAATTCTGCCATGCTTCCACCACAATCCTTTTGGATGAAGACGACCTTTCATTCCATAAATAATAAATGCGACAGAAATAAAAGAGAGGGAAAAACTAATCGATAAAATACTTAACGGATTAAGAATGAGAACTCCCAATAATGCAATACAATAAACATACCATATATTAATTTGTCGTCTTGAAATAATAAGTATCACAACAATTGCAACCATGAATATTGCGCGCTCTGTTGGAATGGAAAAACCCGCCAGGGCACTATAAATAAATGCCGTGAAAAATGCAGCGATACTCGCTGCTACTTGTGAAGGCATCCATAATGACAAGAATGCCATTCGGCGATAGAAAAAATTGACGAGTGCAAAACTAAATGCGCTGATAAATCCAATATGCAATCCCGCGATTGCCATGAGGTGATTCGTTCCAGTATTTCTTAGGACCTCCCAATTTGCTTCTGAAATATGATGTCTTTCGCCTAAAGCTAACGCCATGATCCATGGAGAAGTTTCCGATTCGGGCACAATTTTTAAAATTTGATCGTAAATTTTTTGTCGGGAGGAGGATAGTGAAAAATGTTGCTCTGATATTTTTTTTACTTCACCGTTTGTCACATATCCTATCGCACGAATTCCTTCATAAAATGTCCATGCTTCAAAATCAAATCCACCAGGATTTCGTAACCCATGAATTTGTTTTAACCTTACTGGAAACTGCCATTCGTCATTTATTTTTAATGGATACTCAGTTTTGGAGCTTAATTTAATAAGTGCGTTATGATAAGAAAATAAAAATCGAGTGCCGTTTTCTGTTGTTTCAGGAATGGAAGCGATTTTCCCTGTGATAATTATTGTTTTTCCTTCTAAGTCTTCGGGTAAAATCCAGCTATTTTTAAGATGAATAGTAAAAATGGTATAACTAATTCCCAATAAAAAAGCGAAGAAAATAAAATATATTTTTCTTTTTGATGGAAGCAAAAATAAACTTAGAATTAATAGCATTACCATACCAATCTCGGATGGTATTTCGTTCAACCCAAATAATAAAAATATTACGCCGCTTAAAAATGCAAATGTAAAATAGATCATGGAAAATCCTTGGGTTGTATGTCCGTCATCCCACGACCAAAGCAGCGTTGAATGTAGTGGGTCATCCTGAACGAAGTGAAGGATCGGTTTAATTCTTCACCATAATGTAGACGTAAACTGATCCTTCACTTCGTTCAGGATGACAAAACCTCGTTGGGCGACGAAGAATAGAAATGCAGGGAGGATTAATTGGATTAGACATCTCTGGATCCCGCGAACAAGTCGCGGGACGACGGGAAATAATAACAGGTTATAAAAAGTGTTTTACACCATCGAATAAAATTTTTGTTCTAATTCCGAATCTTCATTTGGCGTGATTAGTAAACGTATACTAGACATCCCAAGACGTTTATGCGTTAAACCTAACTTGTTAAAACAATAATTTAATCGTCGATTAAATTCACCAGTTGGATTAGTAGGCTCCCCAATCTTTAATAAATATTCGGCAATTCCATCATAATCCAGCTCTGGATTTTTTTCTAAATAATGAATGATATTTTTGGCTTCGGTAATATTTTCCGTGTGTTTACCAGAAAACATACCGCCTAAGCGAGGCAAGTAATTATTAAAAATGTTAATGACATTTTGACGAATACCAATATTTATTTTCCATTCACTGTCAAAACTCCATTGCAATTTAAACATACCTAAAATGACATCGATACGCGCAATCATTTTAGTAATCACTTCTCGCCATTTTTCGCCCCATACAGCATACAAATCAATGGTATCCCATTCTTTTTTACTTAAATTATTGAACCAATCTTTACGCTGTTTTTCGAGTAATTGCTCGACTTTATGCTTTGTATCTCTTGCTCCCATTAAAAAAAGTAATTGCATTATTTCTTTTTGGTCATCATTTAAAATTTGGTAGGCTGCAATGGAAAGCAATGTATTTCCCATATCTTGTAATTGCTCTTCAGCAAAAGCTGCTAGTTTTTTCTCATCATCTTGGGTACGAATTTGCATAATTTCTACTGGCTCATTCGCATCTAAACCTTTTGCTAAAATTTCTTTGATAGTAAAGAAAGAATTTTCTTGTTTGAAAGCTGCAATATAGTGAATTTTATCTTTAGCGAATTTATCTTTTGGGAATCTATCGATCATCCTGACCTCTTCTATATTAAGGTTATTTACACTTTAAGGAGTTGGCCTCGCTCTAAAGTCATCACTCGTTCTGCGCGCTTTGCAATATTGCGATCATGGGTAACAATGATCACACTTGTTTTAAAGGTTTTTTGTAAATCAAAAAATAATCTCAACACATTTTCTGCATTATTTGAATCTAAATTACCTGTTGGCTCATCAGCAAGAATGCATAATGGATCAGTCACTAATGCGCGTGCAATGGCAACACGTTGACGTTCTCCACCTGATAATTCGCCGATTTTATGTTGCAAACGATCTTGTAATCCAACTAATTCTAATAAATTATTCGCCTTTTTTTCAATATCCAAAGGTGCAACACCGCGAATTAATAACGGCATGGATACATTTTCAAGCGCAGTAAACTCAGGTAATAAATGATGGAATTGATAAACAAATCCTAAATAATGATTTCTTAAACGACATTTTTCAATTTCTGACAAATGCGCAAGATTTTTTCCGTTTAAAATAACATTTCCTGATGTTGGTTTATCTAACCCACCTAGCAAATGCAATAATGTACTTTTACCTGAACCTGAATTTCCGACAATGGCAACCAATTCTGATTGATTAAGCGTGAAATCCACTTGTTTTAATACTTCAATTGTAGATTTTGCTTCAACATAAGTTTTTGTTAACTGTTGGCACTCTAAAACCACATCATTCATATCGCAGTGCCTCCACAGGTTCAGTGCGTGCCGCTCTTAACGCGGGATATAACGTTGCAACCAAGCTTAAACTCAATGCCGCAAGGCTAATTCGCCACACATCATTCCATTCAATTTCGGAAGGTAAATAATTGACGAAATAAACGCTCGATGAAAGAAATTGTACGTGAAAAACATGCTCGATAAAGTTCACGACGGAAGTCACATTCGATGCAAGTAAAATACCACCGACGACGCCTAAAATAGTGCCAACCACGCCAATAATCGCACCTTGCACGATAAAAATCATGAGGATCATTTTAGGAGTTGCACCAAAAGTACGTAATATCGCAATGTCGGGTTCTTTTTCATTAACTACCATGACCAAGGTACAAACTAAATTAAAAATCGCGACTGCAATAATTAATAATAAAATAAAAAACATCATCTTTTTTTCAAGACTGATCGCATGAAAATATTCACCAAATTGTTGCGTCCAATTTAATACGCGCGCACTGGGTCCCAGAATCGATGCAATTTTATCTGACATACTTTGTGCGGCGTAGACATCATTAATATTGACATAAATTCCGCTGACCGCAGAATTAAGATGAAATAATCTCTGGGCATCATTTAAATGAATAAATGCATAACCCATATCAAAACCAAAACCGCCCCCCGCGCGAAACACACCAACCAAATTAAAACGTTTGAATCGAGGAATAGCACCCGCAGGGGTAAATGAAGCCTCAGGGATCATTACTGTAATTTTATCCCCAGGAATGGCGTTTAATCGATTTGCTAATTCTTCTCCTAAGACGATATTAAAACTTCCCGGCGTTAAATCGCTTAATTTACCTTGTACCATTTTATCCGTAATTTCTGATACTTTATGTTCGGTTGCAGGATCAATCCCCGTAATCATTGATGGGGAAACGAGCCCTCCGTTGGTCAACATCGCTTGGCCATTGATAAAAGGCGCGGTACCTGTGACATTTGGCATTTTTTGGATAATACCTTCGACCTCTTCCCAGTTTGATACCGCATTCATCAAACTGCCAACGGTGATTGGGGGTACCATACTGAAAACGCGATTTTTGATTTCGCGATCAAATCCATTCATCACAGAAAGCACGGTGATTAATACTAAAATACCGATCGCAATTCCTAGCATCGACATCAAAGAAATGAATGAAATAAAATGATTGCGACGTTTTGCGCGCGTATATCGTAAACCAATAAAAATTGCTGCAGGTCGGAACATTATCGTTTCGCCTCTTTAAAACATGTAAAAAAGTTATGAGTGGTTTGTTCTGCTAAGTCACTCACCTCAATGCCGCGTAATTTCGCGAGAAATTCAGCGACATGTCTCACATAAGCGGGTTGATTAGATTTACCTCGAAATGGGACCGGTGCGAGATAGGGGGAATCAGTCTCAATTAGCATGCGATCTAATGGAATTTGCCTCGCGACTTCTTGTAGCGCTTTCGCATTTTGGAAAGTCACAATCCCTGAAAATGAAATATAAAATCCCAAATCCATCGCCGCATTTGCCATATTCAAATCTTCGGTAAAACAATGCATCACACCACCGACAGATGCTGCATCTTCTTCTTTTAATATCGTTAACGTATCTTCACGTGCTTGTCTTGAGTGCACGATTAAAGGTTTTTTAATTTTTTTGGCGGCGCGAATATGTTCCCGAAACCTTGTTCGTTGCCAACCCAAATCACCATCACTTCGATAATAATCTAAACCTGTCTCACCAATCGCTACCACTTTGTTATCATTGGCAAGCAATATTAATTCATCTGCTGTTGGTTCTTTATCGGTGGATTCATTAGGGTGAAGACCAACAGATGCGCTCACATGCGGGTATTCTTTCACAATTTGCAACATGGTCGGAAAATCTTTCAGCGTAATACACACACAAAGAAAATGTCCCACCCCTTCATCTTTTGCAAAAAGTAATGCACGAGGTAATTCACCTTCGTACGAAGTTAAATCGAGTTGATCAAGATGACAATGCGAATCAACGAAATACATACGCCCACCGGATAAATAATTCTTCAATTAAAAGCAATTTATTTAAACTTTGTGAAATCATATAA
The DNA here is from genome assembly GCA_013287885.1 of Gammaproteobacteria bacterium. GTDB lineage: Bacteria > Pseudomonadota > Gammaproteobacteria > DSM-16500 > DSM-16500 > JABDCZ01. The sequence continues at coordinate 142,075 of JABDCZ010000001.1, forward strand.
TTTTTATATGCTTTTTCTACCAGATCCAAATAAGATAATAAATTTTTGGTAAGTATTCTGGTAGCGAATTTTGCGAATAAGTCGGAAAAATCAGTATTAATTAATGACGCTTTTCCTTGCCCCAATTGATAACGCAACATATCACGTAATGCATTGATGAGCAAACGATAAATAAGAGACATATCATAAGCTTGGACCGTCGCGCTCATGGCTATTGGATCCACTTTATTTTCTGATAGCTCCGCTAAACCTTTATACAAATCTTCGCGAATTTTCATAAAATCGGATTTTGCTAATTCCAAAGCATGAAGCGGTGATCCTTCGCTCAAATCTAATAATAATGTTGGACAGGCAACATTCCATTGCGCTGCTAACCATGTCAATGCGACTTCCCGATCAGGTTTTTCAAAATAAATTTTTTGACAGCGACTTAAAATGGTCGCGGGTAATCGCTGATTTTGTTCGCTGATTAACATCAATAACGTTTTTGATGCAGGTTCCTCTAATGTTTTTAATAATGCATTGGCCGCATTTTGATTCATGAGATGTGCTTTCTGAATCACAATGATGCGATATCCGCCTTGCATCGACGTCTCATGTGCCGCTTGCACCAACTCACGAATTTGATCAATCTTAATGGGCCCGTCGGCTTTTTCTGGAGAAATAAGCATAAAATCTGGATGAGATTTTGCGCGCAGCAATTGACAATGATGGCACTCGCCACAAGGCTTGGGTTCCTTATGGCATAAAAGAAAAGTCGCGAAACTTTCTGCAAATATCAAGGCTTCTGCGTGGTTTTGACAGACTAACATCAACGCATGGGGCAGCCGCTGCTTCTCGGTAGCCTCCAAGAGTTTTTGCCATTGATTTATTTGCCAAGGAAGCATTGCCATTATTTTATTCCAACACTTTTAAAATCTCTGCCTGTACGGTTTCGAGCGATTTCGTGGCATCAATGATCCGAAAGCGTGCCGGATCATTTTTTGCACGTGCTAAATAAGCCGCTCGCACTCGTTCAAAAAATTCTAATTTTTCCATTTCAATCCTATCATGTGGCCCGCGGTGTTTGGCGCGTTGCAATCCAATTTCGGGAGGCGCATCCAATAAAATGGTGAGATTCGGTTGTAAATCCTTAACTAACCATTTTTCTAACATTTCAATATATGCAATATCAATCATTCTTCCGCCGCCTTGATACGCGAAACTCGCATCGACAAATCGATCACTCACCACCCATTTTCCCGATTGTAAAGCAGGCCGAATGACATGCGCCATATGTTGAACGCGACTGGCAAACATCAACAGCAATTCGGTTTCAGGGAGGATTTTTTCAGAAGTTGGGGTCAATAAGATTTGGCGAATATTTTCAGCGATAAGGGTACCACCCGGTTCGCGCGTTATCAATACTTCTTTTTTTTTATTTTTGAAATAATCAGCGATAAAAGTGAGAGCGGTTGATTTTCCTACCCCTTCGATACCTTCGATGGTGATAAAAAAACCATTTGTTTTATTTTCCATCGCTGATCCTTATCTACGTTTCGCGGCAAAAAATGAACTTTAAGATAGCACTTCTTCCAATTTAAGACCAGTGGAAAATAACTGCTAAAAATGATAGGTTTGTATACCCTTACTATAAAACACATTCCCCTGCGGCACTTCTTTCGCAGGAGGATAGATGTCGATGATTTGATCCCCTGGTGAAATTCCTTTACCAATATTTTGCGTAAAAAACTGTGTGCAGCCAGTTAAAAAAATAAAAAGGCAACTGGATGCCAGCATGCGCCGGCACAATTTCGTTGATTTTTCCATTAATAAGACAACCTCACATGCCAGCGATTTAACGTATTTCCTAAAATCTGATCCAGTGCCGCCAAATTGGTTTCATAAGCCGCCAACGTACTAATATAACTAATTTGCGCGGTCAAAAGATTGGTTTGCAAAGTACTTGCTTCAAACGGTGACACTTTGCCATATTTTAATTTCGCATTTGCGATATCCAGGGTTTGCTGCGCGAGTTTTACAGAAAGCTCAGCTTGCGTAATCTGCTGTTTTTGATTTTGTAAAACATAAAACGCATTCGTCACGTCGTTAATCACCTGGCGCTTGGTTTCAGAGAGCACAATTTCTGCTTGTTTCAATCCGACTTTAGCTTGTAAATACGATTGTTGCAATGAAAGATCATCAATCGGTACCGTCAACGCTAAACCCACCGTCGTATTTGAATTATTGCCATTAAAAAGACTTGGAATCCCGGAATTCGGTGCGCCTCCCGATCCCCCGCCTTGTGTTTGACCAACGGTTAAATTGAGTGTGGGACGTTGATTATCCGCAGCAACTTCAAGATTAATACGCGTGTTGCGAATGTTAATGACTTGTTGTTGATAGGTCACATTGTTGGCAAGCGCCATATCAATACATTCAGAAAGTGTAGGAATATTTTCTGTTGGCAAATGCACATTATCACTAATTTGCAAGGAGAGAGTGGGATCGATGCCCAGTGTGACGAGCAATTCTCTTTGTTGTTGCAAATAAACTACTTCTTGCTGTTCGAGCGATAATTGTTGACTGGCAACGGATGCTTCAAATTGCACAAGATCTGACGCGGGAATGCGCCCTACTTTTAAAAATGCTTTTTGTTCATTCAGGGTATCGATTGAATTTTGCAGCGAAATTTTTTGGACTTTGATGCTGTATTTTGCCTGAACTAAACTCACATATTGACTAATAATCGTGGTGATCGTCCCCATCACGGTATTTTGCATGGTTAAACGATTAATCAGTTCTTGGTTTTCTGCAATATGCAAAGGTGCGAGCGTGATTTCCGGTCCAAATCCTTGCAACAACGGTTGTGTTAAATTAAATACCAACGATGGATTATAAAAACGCGCATTGGGCGCCGAATGCGAGAGGGGGTTCACCATTTGTAAAGAAAACTGCGTACCCAATGGAATCAAAAGCGAGGCACCCGGTGTGATCGCTTGTGTATCACTTTCACTACGAAACCCCGAACTCACGGAATGCACATAATTTGCCGCACCAGTTAAATTATAGTGAATATCAAATTGCCATTCAGCAACCAGCAAAGAAAATTTATCAAGAATACGTTGAAAATCTTCGACCTGCACATTAGGGTTATAACGCAGCGCTAATACCACAGCTTCTGCCAAGGTAATATTTAATACTTTCCCATTCGTATCTGAAGCTGAAGCAATACTGCTCATTAATACGACACAAAAAATACAAAATTTTTTAAAAAAACGAAATCTCATCATGCGCTTCCTTTCGCTCAAAACGCATAATAACTTAAGTGTTATACGTTGGGAATAAATACATATTGTTTTGGAATCGTGGGGTCATTCGCACCCGAAAAACACGTGATGCATAAAGGATACCATTTGCCACAACCTGCAGGAGTAAAAAAATTCAAACGCGTGCCATCAATTAAAATACAGACAAATCGGATATCACAACGCATTTCCAATTCGTCTTTTAAAAGGCCATCCAATTTGAGTGCGTGGGTGCCCGCGCGACAGGTAGCCACGCGAGCATAATAAGGGGTACCATGCACTTTTTTGCATAATATTTCAGGGTTAAAAGCTTTAGCAAAAACGGTAGGAGTAAAAAAAAACAATAGCAGTATGACCATCCTTTTCATGTTGGAGCGCCCGTATTTTTATCAGTGTTTTTAGTATAACATACCTAATTATCTGTCATACGAGCATGCTTATGAAAAGGATTTTTATTTTTATAGGATTTGCGGTTTCGCTCATCGGGAGCCCCGCCCACGCCATTTCCTATTTAGGCATCAATGCTGAAAAAAACTTCGCGCACTGGCAATTTGAAACCCCCCATGGTGACAATCACTTTAATTTCAGCGGTACCAATACTGGGTTCTTTGCAGGCTACGGCTGCATCCTCGATCCAAATTTTTATTTAGGCGGCGAAATATTTGCGAATGTTCTTTCCATTAATACTTCCACGGAATTTGTCGAAGATATTTCTTATCAAGCGAAAGCCAAATACGGTTTCGGGTTTCGCTTCATCGCAGGACATTACATTTTTCCTCCTGCATTTATTTTTATTAGCCTAGGAATGATTGACACCGAATTTGAATTGGATGCGATCCATCCTGATGGTAGCAAGAAAGATGAAAATGATGATGCCTTAGCCATTCAATATGGCTTTGGAATTCAAAGCAAAATTTATAAAAAATTGGAAGCACGACTTGAATATATTTATTCAAATTATCGCTCGTTTAACAGTTTTGGCAATGTGGTTTTTCCACAAAATAATCAAATTAATTTTGGTTTAATTTATAGGGTAAATTAATATGTTAAATTTTCCTTACGTCATTCAGAAAAATCCTGGGATCTTTCAAAAGATTCTCGGATTTTTGGTGACTCTGTTTTTAATTTTTTTCATGACAAGCTGTCAACAATATTCTGTCAAAAATCATCGGCAAACGCTAAAAGTCGAACCCACCAAAAATACTTTAACGCTATATTATTCGGGTAACCTTGAACCGATTCTCGCTGATACCATTCAAAATATTAATGCCGATGGCGTCATCATACAAAAATATTTTGAATACGGCACACATGTTGATAAAGGACAAATTTTATTTACAATCCGCTCCAATCAACTTGCGACTAATTATCAAACTGCTTTCACGGCCTACGTGAAAGCCAAAAAAAGTCTTGCCGATGTAAGCTATCAAGTGGAAGGAGAAAAAGAATTAAGTAAATTAAATATTGTTTCAAAACAAGAATACATGACTTCGCAAACACAATTATTTAATGCAGAATTAGATTATAATCAGGCAGCAAAAGCTTTATACGATATTATGGAAATGGCAGGTGTGTCGCGTAGTCGCTTAAAAAATCTGGATAGTACAAATCCAGAAGCAGTGACGAAAGCGTTATCGAATGCGCCAAATAAAATAAAAATTATTTCTCCCATCACAGGGATTGCTTTGTATCCTAAAAGTAGTACGGGCGGAGATAACAGCACCAGCGATTTAAAAGTAGGTTCTGAGGTGAAAGCCAATGATACGCTTGTTTTAGTGCATAACAAAAATGGCGTGGCGGTCACAATCAAAGTCAATCAACTAGATATTTCACAAATTCGTTATGATGAAAAAGTATTAATTACCAGTGATGCATTTCCTGGTATTACTTTAAATGGCGAAGTTAATCGCATTGATCGCGAAGCTACCGTGCCACAATATGGTGGTTCACTACCGACGTTTAATGTACGCGTTATTGTCCCTCAATTAACGCCGAAAGAATACAATTCGATACGCATGGGCATGTCGGCAGAAGTGGCGATAGAAGTCACAACGCCGCCTGTGATTAAAGTCCCGATAACCGCTGTCACAACGAATAACGGACAAGCTTTTGTGAATATTATCAACCCCTCTTCCAAAAAAATCGAATCGATCGCGGTAGAAACAGGCGCCACAGATCAAGAGAATGTGGAAATTACCAATGGATTAAAAGCAGGTGATGAGGTGGTTTTAAATGCACCCGATCATTAGAATGAAAAATATCTGCAAATCGTATCACACGGATTCTCTTGAACAGCACGTTTTGCAAAATATTCAAATGGAAGTTTTCCCGCATGAATTAGTGGCAATCATGGGTGCATCCGGTTCAGGAAAATCGACATTAATGAATATCATTGGATTACTCGATAAACCCACCTCTGGCGAATATTTGTTGAATGGAGAAAATATCACAACACTGTCGGATGATGCGCTCGCTGATTTACGCAATAAAACTATTGGTTTTATTTTTCAATCTTTTTTTCTTTTACCGCGTTTAACCATTTTAGAAAATATCATATTACCCCTACATTATCGTGGTACGGCAGATTCGATTGCGATCGAACGTGGGATGGGAATGTTAGAAAAAGTAGGACTACCCAATTATGCAAAAAGAAAACCGCATCAATTATCCGGGGGTCAACAACAACGCGCCGCGATTGCGCGTGCGTTGATTGGTAATCCCAGTTTTATTTTAGCCGATGAACCGACAGGCGCATTAGATACGAAAATAGGTCAAATGATCATGGATATGTTTCTTGAGTTAAATCAAAAAGAAAAAGTCACCATGATTATCGTGACACATGATCCGCATATTGCAAGCCAATGTCAGCGCACATTGCGCATTCAAGATGGAGTCATTGCATAATGCGCACGATAAAAACCGCTTTAAAAAACCTACAATCCACAACGTTACGCACGATACTTGCAATGCTGGGTATTTTAGTTGGCACCGCATCCGTCGTTGCCATGGTGTCGACCGGACAAATGGCAACAGAAGCGGCACTCGCACAATTTAAAACATTAGGCACAAATTTATTAGCCGCAAATATTAATGCGAAAGAAGGATCCAAAGAAAAATTTACGTTGGATAAAGCATTGTCCGTCAGTCATGCATCGCCAGATATTCAATTATTGGCGCCTTACACCGCTTTGTATGCACAACTTTCTTATCAAGGCCAGCAAATCGATAGCGCTATTCTCGGTGTCACAGAAGCACTCGCTGACATTGTGCATTTACAACTATTAAAAGGAAGGTTTATTTCATCACTCGATAACTACGAGCAATATTGTGTGCTCGGCAATGATATTTTCACAAAATTAAAAATGCCACTTGATCAAATCATTGGAACTCGAATAACGATTGGCAGTTATCGCTTTGTAATCATTGGGGTTGCTGCAAAATGGCCGGAAAATGCTTTCTTTAATCAAAATATCAATACGGCGGTGCTGATCCCTATTCTTGCTTCGCAATTTGTGGGACAAACCAATTCGATCAACAATATTATTATTCGTTTAAAACCGGGTGTGACAAATATCACGGATGTCAAAAATGCAATTCAAAATTTTATCAATAATATTTCCCCGAATTTTCAAATATTTTTTCGCAGCGCAGAAGAATTAATAAAAAGCATGGCCGCACAACATACCATATTTATTTTATTATTAGGATTAATTGGTGGCATTTCATTACTCGTTGGTGGCATCGGTGTGATGAATATTATGCTGGTCTCCGTACTTGAGCGTCGACGTGAAATCGGAATTCGGCTTGCGATCGGTGCCCATCGTTCCGATATTCAAAAAATGTTTTTAGCAGAAGCCGTTTTTTTAGCGTTGATTGGTGGTGTACTTGGTATTATTGTGGGAATTTTATTTTCTTTTATTGTTGCGGAATTTGCGCATTGGACTTTCGAAATATTTTTACTGCCACCGTTAGTAGGTTTTACTTCTTCTGTTTTAATCGGTGTTTTTTTCGGATTTTATCCTGCATATCAAGCTTCAAAGTTAGATCCTATTCAAACTCTCCGAATGGAATAAATTTACTTTAAGGAACGACTGTGCTCAAAATTTCTGAAAACAATTCTTACATTTCTGCACATCGAAATGACAGCCGGCTTCAGAAATGATCACAGAAATTTTCAGCTCCGCATTCGGAGAAATTTGACTAAAATCCTTTGCGCAAATTTCTTTTTCAGTATCATCTGTAATTTGTATTTTTTGATAATCAATAAAACCTAATTCTCTTTGTCGATCATTCAACGAATGCGCTTCAAGTTTGTCGCTAGGATTGATAGAAAAAAAGCTCGTCGTCGTGGGAGAATTCGCGCGATCACGATTGTTAAACGTCGCCACCAAGGTGACAGCATCAGGAAGTTTGTTTTGAATAAAGAGTAAATCTGCAAAACTTGGCGTCGCACATGAAATAAAAAGCATGATAATCAGCATTTTTTTCATGGATAAAAGGTCTCCTGCGTTATTATTTATATTATAGCATGAGTTTTAATAATAGAAGTTTTGGTAGATTTTTTATCTCATTTGTATTACTATTACTTTATAAAGTATTACTTTGAGGGGGTTTATGCGTATTACTCAAAAAGGTCAAGTCACTATTCCTGAAAATATCCGTCAAAAATATGGTTTTTTGCCTTATACCGATATTGAGTTTATCGAAGAAAATGGCAAAGTTTTCATTATTCCGACCAAAGACAAGTTGCGTGGATCTAAGATTGTTGCGAAATTACGTGGTACCGCAACGGTTCGCTTGAGTACGGATGAAATTTTAGAATTAACGCGAGGGAAAAAAAATAAATGACTATTTTGGTTGATTCATGCGTACTTCTTGACATCATTACAGAAGATCCGCAATGGTTTGATTGGTCAAGTCAAACGCTTGAAAAATATGCGAATAGCAATCAATTAATGATTAATCCAATTATTTATTCAGAAATATCGATTGGTTATCAAAAAATAGAAGAGGTAGAGAGCGTCCTATCTCCAGAAATTTTTAAAAGAGCTGCATTACCCTGGGAAGCATCTTTTCTCGCGGGTAAAGCTTTTCTTAAATATCGAAGATCCGGAGGTCAACGTTCTTTACCTCTACCTGATTTTTTTATTGGTGCGCATGTCATGATAGAAAATTGGCATTTATTAACAAGAGATGTAAAACGTTTTACGCATTACTATCCAAAAATTAGATTAATCGCGCCAAAATAAACAAGCCCATGAAAATAACTACAACGAGGGCAACTTCAAAATATTTCGAGGAAGTTTTTCGATGTTATTATTAAGGTGCTTCGTTTCTACATTGGACAATTCTTTAGGAAATAAAAAAGGATAAAGCGTTCTTGATAACACCGGTTGTGAAATCTTGGCAAAAGCGCCCTGCTGAAAGAGTTTTTGCTGCATTGGGGCAAGGGATTGTACCGTATTTTTAATTTTTTGTTGTTTCATCAATAAATGAATATCTATCGATAATCCACCAGTAATGTAGCTAGAATCAATTTTCATCTCAAAGTTTAATGGGCACTCATTAGCTTTTAATTTCGCAAGCAGCATTTCAGCGGATTGAGTTGATAACAATTTACCACCAAGGATGCATAACTCCAAAGGATGTTTCGGTTGAAAGTTTTTCATATTTTCTAAAAAAATGGCAATATGATCGTCGCTGAAAAGTTCGCTTTCCAACACCAAAGTACCTCCGGCACATTGCGGGCTTAACAAAACATTTGTGAGCTCTCTTACCAAATGGTCGACATGATTAATAGTATCTAATGCGAGAATAGAAGTTGAATTGAATTTCCCTGCTTTCAATTGTCTACAAAGTGCATCAATTCCTTTTGTCGTTAATTTTCCAGCACAAAGTGCGAATTCAAGATTGCTCAAATGAGAAAAAGCATCAATAAAATCAATAAATACTTCATCAGTAATTTTATTATTTAATGATAATTTCATCGCAGGAAGCTGCTTGCTTTCTTTTAAAAATCCAGTGAATCGCATCATTTCACTTTCATTAAGATCCATATTTAAAAATAGATTCTTTGGTGATCGACGAACTGATAACTTTGTAAGTGAATTTATAAATGGATCAATATAACCTTTTAATTCTTTTTCATTATCTTTAACAATATTTTTATCAAAATAACCCAGCGTTCTCTTAGGACAAAGTATCATCTCGTCCTTTACATCAAAAATATTTTTGTCAAAATACTCTAAAATTTTTTTTGGTAAAAATACCATGACTCTATTCTTTGCTGATAAATCAGACGTGAATAGCGCTTCAAAAAATCGGATTATTTCTTGCTTGCAAATTTTCGCGTTCTGAAAATTGAATAAAATATTTTTCGAAGAACATGCAATTAGCGCAGAAGTTAAATCTAAAAGAGAAGAACCTGAAAAATTAAATATCTCATTAAAATGAAATGATATACGAGGCAGCGACTTTATTTTTTTCACTTCTGAAATGAAAAATTTGAATCCCTCTTCATTAAAATCAGAATATTGCGTAAACCCAATTTCTCGACAATGCGAATTATTTAATAAATTTACGAGATATTGGAATGATTGTTTAGTGATAGGATAATTCTCAAAATTAATGGCAATCTCTTCGAAATTATTTTTGATAATGGTTTCGACAACTAACTTTAAACGCTCTTCAATTTCTTCATGATTTTTCTGCTGAAATATACCTTCCGCTGGTTCTTCATCTAAAGATATCGATGAATAAAATAGTAACATTTCTTTATCGAGATTTTCCAATAATGCCTCAACCTCAACCACCCACGATTTTTCGCGCGCAAGTGTCGGGTTAAAAATCGTGATAAATTCCTTATAAGTTAACATAGTAATTATTCCATTTTTATAATTATTTAATTGAGAATTAACATTTCCCCAGTCCATGTCATGCCAGCATGTTTTAACAGAGATCTCTACACAAGTCAAAGAACTCGTCGAGACCTATGATGCTTTAAACTTGATGCTTTAAGCTGGCATGACAGTGAAAAATCCACGACTCAAGTCCCTTGATATATTCCAGGGAACTTTTTGAATAAATGATGACTCAGCAAATCTTCATTGAAGAACCAAGATTTTCTATAATCGGTGACCGCATCATTATGCTCGGTCAACGTTTCGGAAAATTGATGCGATCCATCTCCGCGGGCAACAAAATATAAATAATTATTTTGCTCAGGATGCAAAACCGCGATGATTGCGCCTAAACTCGGCATCGCAATGGGCGTGGGTGGCAACCCTTTGTGGATGTAAGAATTGTAAGGGGTATTTTCGAGCAAATCTTCTTTGTGAATACTGCCGGCATAACGCACCCCCATGCCGTAAATCACCGTCGGATCAAACTGTAGCAACATATCTTTTCGTAAACGATTCACCAAAACTCCCGCGATTCGCGGTTGTTCTTCAGCCAAGTAAGCTTCTTTTTCTATTAATGAAGCCGCGATGAGCGCTTCATTTGGATTTTGATAAGGTAAACCCAATGCACGCTTTTGCCATGCCGCATTAAGTTTAGTTTGCATTGCCTTAAACGATCTTTTTAGGATAACAATATCGTAAGTCCCTTCCGCAAAAAAATAAGTGTCAGGAAAAAACTGTCCTTCTGGGTCAAGATCTGGGTGACCCAAAATTTTCATGAGCTCCTGATTGGTCATGTGCGGTAACTTATGACGAATGCTCGTATTATTAAATAACGCATCAGATAAATCTTTAAAATTCCAACCTGGAACAATAGTAAATGCACGATAAACAATGCCGGTACCTGTCACCATTTGATTAAGCATTTTCGATGGTGTCGTCCCGTCCGGAAAAAAATACTCCCCCGCTTTTAATAATTGGCTATCGCCTCTCATTCGCACCAACATCGAGAAATAAAAACGGTTGGAAATAATATTTTTGTCGTACAGATCATTCACCACTGATTTCATCGAGGCACCTGCAGGCACCATGAACTTATAACCGGAATGATTATTGACTATAGGAGTATAAAGAAACTTAATCCATGTCCCCAAAAAAGCAATGACCAACACTAGCAAAACAACAAGAAATTTTTTCATGGTAAGCGTCCATCTTCATAATTGACGAAACACTAAAGTTCCATTGGTTCCGCCAAAACCAAATGAATTAGACAATGCCGCACGAATACGCATTTGCTGCGGTTCATGTGGTACGAAATTTAAATCACAACCCTCACTCGGATTATCTAAGTTAATCGTCGGTGGCGCAACTTGATCACGCATCGCTAAAATTGTAAATATCGCTTCAACGGCGCCTGCCGCACCTAAAAGATGTCCCGTCATGGATTTGGTTGAACTCACTGCGAGTTTATATGCATGATCACCGAAGCTTTTTTTAATCGCTAATACTTCTAACTCATCACCTGCCATGGTGGACGTTGCATGTGCATTGATGTAATCAATTTCTGTCGGATCCATCCCTGCATCTTTTAAGGCATTATTCGTCGCACTCGATGCACCCAAACCTTCTGGATGTGGCGAAGTGATATGTGAGGCATCTGCGCTCATGCCGAAACCGACTAATTCTGCATAAATTTTTGCGTTACGTTTTTTGGCATGCTCATAACTTTCGAGCACCAGCACCCCCGCACCATCTCCTAGCACAAATCCGTCCCGATCTTTATCCCAAGGACGACTTGCTCGTTCGGGTTCATCGTTGCGAGTGGAAAGTGCGCGCATGGCGGCAAAACCACCCATGCCTAATTTGGTGGTGGCCATCTCAGAGCCACCGGCTAACATCACATCCGCATCGCCATAAACAATGGCGCGTGCTGCTAATCCAATATTATGTGTGCCCGTCGTACATGCGGTGACAACAGCAATATTGGGTCCGCGTAATCCATAATTAATCGAGACGGTACCTGCGATCATATTAATAATAGCGGACGGAATAAAAAAAGGAGTGATTCGACGAGGACCAGATTCAAGTAATACTTGATGGCATTTTTCAATCATCGGTAATCCACCAATCCCTGAACCGATTGCCACCCCAATGCGATCTGCATTTGCTTCTGACACTTCGAGGCCTGAATCTTGAAAAGCTTGAGCTGCCGCAGCAACACCAAATTGCACAAAAAGATCACGTTTACGCGCATCTTTTTCTGTCATGTAGGGTAATGGGTCAAAATCTTTTACCGTACTACAAATACGACAAGATAAATCTGATGCATCAAAATGTGTTACAGGACGTACGCCGCTTTTACTGGCTAAAATCGCTTGCCAGGTATCAACTACATTTAATCCAAGCGGTGTCACCATTCCTATACCTGTGACTACCACACGCTTTTTAGTCAAGACTTAATCCTCACTACTCAGGCTTTAAGGTTAGCTTAAATACATCTGTCGGCACTCTTATTCCTAAAGGCCTGTTGGATGCCAGCTAAGAGCATGCTGGCATGACAGATGAATTTGTTACACGTACAATCACTATTCTTTATGGCTGTGTTCGCCCATATGCGCAGTGATATAGTTAATCGCTTGCTGGATCGTTGTAATCTTTTCAGCATCTTCATCAGGAATTTCTGTTTCGAATTCTTCTTCTAAAGCCATTACTAATTCGACGGTATCTAAGGAATCTGCGCCTAAATCATCGACAAAAGAGGCATCATTTGTCACTTCTTCTTCCTTAACACCTAATTGTTCCACAACGATCTTTTTTACTCTTGCTTCAACGGTACTCATTCAACTTTACCCCTTATTAATTACATGATTACAGCACATCTTGCGCTGTAGTTTATTTCAAAAACTTAAACTTGCAAGTCAAATTTAAGCGAGTTTGCGGCGGACTTTAAGTCCGCTACTATACCATAATTAGGCCATGTACATCCCACCATTGACATGTAATGTCTGGCCCGTAATATAACCTGCTGATTCTGAAGCTAAAAACTGCGCCGCAGCGGCAATATCTTCGACTTGTCCCAAACGTTGCATCGGAATTCTTTGTAATAGAACCGCCCGCTGATCTTCGTTAAGGGCCTTGGTCATATCGGTATCAATAAAACCCGGTGCAATGGCATTAACCGTAATATTTCGCGAGCCGACTTCCTGCGCCAAAGACTTGGTAAAACCAATTAATCCAGCTTTTGCCGCGGCGTAGTTTACCTGACCCGCATTCCCAATGGAACCGACGACGGAAGTAATGTTAATAATTCGACCGAAACGTGCTTTCAACATATCCCGCAAACAGGCTTTTGATAGTCGATAAACAGAAGTTAAATTGGTCTCAATCACCGATAACCACTCTTCATCTTTCATGCGTAATAATAAATTATCATTCGTAATAGCAGCATTATTGACCAAAATAGATGGCATCATTTGACGTTCTTTCAGTGTTTCCATCAATTTTTCGATAGATTCAGCATTGGAAACATTTAAGGCTAAACCAAATCCTTCGATATTTGCCGCTTTAAAACCTCCAGTAATTTTCTCTGCGCCTTCCATGGTAGTTGCAGTACCGATGACGGTAATACCCGCTTGACCCAAAGCGGACGCGATAGCGTGTCCAATACCACGACTAGCGCCTGTCACGAGTGCAATTTTTGGAACTGACATATTAAACTCCCGAGGTAATTGCTTGTAAACCGCTGTTATCAGACGTATACATAAGCTGTAAAGTGGAATCAATGCGTCTATTCAATCCCGATAATACTTTGCCGGGACCACATTCAATGATATTCGTTACGCCTTCTTTTTTAAAAGTCTGAATGATTTCTACCCACCGAACAGGCATAAATAATTGTCGATACAATCCATCCCGAATTTGCTCAGCGGATTGATACGATTGCACATCAACATTATTGAGAGTTTTAATCGATGGTTTTTCGATCTGAATTGTCATTAATAATGACTTCAATTTTTCTGCGGCAGGTTTCATTAAGTCGCAATGGGAAGGCACACTGACGGGTAAAACTTTGGCTAACTTGGCGCCGGCAATTTTCGCGGCATCTGTTGCACGTAAGACCGCATCATGATGGCCTGCAATCACAATTTGACCTGGACTATTGATATTGGCAGGTGACAATACTTCGCCTGGCCTTGCTATTTCTTTGCAGAGTGCATAAACTTTTTCATCTTCCAACCCGACAATCGCGGCCAGCGCACCGACACCGGCTGGCGCTGCCTCTTGCATAAATTCACCGCGCGCTGCGACTAATTTCACTGCATCTTGAAACGATAAAGATCCCGCAGCAACCAGTGCCGTATATTCACCTAAACTATGTCCCGCTAATATAGAAGGTTTAATTCCTATCTTTTGTAAAATTTTATATAACGCATAACCACCAGCCAATAACGCCGGTTGAGTATAGACCGTTTGATCTAATTTTTCTGAGGGACCTTCTTTCACAAGCTTCCATAAATCGTAGCCTAAGGCTACGCTTGCATCGATATAGGTTTCTTCAATTTCGGGATGCATAGTCGCAACATCTTGCAACATACCGACCGATTGTGAACCTTGACCTGGAAAAACAATACCGAATACTTGCATTGGATTACCTAATATTTAATTAATGCGGATCCCCACGCGAGCCCACCCCCGAATCCTTCGAGCATTAACATATCACCACGTTTAATTTTATTTTCACGAATCGCTTTATCTAATGCCAAAGGAATAGATGCGCTCGAAGTATTTCCTTGTTCATGCAAGGTGATTGCCACACGTTCCATCGGTAATTCGAGTTTTTTTGCCATTGCTTCGATAATACGAATATTGGCCTGATGAGGTACCAACCAATCAATATCTGATTTATTTAAATTATTCGCAGCAAGCGTTTCATCAAATAAATCGCCTAAAATATTCACCGCGAGTTTAAATAATTGGTTTCCTTTCATTTGTACATAAAGCGCTGCCTCGACATCCATCGGACGACCGACGCTAACGGGCAAAAATAAAACGTCTTTATGCGTGCCATCCGCATGAAGATGTGTGGACAAAATACCGGGTTCATTACTCGCACCCAATACGACAGCACCCGCACCGTCCCCAAAAAGTACACAGGTCGTGCGATCATTCCAATCAACCACACGGGACATCATTTCACTACCAATGACTAAAGCATTTTTGATGGTGCCCGTACGAATATATTGGTCTGCGATACTTAATCCATACATAAATCCCGCACATGCTGCGGAATTTAAGTCGAAAGCAGGACATCCTGCAATACCTAATCTTTGTTGTAATAAACACGCCGTACTTGGAAACATTTTTTCAGGCGTCGTCGTCGCAATGACAATCATGCCGATATCTTTTGGCGTAATACCTGCTTCTTTCATCGCTTGTTCTGCGGCTTTTTCTGCCATGTAAACCGCGGTTTCGTGTGCTTCTGCTTTGTGACGCTGACGAATGCCGGTGCGTTCTACTATCCAATCATTTGAAGTGTCCACCAATTTTTCCATATCGAAATTGGTAAGAATTGTCTCCGGGAGATAAGAGCCGGTACCGAGCAGTTTTGAAAAAGTCATGAGATTATCCCTCATCGTTTTTAGACTGATTTTGTTTAGATTGCGTTAATACCCGTTGTACTTCAGATCCGATGCGCTCTAAGATGTTTTTTTCAACTTGAGTCATCGCCTCGATGATGGCATGTTTAAAAGCATGGATTTTAGCACCCCCATGGCTTTTCACGACGATACCTTGTAAGCCAATAAAGCTCGCGCCATTATAACGATCGGGATCAATTCGTTTAATTAAAGACTTAAGAACAGGAAGTGCAATCAATGCAGCGAATTTTGAAAACCAACTACTTTGGAAAGCATCTTTGATGAGTGTTCCAATAAATTTTGCGACACCTTCGCTGGTTTTTAAAGCAACATTTCCTACAAATCCATCAGCGACAATGACATCGACATCGCCTTTGTAAATTTGATCACCTTCAATATAACCGCAATAATTGATGGTGCTATTACTTAACAATAAGGCGGCTTCTTTGACTTGTTCGTTTCCTTTAATATCTTCTTCACCAATGTTTAATAAACAAACCTTTGGAGCAGGAAGATTATCCAATGCCATTGCGAGCACTGACCCCATCACCGCAAATTGAAATAAATGTTCTGCGGTACAATCGACATTGGCGCCTAAATCGAGCATACGCATATTTTTATTTTTGATGACAGTGGGAAAGGTTGAAATAATTGCCGGTCGATCAATACCCGGTAAAGTTTTGAGTACAAAACGTGCGGTCGCCATCAATGCCCCGGTATTTCCAGCACTCACTGCTGCCATTGCCAAAGATTCTTTGACCATGTTGATCGCAACACGCATGGAAGAATCTTTTTTGTTGCGTAAGGCATGCGCTGGGGATTCATTCATTTCAACCTTTTGGCTGGTATGATGAATTTGGAGGCGTGCATTTTCTTTTGCATTTTTGGCGCGCAATTCTTTTTGGATCGCATCACGATCGCCAACTAAAATCAAATGCAGCGTTTCACGTTTGTCCAATGCCTGCAACGCTGCAGGCACTACCACGGAAGGACCATAATCCCCCCCCATGGCATCAACCGCGATGGTTATCATTTCCAATGGGTTTACTCTTCGTCGGTTTCAGCTTCAACTGCCGTTTTACGCTTAATGACTTGGCGGCCTTTATAAAAACCATTTGGACTCACCTGATGTCGGCGATGAATTTCACCAGTTCCGATATCAACCGATAACGCGGACGCGCTCAACGCTGAATGCGCACGACGCATGTTACGTCTTGAACGAGATTTTCGACTTTTTGCTACTGCCATGAGTTTCGCTCCTCACACTAATCATTAGAATTGCGCTTTGAACGCAATAATTCTATCACTTTAAATGGATTTTCTTTCTCTGACTCTTCATGTTGTTCTGAGTTAATCTCAAGCGGTAATTTTACCTTACAATCAACCAAAGCATGCATTGGTACGAGAGGTAAACTCACAATCAATTCATCTTCAATCACATCCGGTATGATTAACATACCTTCTCTGATTAAAACAGAGTCATATCCTTTAGGAAGGTGATCTACTTCCTCTTCCGATTCAACCATGCCCAACATAAAGCGGCCAGTTATCGGATATTCAAATGGCTCTAAACAACGCTGACACTTCAACGTGACATGAGCCTCAAATTTTCCACGCATAAAACGGATTTTTTGTTCATCCACGCCAAATGCGAGATCCACCTTGACATCACCCGCATCCGTCGCTAAATATCCTACCAACCTTTGCATATCGCGGATCTTCAACGTTCCTTGTAATGCTATTTCATTGTCAGCAAAACGGTATGCATCGACTTTATGCGGTAATTCTTTTTCTGACATCTTGTAACCTTATCCCTCAAAACCGAAATGAATCAAGCGTAGGGCGCGATTTTATGCTGAGATTCTTGATTATTCAAGTGCTTTTAAGCACGCGACCAAATCTTTATCCAACGGGGCAGTTATTGTAATCCGTTCTTTGGTCCATGGCAAAACAAAATCCAATGAATAAGCATGTAAAAAAATTCGGGAGAGCCCTAACTTTTTGATAGATTGATTAAAAGTGCGATCGCCGTATTTTTCATCCAAGGCAATGGGGTGGCCTCTATATTTCGCATGCACACGAATCTGATGGGTGCGACCAGTTTCTAATAGAACCTCGAGATAATCAGCGTAACTATATGATTGTAAGATGGAAAATTGAGAAACCGATGGCTTACCTTCGGGGTGTACTTTCACCATACGCTCTCCACTCTGGAGAATGTTTTTCAACAGCGGCTCATTTACCCGTAGATCGGAGGACTTCCAATGACCCTTCGTCAAGGTATGGTAAATTTTTCGAATTTCACCCGCGCGTTGTAAGGTATGCAATTCTCGCAATGCACTGCGTTTTTTAGCAATCATTAAACATCCGGACGTTTCGACATCTAAACGGTGTGCAAGCTCTAATTGTTTAAATTGTGGAAAAATCGCGCGAAATGCCTCAATCAACCCGAGCTTCACCCCACTACCCCCATGCACGGCAATACCAGCAGGTTTATTCACCACAAATATCGCATCGTCCTCATATAATAGACGGTCTAATAAAAAAGCTTTGAAAGCCGAAGACGGACCCGTCGGCACTTTTTTTTCATCGAGTTCTAAAGGCGGAAGCCGCAAAAGATCGCCGGCTTTTAGTCGATAATCCGGTGAAATTCTCTTTTTATTCACTCGCACTTCACCTTTCCGTAGAATCCGATAGATATGCGTCTTCGGAACCCCTTTAAGGTAAGTTATTAAAAAATTATCAATGCGTTGATCTTGAAATGCGTCAGCAATGGTAATATATTGAACAGGATGTTTTGGCATGGAAATTCTAGTTTTTTAAAAACCGCCATTGTGAGTTTTTTAACAAAATATTTCAATAGCAATAATTGCCGCATCAAACTCTAAACCCTCACCCCTACCCCTCTCCCCTCGTAAAGAACACTCCGAGAGAGGGGAATTAATCATTTTATCTCATTGATCGGTTTCAGAAAAAATGCTATATTGCCATGGCTAATATTAGCGTGTATCGCCTTCACATTCGTCATAATGATCGGCCCCGCATCTCTCTAATCTTACAAAGGTATTAGACTTTGCATAGCGGACAAATGAAGATTTTATTTATCATTAATGGCTTGAAGGCTTTTGGAAAAGGTAACATTAAACTGCGCTCAGATTTGAATGATAACTTCGAAACTTTGATTGCTCTATTTTTTCGTCTTCGTAGAAGAATAATAAAACCACATGTCTTCACTATTCATATTGACGAAAAACAGCAACGACAAAGTAGAACCATCACAAGTGTAAGAGCGCCTTGATAAAAAAGGTAGCTATGAAAAGAATGTTAATTAATGCAACTCACAAGCGTGAAGAGTTGCGGATTGCCCTCGCGAATGGACAACAACTCTATGATCTCATCATTGAATCCGGAACCCGCGAACAGAAACAATCCAATATATACAAAGGTAAAATAACCCGAATTGAAAAAAGTCTTGAAGCCGCATTTGTGGATTTTGGTGAAGAACGTCATGGTTTTTTACCTTTCAAAGAAATTGCGCGCTCATCCTTCCACAGCAAATATGTTGAATCTAATCGACGACCGACTATTGATGAAGTCATCGAAGAAGGTCAAGAAATTATTGTTCAAGTGGATAAAGAAGAACGTGGTTCAAAAGGCGCTGCGCTCACGACTTTTATTTCCCTGCCTGGATCTTACTTGGTATTAATGCCAAATAACCCACGCGCTGGCGGTATTTCACGTCGTATTGAAGGCGATGAACGTTCCGAACTTCGCGAAAATCTTTCCTCGTTATCGCTACCAGAAGGCATGGGCGTTATCGTTCGAACCGCTGGCAGTGGCAAAACACCGGAAGAATTACAATGGGATTTATCGATTTTATTAAGACATTGGTCCGCGATTGAAAAAGTCTCCGCCGAACATCCCGCACCTTTCTTAATTTATCAAGAAAGCAATGCCGTTATTCGTGCTGTCAGAGATTATTTACGAAAAGATATTGATGAAGTACTCATCGATGAGCCAGGTGTTTTTGAAGAAGTGGCAAACCACATTAAATTAATTCGCCCAGACTTCATTCATCGTGTAAAACTTTACAAAGATCCCACCCCCCTCTTTACGCGTTTTCAAATTGAAAGCCAAATTGAATCCGCGTTTTTACGTGAAGTGCGATTACCTTCTGGCGGATCTATTGTGATTGATCATACGGAAGCATTGGTTTCAATCGATATCAATTCGGCGCGCTCGACCAAAGGCGTGGATATCGAAGAAACGGCGCTCACCACCAATCTCGAAGCAGCGGACGAAATTTCACGGCAATTACGTTTGAGAGACGTCGGTGGACTCATTGTTATCGACTTTATTGACATGACACCTATCCGCAATCAACGGGAAGTCGAAGATCGCATCAAAAAAGCGCTCACCATGGACCGCGCACGCGTACAAGTGGGCCGCATTTCACGATTTGGTTTATTAGAAATGTCGCGCCAGCGATTACGTCCTTCATTAGGCGAATCAAGCCACATTAGTTGTCCGCGTTGCTTGGGTCAAGGCACTATTCGTGGTATTGAGTCACTTGCGCTTTCCATTATTCGAATTATTGAAGAACATGCATTAAAAGAAAATACCGCACAAGTTCGCGCTATTTTACCGATTGAAATTGCATCTTTCCTCTTAAACGAAAAGCGCCAAGCGATTATTGATATTGAAAGTCGCCAAAAAGTCGCCGTCATTATCGTGCCAAATCAGCATATGACAACACCACATTATGAAGTAGAACGTATAAGAGCTTCAGACTTTTCAGAAAAAGATGAGAAACTCGCGAGTTATCAATTAACACCGAGCGCAGAAGTCGAAACGACGACAACGCCACCTACCGTGCAGCGTACCCATCAAGAGCCTGTTATCAAAAGTATGTCGATTGAACATACGACTTTACCTGTTGCTCCTACTGCTAAAACAGAGAAAGGCATCATTCAGCGTTTATTGGATTATTTGTTTGAAAAGAAAAAAACAAAGACTGAAATCAAACCGCCTCTGAAAGAAAAGCGAAAAACAGACTCTCCAAATTATCGTGGTCGTTCAAGACAGCAGTATCGTCGCAATAAAAGACCAGGCCATCATAATGGACCTTCGCGTCATGAGGGAGACTTTAAACATAAATCCAGCAAGCCGCATCACGATAAACCCCATCATCATGATAAATCACATCATGATAGACATGATAAACCGGTTTCACATTCACATGAAAAACCAATGGCACACTCACAAGATAATATAAAATCTTCGTCTGTCGCACATCATCATGTAGAAAAAGTCGTGGCAAAAATCTCTGACAAACCCATTGAGAAACCACTTGCACCGGTATATGAGTTGGATAGCGCAAGAGAAGTCAGTGCATCCATCGCTCCGCCATTGATCACGCATGCAGAACCGCCGGTGATTTTGACGGAACACCATCCAAGTGATGCACCTGTCACGAACATGTCTGAACAGAAACATCACCACCCAAGACATCGACGTCATAAACGTTTTTCAAAACATCGACACAAGAGAAGATCAAATAACAACAATACTGATCGTAATTCGTCGTCGGAAGGTGAAGATCGTTATAGTCAGACAGGGAAAAAAGAATAGATTTTTTAATAGATTTTTTGGTGGATTACGGCGAAAAAAACGCCTAATCCACCCTACATTTCTACATTTCTTTCGGCCTTAATGTTATCAATATTTATCCATCCTAATCTAATATGAACAATTAATATACTTTATTGAGATTTTGAGCTATAATTGGTCCCTCTATAGTTTCTGCAATGGAAGTAAATTTATGTTATCAAAAAGAGATCAGACATTAATAAATGATTATCCTGAAGAAGAACGCCGAGAGTACAACCAAGACATGGCATCCTCAACTGAAAATCATGTCGTTTACATCAATGACAAAAGGTGCGAAGCCTTTTCTTATACTCAATTATTTATGAATGCATTTAAGTTTGATGCTTATTTAAATTCAGATTACAAAAATATGGTACAGTTTGGGGCGTCAACTGGGGATGTTCTTGGAAAATATCAGGATAAGGGATGGAATACTATAGGTTATGAAGTAGATGATATTGGCGTTAGCGAAATGGCCAAAAAAGGAATTACAACCAGAAAAATTGATTTGAATAGCATTGAATTAAAAACAAATAAGTTAAGTTATGAAGCGCAATTAGAAACTGATCTCGCTTTACCAACTCATATCATTTTAGTCAGAACACTGCATTATTTACAGGATTCTGCTATAAAATTACTAATTTTTAAATTAATCGACGAAGCAAAACCTGGTAGTGTTTTTTTTATTAGTGGAATGGTTCAATTGCATAATAAAAAAGATGATTCTAACCCAATGTTGTTATCAAATTATATTCCATCTTTTTTTGGACCGCGAAGTGATATGGAATTTAAACACTTATCTGTGAATGAGTCTAAACAATCATGTACCCGTTTAGAGGAAGTCATGATTGTGAGAAAATTAGGATAAAATCTCCGTCTGCGTGGAGATAACAGTGGTAATGGCAAAAACGCCTAAGCCTCCTCTGTCATCCTGAGCGCAGCGAAGGATCAGTTTACGACCCATATTATAGTGATGAATTGGAATAGTCACGAACTTGTTTATTCGTCCTTTTTTAAACGTCTTGCTCTTGATTCAATCATGACGGGAATATCATCAATCACAGGATATGCGATTTGATCAAAACGACAAATCAACTCTTGTTGCGTCGCATCAAACAATAGTTCACCTTTGCAAATAGGGCATGCTAGAATTTCAAGTAAATTTTTATCCATGACTTCAACCTAAAAAGATGCAGTATAACATGACATTTCATTTTACGAATACCGACCCTTCTTGGCTAGATTTTCTTCAACATGCTTTGAGAACGATGGATCAAGATTATCTGCAACATCTTTACCAAGATCCACATTGGTTACCCGGGCCGGAAAAGATTTTTAATGCTTTTTCTTTGCCACTTACTAAGGTTCGATATGTATTATTTGGGGAATCCCCCTACCCTCGTCAAGCTTCGGCGAATGGTTTTGCTTTTTGGGATGCGCATGTGAAAGAACTATGGTCTGAAAAAGGTTTGAGTAAACCCGTGAACCGCGCAACCTCTTTGCGTAATATTATTAAAATGCTTCTCGTCTCTGAAAAAGTTTTAGATCCACATCATTTGCAACAAGAACATATCGTACAAATTGACAAAAAAAATTTCGTGAATACCAACGATGAATTATTTCAAAATTTTTTACATCATGGATTTTTATTATTAAACACGACGTTAGTTTTACAGCCAACAGAAGTCAAAAAAGATGCGCGCGCGTGGCATCCTTTTATGAAAGCGTTATTAGAATTTTTGTCAGAAAAAAAAGATATTGAATTAATTTTATTGGGTAATATCGCGAATACCATTCAAAAAATCACTGATTTATCGCATTTTAAAACGTTATATGTCGAACATCCTTATAATCTTTCGTTTATCACGAATCCGAAAGTATTAGAATTTTTTACGCCGTTCAGGTTGTTAAGAAAATCGTAACTTCCCAATTTTTCCTGTCATGCCAGCATGTTTTCAGCTGGCATCCAGTTGGCCTTCAGCGAAGCCACTTGGATGCCACCGCGCGCGGACGCTCGGCTGGCATGACATTGGCTTTTCGCACCAGCAACTCATTAACACATTAAAAACATAGAAAAAAAAGCCATAATAATGTAATATAGTCTCCCTTATTTTAAATTAAAACTAATCCGTACTTTTTATGAATCTTTTGAATAACATAGCTATTATTATTCCGGCCTACCAGCCATCAGAATTAATGATTGAATTAGTTAAAAAATTAATTCAACTTAATAAAGCATATGAACTCATCATTGTGAATGATGGTTCGGAAGGTAAATCACGCGATGTTATTGAAGAGGTTTCTTCATACCCCAATGTCACCATCATTCACCACCCGATGAATATGGGAAAAGGTGAGGCATTAAAAACGGCTTTTCAGCATTACTTAACCTATTTTTCTGATCAATCACCAGGGGTGGTGACAGCAGATGCCGATGGACAACATAGCCCCGAAGATATACAAAAAATCGCAACAAAGTTATTACAATCTAAAAAAGAACTTATCTTAGGTTCAAGACAATTCGATACGCAAACTCCTTTAAGAAGTCGTTTTGGCAATACTTTAACGGCTAAAATATTCCAACTTATAATGCGAAAAGGTTTAAAGGACACGCAGACGGGTTTACGCGGCATTTCAAGATCTTTAGTGGCAGAATTTGAGAAGGTCACGGGGTCCCGTTATGAATATGAATTAAATATGTTGATGTACACCATGAAAAATAAAATTCCTATTAGTGAAGTACCCATTCAAACCATTTATATTGATGATAATAAATCTTCGCATTTCAATCCCATCATTGATTCATTAAAAGTATATTTTGTATTTTTTCGTTATATTTTAGGATCGTTAAGCGGCGCCGCGGTTGATTTTTTATTCTTTACCCTTTTTTACTTTTTTACGCATCATTTATTTTTCAGTGTCGCGGGCGCTCGAGTGATTTCTGGAATTTTTAATTTTACGTTATGCAAACAACTGATATTCAAATCCGAAAATAATTGGAGATCAGAGTTTATCAAATATGTAAGCTTAGCGGTATTTTCTATGCTTTTGTCTTACCTATTTATTGAAGCATTAACAAGAAATCATTTCATGAATGTTTATTATGGAAAATTAATTGCCGATGTCTGCATTTTTATTTTTAATTTTACCGTTCAAAGAATATTTGTTTTTTCGGCTAAGCACCAAGCGTAGGGTAACATGGATTTATACGAAATATTTTACACAGCCGTTTGTTATATTCCCTTAGCCATTTTTTTATTTACTGTTGTATTAATTTCGCCTGCGCTTGCTTTTTTTCCCTCATTAATTCGCTCTCCACTTCTCGCAACAAGCATTCCTATCATTAGTATTTTACTCGTGAATTCCATAGGACTTTTTTTATTTACTTTGCATAAGTATCAACATGCGATTGTGCTTGGCATTACCCTACTATTATTTTTTATTTCTATTATTCGAGTGAAATCATACGCAAATAAAAACACGCTCGATTGGGAAAAAAATGATTTGTATTTATTACTCATTAATCTCGGTATTTTATTACCGCTTATTGCATTTTGCGGATTAAGTTCATTTCGATCGAACGATGCGCTCGCCAGCTGGAATTATTGGGGATTGCTTTTTTATCATGGAAAAGTGCCTGACACTATTGGTTACCCACCTTTTTTCTCCATCCTTATTTCATACTGTTATCATGTACTCGGAAATATTAATTACCAAGGTGTCGTTAAAGTTTTATTAGTTGCATTTCCATTTACCATGATGAATGCCATTGCATTTTCAAGCCAAAAAACCAAAGATTTTTTATTGTTTTACTTATGTCTGATTTGCATCGTTGTTTTTCCGGGTTTTTTACAATTTAATTTTTATACTTTTCATGCATTGGGCTATGCGGATTCCATGCTGGCTGCAGCAATTGCAACATCGTTGATGCTATTACTAAAATACTTAACCGACCCCTCCAAAAAAGAATATCTATTATTTGCAGTACTCTGCGGTATTACCGCCTCTCTTAGCAAACAACCGGGATTATTATGGTGTTATCTTGCATTTCCTGCCTTAATTATTGCTAAATTTATTACCGACAAAAAAATCGATTCCTTAGACGCCAAAGCATTATTATTATTGTTTATTCCAGCTGGTGTGTGGTTATCGGGCGCGGGCCGCAAGTTTTATGATAATGAAGGTGTCATGGTTGCCTCCCTTAAACAGGAACATGTCACCTCCTTCGCTTTATTCAAATCATTCATTGGATCAATCCAAGATTATTTTATCTTACAACCCACTTTATTAATTTTATTTATTTTAACGATTTTTGCATGCCGTCATTCCATTTATCGATCCGTGTTACTTTTATTTTTTATCATCCCCGGCTTTATTTTATGGTTTACGTTAGGTAGTTATCATATCCGTTTGGGACTTTATTTATTAGTTTGTTGTGCTGTACTCGTTGCAGCAAATGACTATTTAGGTAATACATTCAATATCACGAAATTGAAAAAATCCCGTGTCATGACGGATTTTTTGAATTTCACTCCAAAAAAAGCTGCACCTTTTTTTCTCGTCATCGGATTTTTGGTTTTTGTAAGCACCTCTTTTACTCGTCAAATTGACTTACATCATTTCACATCCGAACACGTTCATCCGCTGAATGCAAAGCTTACGAATAGCTATCATTTTTTTGATGATCAGGCGGAATTTGTTTATCGAAATATTTTAACGCAAAAAGATGTAAAGATTTATTCGGCAGATCGCTATGTGACCGCTATTTTTTATGGGAATACCACCGTTATACCGCATCCACATGTGCTTAATGAAAAAAACGTTTATGAATATTTAAAAACCTATCAACCGGATTATGTTTTTGCCAGTTTTTGTGTGAAAAAATCCCTAGATTGCGAAACTATTCTTGAGGTTTCAAAAAATCATCCCGGATTGCTCATTCCCATTCCGATGAAACACGCGAAATGGGATGCGCGTTTATATCAATTGAATAAAGATTTGTTATAACTTTCTAGCAAAAAACCCCACTGCTAATTGCTTAACAATGGGGTTTTTTAAAGCTTAACTAAATAACCGCTCCTGAATTACCTAATTCAAAACCGGATGAATTGGGTTGACAATTTGTTAATGTCCCATCTAAATTGATTGTGCAATAATCTAAAGAAGTTGTGATGTAAGCCAGCGAGTTGATTGAGTTAATGACTACAGGAGAAGTCTGGTTTCCTGAACTTCCGGTTACATTACATGTCCCAAAAGTCCCATCTGGATTAACTGGGCAATAAACAAGTTGGCTAACAAAACCACCAATGTAAGCTAATGTAGCATTTAAAAATGTCAGATTCGTTGGAGAACTTATATTTGTCGTAGTGAGTGGTGAACAAGCTCCTAAACTTCCAGCAGCAGGACCTGTTTGAACAATCGGGCAATCCACAACGCTAATCTCATTAGTAATGTAAGCAAGAGTTCCTGCTGGATTAATAGTAATTGAAGTTGGACCACTACCAAAATTACTACCCGTTGTTTGACATGCACTAACAGACCCATTTAGCGAAGAAATAGGACAGTAATAAACTAATCCATTGTTTCGATCTGCAATGTAATAGAAAGTATCGGTTGGATTAATTGCTGCAGATACAAATTCATTAGATAACCCTACTATCTCGAACCCTCCGTTGTGTAAAGTTAGTGAACCATCGTTTGGATCAATGGCGTATTGAACTCCTGCAATAGATCCAGATTCGAATATCCCATACAAGTAAGTTTTTGCTGTATTGACTACCATACTTTGAATAGGTTCAGTTAGGGTTACTGTGTTTTGACTAAGAGGAACACCATTCGCATCTAATGGTGATACCGCAAGCCCTTCTGGAATTGTAGTATATAAAAGATTATTCACATTCAAAACCGCTGAGTTACTCGTAACGTTATCCAACGTTGCTGTAATATTTGTTGTGCCAGAAGCAATGCCCGTCGCTTGCCCTGGATGAGCAATATTATTAATAGTGGCTACAGCAGTATTCGATGAATTCCAAGTCGCGGATGACGTAATATCCCCTGTGGAATGATCAAAAAAAGTGGCTACCGCTGTATATTGTGTCGTTCCTCCGGGAATCAGCTGAGTTGGATCGGAAGGTGTGATAGCAATGCTAAAAACCGGATTATCGACCCCAAGTATAGCGCTATTACTGGTAAGACCATTGAATGTGGCTGTAATCGTAGTATTTCCGTGACTGATGCCTGTTGCAATACCTGTATTAGAAATCGTTGCCACCGCTGTGTTAGAAGATAACCATGCGACAGTGGAACTTAAATCTTGTGTTGAAGCATCTGAATAAACTCCAACAGCCGTCATTTGTGTTGTAGCATTGATATCAATATTATTTAAAAAAGGTGTCACCACAATCGAGCTTAAACCCACAATTGGCGTTTGCACCACATTTAATGGCGTTGTGGTACCCGCGCAAGTGACTCCTCCTGGAAAACATACCAGCAATCTATTTTGATCATTACTTTTAACAGGGCCCGAAATAGTTAATTGCAAAGTACAACTATCATTCGGTAAGCCTTTTTGAGTTAAATTAAACGTTTTCCCGCAAGTATCACTAAATGTACCGCCACTCACGACTTGAGTGACATTTTGAGGCAAGGATTTTACAAAATTATCATTTCGCTGCGAAATCGTGTTATTCGTCACCGTATAATAAGCCGTCACGGTTTGACCGGGTTGGACCGTCGTTGGAAATGGCTGACCTGCTTTAGGCTCGATATTAAAAGGCAAAGCATAAGCAAAGGCGCTCATGAAACATAACAACAATAAAACTAATGAGTTCTTTAATGTGTGAATTCGCACGAGACAAATCCTTTTTTAAAAAATATAAGTTAATTGGGCGAGTACTTCATTGGTATAGAGATGAGATTGCGTTAACGTGCCTGATACTTCCGTGCCATCAATATTACCCTGACCTAAACTGGCTTTGCCGAAATCCGTGAATCGATAACCCAGCCCCAGACGAAGATGAGAAATCACATCCACATCGACACCCACCCCTACGGCATAACTAAAAGAAGTCGTAGAATTATTGGAATAGGTACGTGTGAGAGTTAAAAGAGGCGGAACATCCGTGCGATAGTGATAACTATTATTAAAAGAAGCCCCTAAACCAACTAATAAATAAGGATACCAACGTTTTTTGACTGGATATAATAATTTACCTTCAGCTAACAATTGGCGCGTTATAATTCGATAGCTGTAATGATAAGTATCTGCTGATTGTGCATCCGCACCTTGTACAAAAGATCCTTCAGCAGAAAAAGGCTGTTCTTGATTGAAATCAAATCCCAATTGTAAATAAAACTTTTGTGAAAATTCTTTTTCTGCACCCACGAAGGCGCCATATAATAATTTGCCTTGCGTATTATTATCAGCAGAATAATCATAAAACTCATCGGTGATTGGATTTTGAATGGGAAAGTCTTGCGATTTGCCCACGTCTGATGAAATAGCCGCGCCTAAATTACCACCTATGAGTGGCCGCCAGTTGGATAAGATCGAATAAGAAGAAGTGGCAAAAGCGTTAGAAAATACTAAAAATGAAATGGCAATGCGCAATGCGCAATGCGCAATGCGCATAATACTGTGGTTAAACTTAATGTCCATAAATTTAAGTGATCCCTAGAATAGTCGAAATAAACTAGCATTTGGAAATGGGGTTGTCAATGTGATGGGGTGATATCCCTTACAAAAGGCGTCGTTGCATAAATGAGGTCATCCTGAACGAAGTGAAGGATCGGTTTAATTCATCACCATATTATGGAAGTAAACTGATCCTTCACTTCGTTCAGGATGACAAAGCCAGTTATTATTAATTTATCACAATCCCCATCGGCGAAGACAACTCAATTCCACTAAAAGTCACGCCGCAATCGCTTAATACACCATTACCGGTATTTACATTACATTTAAAAATACTATTGGAACTCGGTTGGGTAACATACAGAATATTATTATTCGGGCTTAACACTAAACCGAATGGATTCGTAATATTTTGATTTGATACCGCACAAGAAGAAAATACACCGGTGGTTAAATCAGAAATTTGACAGGAAGATATCGTGTTTGTGATCGATAAATAATTCGCAATATAGCTAAGCTTATTATTACCATTTAAATCGATACTCTGTGGCGCCGAGAATCCTGAACCAGTTGAAGTACAACCACTCAACGCGCCGCTAGTTACATCCGCGGTACAAACTAACACTGTGTTATTGTTAGCATTAGTGATATAGGCAATCGTGCCAGCATTATTAAAGACAATCGATGATGGTCCATTCAAATCATTGGCGGTTGAAGTACAAGTATTCAATGTACCATCATCTGCAACTTCGCATACGATAACAGTACTCGCACTTGGATAGGTGATATAAGCAAAAGTCTCTGCCGGATTGAGCTCGACATCACTGGGTGAGGCTAAAACAATACCAGTTCCCTCACATGTCGAAAATGTACCATCGTCACTGACAGTGCATAACGCAATCACACCGTTGCCAGAGTTTGCAACATACACTTGCTTACCATCTGATGTCATCATCAACCCCACCGGCGCATCGAGTGGATCACCAGAAAACGCATTCACACAAGCAGTAATCTGATTATTCGTAGAATTAATTTCACAGACAGAAATACTATTACCACCGGCATTCGCGACATAAACTTGCCTAATCACAATGACTTCTGGTCGATCTGCTTTCGCTGGTTGGGAACAAACCGAATTGTTGAAAGCGCATACTCTGGGAGATAAAAAGAATTGATTAGGTAAAGTCGTGTTGCCTTGAATGTTTACGGTAAAAGTACAAACACCATGTGGCGAAAGGGTCGCGCCTGTGCAAGTATCGGCAGAGGTTGTTATACCAGAAACACCGGAGGGAACGCCAAAATCAGGATCGACAGTTAGCTGCGTCAACGTCGTCGTTGAGCTATTTAGCACATTAAAAACCACTGAACTCGTACTACCTGAGCGAGTGACTGGCACATCGGTGGATGATGTCGTGATCGTCATCACCGCTTCTGCAAACACACTTCCGGCAATAAAATATAGTACCAATCCCCATAAAACTTTATTCATGAATCAATCCTTAAGTCGCAAAATGCAATGTCAATACGATGGCTTGCGTATTGATGTTTGAAATGGATAACGCTTCATCGGTGGTTTGAGTGGGATTTGGACTTAACGATCCTTCACCAAAATTCATATATCGATAGTCTAACGACACTTGCCAAGTACATTGGCCCACATCACCTTGCAGAAAATTATATTGCAAGCCCACCCCGACTTGATACGCGAAAGAAGCTTGGCCATGATTCTCAAAACCCTCTGGAATCGGTGCAGCACTGCCATTAGGGTTCGTCGGAGATTCTTCATAACTAAATAGCTCATTCCATGATCCCCCTACACCTGCCAATACATAAGGTTGCAAAGGGTAACGGGTCACAGCCAATCGAGATTCGACCATGATGGCATAGCTATTGACTTTGAATTGATAATTTAAGGTGTCAAACTTACTTCCTATATTCACCAACGGATGCTCGATACCTTCTACATCACCCAAACCTACGACATAACCAGATAAATAAGTACTTAATTGAAATAACGGTGATAAAGGAAATGTGTAGCCAACCCCAATGCCGCCTAATAAATTCCAATTTTTTTGATTATTGGCATCATATTCATTAGTTACCCTATTATTCAATTCGACAGTCGTATTCTCACTAGAAAAATCTGTATAGGTACCACCACCCGCAAGGAAAAGATCAATCGCAGCATAGGTATGAGAAGATAAGAAGAGCGCGGATAACAAACTCCATTTTTTTAACACGGATAAATCCTTTAGAAAATTTTTAAGTATTATACCTATTAACATAAGCAATAGGTAGTCGGAGGGCTCCTTGCCATTTGCTATTATTTTACAAAGCAGCTAAATTGGTATAAAAAACTAGGAAAAATGGAGCAAAAGGATGCGTATCTTATTAGTGGAAGATGATGAATTATTAGGCGATGGATTACGTGCAGGATTAGTCCAATATGGTTACACCGTCGACTGGTTAAAAGATGGTTTAACTGCAGATCAAGCATTACGAACAGAAAATTTTGATGTATTGGTGCTTGACTTAGGATTACCCAAGCTCCTTGGAATGAATGTTTTGCAAAATTTACGCTCACGTGGCAAAACGACCCCCGTTATTATATTAACCGCAAGAGAATCCATAGAAGATCGCGTCAAAGGTTTAGATAGCGGCGCGGATGATTATCTTATCAAACCTTTTGATTTAGACGAACTTTGCGCAAGATTGCGCGCGCTCCAAAGACGCTCTACGACCCGCGCAGAACCCACATTAATTCATGACAATATTGAATTAGATCCTGCCGCACATACGGTCCAACTCAATAATGAAATTGTGAATGTATCGAGGCGTGAATTTGCATTGTTGCAAAAATTATTAGAAAACGCAGGGCGCGTATTATCTCGCGAACATCTCGCTCAATCATTATATGGTTGGGGGGAAGACGTCGACAGTAATGCATTGGAAGTACATATCCATAACTTGCGAAAAAAGTTTGGCCAGGAATTTATTCATACCATTCGTGGTATTGGATATATGATCAATAAGAGCAAAGATGACAAATGATTTATTCCATTCGTCGTTTTTTATTTATTAGTTTGTTTCTTAGTATTAGTGTCGCGTCCTCGATCACGGCCATCGGAAATTATTTTCTCGACAAACAAATTATTCAACCTTATTTAGATACCGAATTAATTAAAATTTTTTCCGTCGTAGAAAAACTTAATCAAATCGCTAATATTGATATTATTACACAAAATAAAATTAATGCTTATTTGAAATCGACGCAGACACCGCATTTTATGTTTCAAATTTGGGATAAAAAAGGCAAATTATTATTTCACTCTCTCAATAGTAAAACGATTAACTTAAACAATACCCCTTTAGGTTTTCATGATGTTGTGATTCGTGACGAAGATTGGCGTGTTTATTCCGGTATGGAAAATGGAACCGATACCAAAATTGTTGTTGCCGAATTGTACAACATGCGAAATGGCTTAACTGATTTAATCACACGAAATAATGGCTATATTTTGTTAATTACTTATCCTATTTTTGCGATTTTAATATGGATAATTGTCGGTCTCGCATTGCGTTCATTAACACGCGTGACAACTGAAATTTCAAATCGGGCCTCCACCTATCTTGAACCTGTCGATGCCACACACTTACCTATCGAAATAAAACCACTCGTGATTGAACTCAATCAATTATTTATTCGCTTAAAATCTGCGTTTGAGCGAAATAAACGTTTTGCCGCGGATGCAGCGCACGAACTTCGTACACCGCTCGCCGCATTAAAGATGCAAGCACAAGTCGCACTGAAATCCGAAAATGCGCAAGATCGTCATCAAGCTTTACTAAAAGTTGTCCAAGGCGTCGATCGAAGCTCGCACGTAGTAGCGCAACTTTTAACATTAAGTCGAATTTCACAAGAAGAAAGATTAAATGATTTTTTACCCGTCGATTTGCACAAAATAGCGACAGAAGTGATCGCGCATCTCGCACATCTTGCGCTCGAGAAAAATGTAGACATTGAACTTTCCCCCGCGCCGAATCACAGCATTATTCAAGGTAATGACACGGCCATTGGGATTTTAATCAGAAATATCGTAGATAACGCCATTCGTTATACCCCTGAAAAAGGCTCCATTACGATTAGTATTGTAGAAACGGTAAACAAAGTCATTTTACATGTCATCGATACCGGGCCGGGTATTCCTGATGAGTTACGTGATCGCGTATTCGAACGCTTTTATCGCGGCATGGGCGAAACCGCGACAGGAAGCGGCCTCGGGCTTGCCATTGTTCATCAAATTGCCGAACTGCATCACGCAACCATCGCGCTAAGTACCCCCACGAATGGAATTGGGTTACAATTCAGTGTTTATTTTTTGAAGTAAAAAATCCATGGAAATAAGTTTCGACCAGTTTTGTGAAGATTCGACGCTAATCACGCCAAATCGTCGTCTCGCTGCAACCTTAACCAAGAAATATCATCAGCATCAAATTGAAAAAGGCCTGACGACCTGGCCTACGATCGATATTTTGCCTTATCCCAGTTGGATCTTGGCGTTATGGCAACAGTATCTGACAAAAACCTGCGATGAAAAAAGCCGCTTATTGACGGATGCAGAAGAAACCCTTTTATGGGAAGAAATTTTAAGAAATTCACCCCTACAGGAGTCGCTATTACAAATTTCTGAAACCGCGGCCTTGGCCAAATCGGCTTTTGGCATTTTGCAACAATGGCAAGTATCACTTGAAAATCCCGCGCTGAATTTAACAGAAGATAGTCGCGCTTTTTTAGAATGGGCAAATAATTTTGTTAAAAAATGCGAAGAAAATCATTGGATAAATTTGGGAAATATTTCAACTTTACTTCAGAATAAAATAAATGACGGATGGATTTTACCGCCAAAAAAAATAGTCGCGTTAGGATTTACCGAATTTACGCCAGAACAATCACATTTTTTAGCTTATTTAGAAAAAATAAATGTCACTGTTAATATCTTAGAAAATTTTACGATAAAAAATAAAGATACGACATTACAAAGAATCACGCTTGAAAATACTGAAAAAGAAGCAGAAACCATGGCACGTTTTGCAAAAGTTCATGGTAGTAATGCAACGGTCGGTTGCATTGTTCCGAATCTCGAAAGAAATCGTGATCGCTTACACCAAATTTTTTCGCAAGTTTTTCGGGATGACAACACATTATTTAATATTTCTGCAGGAAAAAGTTTAACAGGTTATCCTGTCATCGATACGGCGATCAAATTACTCAAAATCCAAAATCGCGAAATTTCAACCAGCGAATTCAGTGAAATATTATGTTCTCCTTTTTTGGGCGAAGCCGAGTATGAATTTCATCAGCGTGCGAATTTCGATTTAATGTTACGAAAATCGAATGTCACCGCGGACATTTTTCCAAAAATATTCAAAAAAGAAGGGAAATTATCGCTCGCCCAGTATTGTCCGAAATTATTTTCACGTCTCACATTAAAAAAATGGAAGCATTCCTCATTACCCATTCATGAATGGGTTGAAGTTTTTATGGATATATTGACGACATTAGGGTGGCCCGGGGAGCGAAGTTTAAATAGTCATGAATACCAAGTCGTGCAACGATTTTTGCGGGTATTAGAAGAATTTCAAAGTAGTGGCGCTGTGTTATCCAATAAAAATTATCACGATGCTTTACATTATTTGGTACGTGTCACAAATAATACCGTATTTCAGCCTGAAAGTAGTGACGCGCCCGTGCAAATATTGGGAATGCTCGAGGCGGCAGATATTCCTTTCGATTATTTGTGGGTAATGAATATGGATGATACGACGTTGCCCCCGACTGCGAAACCGAATCCTTTCATTCCGAATATTTTACAACGTCAATTAAAAATGCCACATGCCAATGCGGAACGTGAATTGCTTTATAGTTTACGTTTGCTGGAACAATTAAAAAGAAGCACTGATAACCTTATTTTTTCTCACGCAAAAATAAATAATGATTGCGAAAGATTTTGCAGTCCCTTAACGCAGATATATCCTGAAATTACGTTGAACGATCTTCGTCTTTCAGATTATGTGAGAGAAAGAGAGGTGATTTTTCATTCTGGAGATTTAGAATCTTTTATTGATGAAACAGGTCCCGCTTTAATCCCCGATGAAAGAATTCAAGGTGGAGTTAATATTTTAAAGCAACAATCGGCGTGTCCTTTTAAAGCTTACGCATCCATTCGTTTACATGCAGAACCATTACCCTCCCCTACGTTGGGATTACAAGCGAAAGATCGAGGTATTATCGTACATAAAGTTTTAGAATTAATGTGGAAAAAAATAGAAAATAGCGCTGCATTAAAAGAAATAAATGAGTCGGACTTAAAAAACTTGCTGAAAGAAAATATCGAATTAACAATGCAAGAATTCAATGCCTATCATGAACCACGTTATATGCAACTTGAAATGGAACGCATGCATCATTTATTGTGGGAATGGTTTTCGCTTGAAAAAAACCGACCTGATTTTACCGTCATGAGTGTGGAACAAAAAAGAGAAGTAAAAATAGGCCCCCTCGCCCTCACATTACGAATTGATCGAATCGATCGATTAAGTGACGGTAGTCACTTAATTATTGATTACAAAACATCAAAAAATAATTCTCCCAAATATTGGTTTAGTCATCGCCCGGATGAGCCACAACTTCCGCTTTATTGCATTACACATCCTGCTGAAACAGGTGGGATTGCTTTCGCAGAAATTCAGGCAAAAACTTTTTCTTTAAAAGGCATCGTGAAAAATTCACAAGATGTGAAAACCATGATTCCATTTCATCAATCAGAATTTGCTGAAAACAAAACGTGGGATGAACAATTACAATCCTGGCAAGCTATTTTAGAAAAAATAAGTGATGATTTCTCTCGCGGTGTCGCATCAGTCGATCCTAAAAACTCCGTAGAAACTTGCCAATATTGTCATTTACAATCGCTTTGTCGCATTCATGAAAAAGAGTTGAAATATGATAACTGATGAGACAGAAAGAAAAATGGCGCTTGATCCAACACATTCTTTCATTGTGCAAGCGCCTGCGGGATCCGGGAAAACAGAATTACTGACGCAACGTTTTTTAGTGCTGCTTTCAACCGTCAGAAAACCGGAAGAAATTCTCGCGATTACTTTCACCAAAAAATCTGCTGCAGAAATGCGAACGCGGATTGTGCATGCATTGCAAAAAGCGTCTCTTGAACCCGAGCCTCTTTTATCGCATGCAAAACAGACTTATCTGCTTGCTAAAAAAGTATTGCAAAGAGATCTTAAATTACAGTGGAATTTGCTCAACAATCCGAATCGATTACGAATCCAAACCATGGATTCATTCAATGCTTTTCTCACGAAACAATTACCGATTTTATCGACCTTTGGTTCCACACCTGAAATTAGTGAAGATTATGAATCGCTTTATGAAGAAGCGGTGAACGAATTTTTATCCCATCTTGAAGAAAACGTTTCATGGTCAGATGATATCGCGATATTGTTGATGCATCTCGACAATGATTTAAATAAAGTCGCCGAATTGTTGATAAATATGTTACGGAAGCGTGATCAATGGCTTCCTTATGTGACACTTAATACACATCATCCTCACTTAAGAAAAAATTTAGAAAAATATTTATATTCGGTAAATTTAGAATTGTTGAGCAATTTGCACGATGCTTTTCCCAAAGAATATAGCGCCGAATTAATAGTATTAGCGAATGTTGCGGCTCTTAACTTAAAGCGTGAATTGTCAAACTCTCCCATTGTATTTTGCGCTGAACTAACTGCCTTACCCGATAAAAAAAATAAAAAGGCCTGGATGGGTCTTGCTGAATTATTGATGAATAAAGAATATCAATTTCGAAAGCGCGTTGATAAAAATATTGGATTTCCCGCACCCTCCAGTTTTAAACACCCAAAGGAAAAACAATTTGCTGAAAATAATAAAGAACGATTCTTGTCTTTATTAGATAATTTACGGGAAAATGAAAAATTGAAAGAAGCGTTCAGCGCGTTCTTAGAAGCACCCCGAGAAAATTATAGTGATGATCAATGGAAAATATTGCATGCGCTTCATCAAGTACTGCTTGTCGCTGTCGCACAATTAAAAGTGGTTTTTCAGCGTCATGGGAAAATTGATTATATCGAAAGTGCGGAAGCCGCTTTGCGTGCGCTTGGTGATGAGGATGCGCCTACTGATTTGACACTTTCTCTCGACTACCAAATTCAACATATTTTAATTGATGAATTTCAAGATACGTCACACAATCAATATCGTTTCATTCAGCGAATGACAGCGGGTTTTCAAAAAGGAGATAATCGTACGTTATTCGTGGTAGGTGACCCGATGCAATCGATTTATCGATTTCGCGAAGCGGATGTGGGATTATTTATTAAAGCACGCGAAGAAGGTATTGGAAATATACGTTTAAAATCCCTCCGTTTATCACAAAATTTTCGTTCCACACCGCGCGTTGTTAATTGGATTAACGAACACTTTGTGCATGTATTTCCGGAAGATGAAAATATTCTTTCAGGTGCAGTTTCTTATAGCCATAGTGTCGCTAGTACCGATAAAGAAACTGAGGGAAGTTACGTTAAACTTCATGCATTTCAACCTGATGAATCGGAGAAAATTGCAGAATCTATTGCCGATCTGATTCTCGATATCAAATCAAAAAACGAAGCAAAATCGATTGCGATTTTAGTGCGTTCACGCAGCCATCTCGTATCTATTATTCCTGCATTAAAAAAGAAAAATATCGCCTATCGCGCGATCGACATTGATCCATTAAATACACGTCCTGTCATACAGGATTTAATTTCTTTAACGCGCGCTTTGATGCATCCTGCTGATCGTATTGCATGGCTTTCTATATTACGAGCACCTTGGATTGGACTTTCTTTGCAAGATTTATGGGTT
This sequence comes from Gammaproteobacteria bacterium, assembly GCA_013287885.1. Taxonomy (GTDB): domain Bacteria; phylum Pseudomonadota; class Gammaproteobacteria; order DSM-16500; family DSM-16500; genus JABDCZ01. The sequence goes on from JABDCZ010000001.1 coordinate 180,123, forward strand.
ATTTCGCATCATTCCACCTATACTAATTTGTGGGAACATTTACAAAAATTACCTTTACAGAAATTAAGCGTGGGGGGACAAAAAAACTTATCGCGTGTTTTACCCATTTTGCAAAAACAGATGAAAGACCGGAAACGATTATCATTACGAGAATGGGTCGAAAAAACCTGGATTTTAATAGGTGGGCCTGCAACAACGCACGATATTAGTGATCTCGAAGATGCTAATGCTTATTTTCAATTATTAGATAAATATGGAGAATGGATTTCTCCGGATAAATTATATCAATATGTGAGCCAGTTATTTGCGACATCGGATACCAATGCCGATGATAGTTTACAAATCATGACAATTCATAATTCGAAGGGATTAGAATTTGATGCGGTAATTATTCCACATCTTGAGAAAAAATCACCGAGCGATGATAAACAATTATTATTGTGGATGGAGCGGCCCAACCAAGAATTAATTCTCGCGCCAATTCATGGCACGCATGAAGAAAAGGATTCAATTTATCAGTATGTCAAGCAACAACATGCTATGAAAGCAGATTATGAAAGTGGTCGATTATTATATGTCGCAGCCACTCGCGCAAAATCCGCGTTACATTTGTTTTTTACGATTCCGGAAGAAAATCGCGACCCACAAACGAGTAGTTTATTACATAAATTGATGCCCTCTATTAAACATCAATTACAATGTCAAAAAGCACCGGATATATCACTGAAAGAAGTAGCTGCAGCAGCCAAATATAATTTTCGTTTGAAAGAAAATTGGGAAAATCCTGTTAAAGAGGTTGAAGAAAAATTTGCTTTCCACCAAAAAAATGAAGGGTTTTTACTAAGAAATCAAGATGCCAAAAATATTGGTATCGTTATTCATTTAATATTGCAAAAAATTGCCGAATGCGGTTTCGAATGGTGGAGTCAATTACATCAAGAAAATTATATTCATTACCATTTGTCACAACGTGTGCTGCATAGCGCCTTACAAAATACAAAAACCATTGTTTTAAATGCAATCGACCAAACGCTAAAAGATTCTCGAGGACAATGGATTTTGCATCCACATCTTGATGCCAAATCAGAATTACCAATCACAACGCATCATGAAAATGAAGTACATATGCTGGTGATTGATCGTACGTTTGTTGATACCGATGGTATTCGTTGGATTATTGATTTCAAAACATCGCATCCTGAAAATATTTCCATAGATGAATTTTTACATTCTGAAAAAAATAAATATGAAGAAAAAATGCATTTATATTCTCGCGCATTCCAAGCATTGGATAATCGTATTATTAAAATGGGTTTATATTTTCCATTAATTCCTGCTTGGATTGAATGGTAAAAATTAAATTGACATCGAAATGAGATGTTGATAAGTTTTGCGTGATAAGGAATCTGTCATGCTGGCAGGCTTCTGTCATTCCCGCGAAGGCGGGAATCCATTATGAATGGATCTCCGCCTTCGCGGAGATGACAATGTTTTTAACGAAATATAATAACAAAAAAGGATTTATCTTATGAAAAGCTCTATTAATTTTGAAGAAAAATATACCGTTGATTCAAATTCCACATTACTTTTTGATACTGATTTAACTACAGAAGAATCAAACACTGTTGACACTAATCCATCATCAACTTCTCCTTCAGAAGTAGTTACAGAAGAAAAAAAATCTGTCACTACTCCCACGTTATTTAACACTACACCAAAGCATCACATTACATTGCAAGCAAATAGTGATTTTGCAAAAAATGAAATATTCATGCATATCATGAAAGATCCTTCTTTCTATATGCCATTCAAAAAAAACATTATTGCTTATTTAAAATCCCAGGATTTTGATAAATACATTAATAAAGATAATTTTGAAAAAATGCTGTGGGGAGCAAATGATAATAGCGCAATGAAGCATAAAAATAATATTTATGCACGCTGTAGTGATAAATACGATACGATCATTAAAATGTATCACCTTGCTTTAATGACTGAGCAAGATCACATTGCAAAATCTATTCAAGCCAAAATGATTATTGCTTTGCGAGCTTATACTCATTCGATGCAACAAGATCTTTGGCGTGACACAAATATATATTTTAACATTCATAAAATCGCGTTAGCTTTAGACTGTTACGAAAATGTGAAGACTACCTTATACAATCAACTTCTCAAGTACTTTGATAAATACGCGTTGCCACAAACTGGTGAGTACAAACGAATGCACTCGAGTGATAAAACATCCGCTCGTGAATATCATAGCTTATTAACTGTTGCGAATGAATGTGAGTTATTAGATGCCTCTTTCGCAAGCAAGATGAAAGATGCTTTACCTACCATGAATCATTCATATCCAAATGATGAATACGATTCCATCGTGACACTTTTAAATAAAGCATCCCCAAATCTTATATCAGATGATGAATATAAAGCCTATGTCAAAACATTTTTGCAAAAAGCTAGAGAAGATGAAAAAAGTCATTACTTTGATTTTTTATACGGTAGCAATTTCGTTGCCGGTGTAATGAAACGTCCATACTTGTATAATGACCCTGAAATTTTTACGCTGTTACTTTCTCGAATGAGACCGCTTAATTTTGCATCTTATGCACAACATTTTGTTAATCAGTTTCATGAAACCTTTGAAACACGTCAATTTGAACCGTGGCAAACTGATCTTATCAATGCTGCGAAAATTTCTGCAGAAAAATACTATGTAGAAAACACGCACGAAAGAAATAAAGAATATCCAAAATATAAGCCTACTATTACTGATGAAAAAATTAGTAAATTTTCAGGACCTCAAACAGTTTTTATTAATCTTAGCATACCAAAAAAAGGATACGGCCCCACTGATTCTTTTGAAATAGATCCAGATTTACTTTTGCAACCATCTATTTTATTTGAGCCAATGGCAAATCTAATTAATGCGAGTTTTAAAGTACACGCCACTCAAGTAGGTTCAAGCTTTTCTGAAGCAAGTAGCATTTTATCGCAACATTCATACTACAAACATTCGAGTGGAGCAGTTGCTATAGAAGCTATTGTTGATGGAAGTAATCTAGATTTCTTTTCTGAGGCAGATACAAGTTTTGCGATTAATACCGGCAAAAATGCTTATCCAGTATTGAAAAAGAACTCCGTGATTCAACCAGAAAATGTTATTGGTCTTCATAAAATTGACATTATCCCTCATGAATTGGATGAGAAAGTCCCATCTAAAATTATGAATAAGGATTATGTTAATTATAAAGAACCTGAGAAACCTCAATCTCCATCTCTGTTCAGTAAATTACTTGATAAACTAAGTGGCACTTCCAAAGATGAGAATACGGTTTCTAGTAAACCAAAGAGTAAGTAAATAACTTAACCGGCCCCACTTTTTACCCGTCGTCCCGCGATTTATTCGCGGGACGACGGGGATTAGGAAATACCATGAAAAGAATAACACCATTCCTTAAAAACATACCCAAAACATTGAGTAAAGAACCAACCATTTTAACTCGAACATCGCACTTGCTTAAACAAATCACGGATGAAACAAAGCAGCACGTTTCATATCTTGAGTCGATAGGTTTATCCGATCGAGCAGTTCGTTTTAAAGTAGATGAGTTTACTTATCGAGATATCGCGCCTGATACGATTGATATCAACAGATTCAACTCAAAAATGGCTATACCAAGCATCGTTAAAGAATTTAATCCTAGTGAAAAAAATACTTTATTTACCACTGTGGATTCAAAAAGTGATTCGGAAGAAAACGAAATAAAAAAATTACTTGATATAAGACTGTATCCAACGATAAAAAATCTCATTCAACAACATGAGACGACTGTCTTTCTTGGATTGGTGACTGAATTGCAAGCTTTTACAGCTTCAAAAAAAGAGAAAATATTATTTGAAATTGAAATTCCCTCATCAGTGAAATTCTATCTAGCGAAGAATGAAACGGAGAATGTAAAAGTTTATATTGCAGGATTGGTAAGTCACGAAAATCTTATTCAACAATTAATGACACTTAAACTTTCGGGGATTGACTTAAATAATATTTCAATTCTCGGTGATCCAGAACATTTTAAACAAATTTGCAAAAATGATTTATTGTCGTTTAAAAAAGAAGGTAATGATTATTTAGCTAAAAGAAATGTATTAATTGTTGCTGGCTGTCATCTTGAAGAAACCGTTTGCACGTCATTAAATAATATTTTTGCTAATAATTCAGTAAACAAAAAATTTACGGGTGATATCGTATCCCTCACGTATGTCACCAGCAAACATGCGCCCGATTTAGGATTTATCGTACTTAATTTAAATTATGGCGAAATTTGCGAACATGAAGTTGCGTCGATTTTAGAAAAATTTAATTGTATTGGTATTTTTACAGGAAGTGCCGCAGGATTTATTTCACACGATGAATCAAAACCGAAGCCCCCGATTGGTGATAGAGTTGCTATTCAATCTGCAAGACATCATTTGGGTGAAACCATTTCATTGGATTCTAAAGGTTCTGAATTACATCTTCATGTTCCATCTATTTTTGTTGAAACATTTGATTGGTTAGAGAAAGCCAAAAAAATGGGAGCAACCACTGTCGATGTAGAAACATTTTATATTGTTAAAGCACTAACAAAATATTTAAAAGATCATCCAGATGCAAAAATTCATTCTGATATCGGCGTATTTATATCTGACTACGTTGGACAAAAACCACTTCGTAACTATCAAGGTGTATTTGATAAATATCCTATTTTGCTAAATGATTTCGTGCAAAAGGTCTTAGCTGAAAGCTATTTATCATCATACAATAACAATAAAAATTCGATTCCTCAATTTGAAAAAGGATATGTCGGATTAATTCCAACAATTGTACCTATCGATCAAAACATTAGGAAAGAAGCCATTATTGAAAATATCGGTAAACCATGGGACCAAAAAGAATTTAGCAAACGTGTGCATACGCCCGTGACTATTGCTGAAGTCAGCGATAAAAAACAATTTACCAATACAGATGTCCCGAGATGTATACATTTACCCATTAAATTGCCTGGAAGTGATATTAGAATACCTAATGAATATAAACACTTTTCTGATGAACTGCAGAAAATTTTCAATTTTGAAGCATCCATTAATCCTAAATGGCGTGACGCATATGCATACCTCACCATTGATCAGGGATTCGTACCTAAATCAAATTCTCAGCGGGTTCCCGGTCCTCATGTAGACGGTATCCCAAGAGATAAAGAAAACCCAGGCTCTCAAATCACTGATCATGCCTATTTAGTCACCAATGCGATTCCAACCATGTTTTATACGCAAAAATTTGATATGCAATCTTATGATTTAAATAAACATCATTTTTTTGCAATTTTTAGGGCATTAAGTGATGAATCAAGAACTATTACGTTAAAACCTTTTGAAATTGTGTTAATGGATGCCTATTCTGTGCATACGCCAACGCAAACTGAAGAGGATGTCAACCGCACCTTTGTTCGGTTAGAATTTTCTACGCTTGAATTTGATCGAAGTGGTAATTCCATCAATCCTCATTTTGAAAATGATAAAAATTATCCGCATTATCCTTTTAAATATAGACCAAGGCCCATACCGGCACATCTCTTTGTACCGCCAAGCGTTTATGAAACGAAACCCATTACCAATAAAGAATTTGTCAATGAATCCATTGATAAATTTGGACGCGCACGCCTACGAGCCGTTTTTATGAGAGATGATCGCTATCAATATAAAATAAGTGATTATAAAGACCTTGAAAAAATTGCGAGTGATATCATGGATGAGGAAACCCTTGGAATGGTTGTCACCAAAAATGGAATTATCCATTCCTTTTTCCTTTATAATATCGAAAATAAAAAAGTATGCATTCATACCTTATTTACTCTTTCAATAGGTATTGGGCAAGAATCCATGATTTACGGAATGAATTGTCTTAAAAAAATATCCAATCGACTTGCCTTACAAACTGGACGAAAACCGGAAGATAATTTTTTACAAATTACGCTGAATGAAAATAATAAAGGAATGCTTAAGTATTTTTTACGCGCTGCAAGACTTGCGAAAGTTGATGTGGAAATTGAGGAGCGGATGGTTCGGTGTCAATTGCGCCCCCTTTAACAAAGGCTTTGTTGCATGTAGAGGCTTTGTCATCCTGAACGAAGTGAAGGATCAGTTTACTTCCATAATATGGTGATGAATTAAACCGATCCTTCACTTCGTTCAGGATGACCTTATTTATGCAACAAAGCCTTTACAAAGAGGGTTATTACCCCAAAAACAAATCCAGAAACAACGGCACACCCGGATTCATCGCATATTCGTTAAAATCCGTGACGCCTCTTGTTTTTAGAAAATCTTCGTCAATAAAAAAGTTACCTGTCACTAATCGACTATCACTGGTTAATATTTCATAAGCAGCATCAGCCATGATTTTAGGTTTACGACTTGCCATTAAAATTTCTTTTGGAAAATTGACTTCAATTGCGGCTGTTGCAATTGTGGTGCGTGGCCAAAGCGAGTTGACCGCAATGCCATATTTTTTAAATTCCTCTGCCATGCCGAGCGTACACATACTCATGCCATATTTAGACATCGTATACGCGAGATGATCTTTGAACCATTTGGCATTCATATTCAAAGGTGGAGATAAATTGAGAATATGCGGATTTTTGGATTTTTGTAAAAATGGCAAACACGTCTTTGAACATAAAAAAGTACCGCGTGCATTCACCGATTGCATTAAATCATAGCGTTTCATCGGTAAATCGTGAGTATTCGCAATGGCGATCGCGCTCGCATTATTAATTAAAATATCGATACCACCCCATTTTTCAACGGTTTTAGAAACCGCAGTTAGCACTGCATCTTCTTCGCGGACATCCACATGCAATGGCAGAGCTTCTCCACCGGCTTCTTCAATTTCTTTGGCAACGGTATAAATCGTGCCTGCAAGATGTGGGTGCGGTTTATCGGTTTTAGCAGCAATGACAATTTTCGCGCCATCTTTGGCGGCGCGAAGTGCAATAGCTTCCCCAATGCCGCGACTTCCGCCAGTTATAAAAATCACTTTATCTTTCAACGTCTCTTTATTCATGCTGCATTCCTTTTTAAAGTTCGCGCCATAATTTTTGCTGAATCGCATTATCCATTTTTACAATAGTATTTTGCAAGATTTCTTTCGCGTTATTGTGGAAATCCATCGCAAGGATTGTAATGCGAAAAATATTTTCTTCTAACACTTCATAAACATAATAATATTTTAGTGGTGCTTCAATGACGGGACACCCGACGGTACTCCACCATTCAATGGATTTTTTCACGATGGATGATGAATCGATCACAGGAATTTCACAAGGCGATTCTTTAAAATTTATTGCATGACTCAAGTTCGATAAAATTTTTTCTGCATTTTGAAAAACCACGTGTTTTTGCTGATAATTTTGTGACATTTTCAATGAAAAGGTATACTGAGACAACATCGCCACACTTAGCATTGCAAATATCTGCATAAAAAAAAGCACGAATATCAATACAAACCCTTTTTCTTTATAAATTACGCAATGCGACATACAAAAACACTTCTTTTTTTAGGGAAAATCTATTTAATGAACACAATTCAAATGCAATGGAAATCCCTCGTACATTTGTCCAATCTACCACTTGCTCCGATGAAACATTTTGTATGTCATCATTTTCCAGTACACTATAAGAAATTTTCATATTAGAAAAACCTTCTAATAATTCTGTTTTATGCGAATGAATATCTTTCACATACAAAGCATAAAGCAGGCTTCCATCCGCATTTTTTCTATCTGTTTTTGCAATGTAATAAGTGTTGCTATCATAAACGCTAACTTCTGCATGCGGCGGGTAAATTTTTTGTAACGGTTTTTCTGAAATAATAATATTATTTTTAAGGAGCACTTCTTTCACTTTAAAAATTTCATACGAATTCGCATCAAAAACAGCTAAGGTATCTCCCACAGCAAAATGCGATACATCGGTTAAGACGAATGTATCGACATTTTCCATTTTAATGACATCAACCGTATTAACATTCGCACCAAAAATCGTGAACGCATCCGTTCCTTGTTTTATTTCAGGTCCAACGTATGAATGAATTTTTTCATGCCCTTCCGCAAATCCCGCATGCATAATATCCGTACGTAACAATTGCGTTACCATTCTCATATTATTTTGCATATTCATGAGCGCATCATGCATAGCAATATTTTTTTGAATACTGACATAAAACCACATCGCAATATAAATGATAAATCCACTAAGTAAAATTGCGATCAGTAATTCAAGTAAAGTTAATCCTACATTATTGCTTCGAAATATTCTTTGATACATCCATTATTGCCTATTTGTGTATTTTCACAGGGTGGTTTTTTATTTCCCCAAAAAATCTGAACCGTATATTGAGGATATACACCTTCCACTTTTCCAAAACCTTGCGGCAACACTTTCGCATTCTCGACATTCCAGATTCTGATTTGCTCGTCTATACCAGCATGATTTTTTAATGCAATGAGACGTTCCTCCATCGACATGACTTGATTCGTCGCTTGAACAAAGAAGAAAGTATTTCGAATACCTCTTAACGAATGTATACAAAATGCATCAAAGCCTATTAATATCGATGACAATAATAATAGGCTTATCAATACTTCGATTAATGTAAATCCGACTACAATTTTAATAACCACATCTCGCTATTTTAGTGGAAAGCGACAATCTTTTTTATAAGCATCAATACTTTGATTGAACCCTGTCTCCGTATCACAAGTAGAAAAATTATCTTTAAATAAACTATTTCGCGGATGATATTTTGAAAGTTCATTTTTAAACAAACTAGAATCTAATAAAGTATTCGAATCCATTTGAGGATCTTTGCCATAGGGAAATGAAAAATGCGCATATACTTGTTTTCGGTGAGTATTATAAAATACCGTCCGCATAATATTTTTTTTCAAGAGAAATTCCTTAGATTTAAAATGAGCGTTGAAAAGATCGGCAACTTGCTGATGACAAATCTGATACAATTCTTTTCTACGATGATATTTCGCGTGAAAATCCCAAGTAGATTTCACACGATCAACTAAATATTCATATTGAACCAAAAGTTCGAGAAAACTTTCTTTATCTTTAAAGTCATGCTTAGCAAATTCATGAAAATATTGTAAATCAAATTCAGATTGGTTTTCTTTATCTTGCCATTTTTGTTCACGACAACTGGAAAGCTCATCGGTAAGATCTGACATAATAGCTTTTCGAATGGCTTCTTTATGAATTGGCGCAGAATATCGATCTATATATAATAATTTTTTGGAAAAAGGTAGTAATTTTATTATTTGATAGAAATCAATGACGTCAGGAGAATTTATCTTTTCCATTTCACGAAAAGCAATATGTGCGTCTTTTCGACCTAAAGATTCTGCAAAAACCATGTCGCCGATTTTCCAAGATTTTTTGAAAGTGGAAAAATTTTTATTAGTAATGGATGGATTAAATTCTTCATACAAAACAAATCGACGATCAGGATGATGTTTTTTTAAGTCACTTTGTTGCTTCGTAATTTCTTTCTGCAAATCACTTAAGGTTGGGGTGCCATAAAATTCGCGCATGAGAGATATATTTTTTTGTTCTTTGTGACTGAGCGGTAAAATCGATTTTTGTAAATCAAAATTATTTCCGATGACATAAGTGGAAATATTCGCATCTTTTGCTGCAGTAAAAATTTCCATGGCATCTAAATAATCGGTAGGATAACATTTATCATCTTTATTTGGATAATTTAGGATAATGATGACTTTATCTTTCATATCATCTATTAAGCTTCGTCCGTCTTTTCTTTTTTTAGTGTAACTTAATCCTGAATATAAAGTAGTATCCCATAAGGAGAGTGATGTTCCGAACTTCATCGCAATATCTTGCCATTGTTCGACGACATCTTTCTGAACACGATTATTTGTCACTAAAACAAAATCAGCCTCGGGATTATATCGATAGCTTTCCGATAATTGTAATGAACTAGTTCGCTTCGCAATCGTATGTTTTACATCCGGATTATTGATCTTGCCTAATTGTAATTGCACATTCCATTCGGTTTCAGTACGAACCGGCGCATCATCCACAAATTGCAAAGTGCCTACAAAATCTTTCGTTTCCCCTGGTAAAAGCGTAGAAACAGGAAAAGTCAATGATGTGGGTGTCACTTCCATTTCTTTTTTGTCATCTAAAAATGCTGCCCATATATTTTTAAGCATCGAAGGTAGAGATATTGTCACTTCTAAAAGACGTGGTTCAGTTGCTTTCAATCCTAAGGGCTTCGTCGAAACATTTTTAATTTGAATCACAAAAGGCGCTTTTTCATCTCTAGCGATGGATCTCGGCATAGCAATCGAAGATATTTCTACGGGATAACGAATTGCAAATTCCCTTGCTTCTTCTACAACTTCTGGGAAATGATGATTCACTCTTTCCAGTGTCGCATTCACTCTTAACTCACCTCTTCTTTGATAAAGTGTATTCGCAACGGGAGGTGAATTATTTTCCTGTAAAGTAAAAAAGAAAGGCTCTTCTAATATATAATTTTTTGAAGGCGCAATAGGAATGGAAATCTTTCGATTATTTTTTTCATCAAATGAAACCCATTGATTATTCACGAGTGAAACATGAATTTCTTGGTGAGATGGTGTAGGCATTTTTCCCGAATTTTTTAAAACAATTTTATTAACTTGTACGACTTCACCCGGTTCAAAAATACCATTTTCTGAAGAGATTTTTAGTTCTTCCAATGAAAGATCATAAAAATCAGAATAAGTTCCCATATTTTTTACATTAAATCTAATTGCGCCCTGCTGACCTTGATAGCCGTTATTTCCCGAACTTCCAGATTGTCCATCCCAACCTGATCTCCCATCTCTGCCGCCTGGATTGGAATGACTTACATAACTGGTGTCCATTTGCAGCGTGCCTTCAGGATCCATGTTGGTAGAATAAACGGTTTCAGTCCAGGAATGGCTACTGCCACCTGATCCTCCCGATCCACCGGCGCCATACCGACCACCATCCCCCCCTCTACCGGCAGGCCCAGCGCACGCTTCTACTTTTTTTAAAAGCATTAAAAGATCCATGTCACGACCATCGACACTAATGTCAATGATGCCACCATTCCCGCCATTTGCACCATTGCCAGCATCGCCACCATTTCCCCCAGGTCCGCCGTCGGTACCATCTTCACCTGAACTGCTTTCGGTCGCATCAGAACCGCTGCGTCCATCGTAACCTTTTTTGCCACGGCCACCATCCCCGCCATCCCCTCCTTTGCCGCCATTGGCTTTTAAAAAAATTGCGGCCTCAGGGTTTCCTAAAGGTAATTGGTAAGATCTTGAATTGGCATTAACAATAACTTGTTGATTTATTTCATCGGCGGAAAGAGAAAGTTTAATATTTTTTGCGTCTTGACCCTTTTTTCCATGAGTCCCGTCAGTACCATTTTCCCCATCGCGGTAGCCGTCGCTGCCATCTGATCCTTCGAGTCCCGGGGCTCCACTCGTATCTAAAAGAATTCGATTTGTTGTCATCGTATATTTCCTTATTTATTTTTTATAATAATTTCCGCGGCTACTATAGTATGGTTTTATATTAAGCTCAATAGACATAAATTGATAAAAATGACATAATGCGTTATGACTGAAAATAATCACGAAAATCGCCGATCCCTCATCATGTCTGAAATCATGACACCAAACATGGTGAATTTTCATGGAAATATTCATGGCGGCTACCTTTTAAGTTTACTCGATCGAGTTGCTTTCGCCTGTGCTGCACGCTATGTTGGCGGCAAAGTCGTCACACTTTCTGTAGATCAGGTCGTTTTTAAAGAACCTATTTATGTCGGTGAATTAGTCGTTTGTTATGCCACGATTAATTATGTCGGTAGAACCTCGATGGAAGTGGGTATTCGTGTCATTGCCGAAAATTTGATGACGAGCCAATGTCGTCATACGAATACTTGTTATTTCACCATGGTCGCGGTTGATGAAGATGGAAAACCCACCAGAGCGCCGGAATTGACTATTGAAAATGATACGCAAAAACGTCGTTTTGAAGAGGCGTTAAAGCGGAAAGAGTTTCGTTTGCAGACAAGATAAGTAATCTGTCATGGCATGACAACTGGACCGACAACCGGAGGATAAGCCACCATGCCTTTATCTCAATCCGAACGCGCAATACTTATCGCACTCTCTGAAAAAAATAAAATTGCATTATCTAAGGGCTGGAAAAATTTTTCTGAAAGTCAAAAACAACCGGAAGCACTCGTTTTCCACATTTCAAATACGGATGAAATTCAAAAAATACTAACCACTGTCAACACGCTAAACCAAGAAAAAAAACCGCAAGACAAATTAACGTTGCGCGTTGCTGCGGGAGATAATAAAAATCCTTATAGCGAATCTTTTTCTTTTACACCCTGCGTATCTGCAGATATTATTTTACAATTGGTTCATGATGATTTTAAAAAAGTTGAATTACTCGATGAAAAAAAACATATTGTCAAAGTGGGATCTGCCATTCAAATCGGCGAATTAAATAAAATATTATTTGAAACGTTTCAATTATCGCTGCCAACTTCAAGTCTTATTCCCTATGTCACATTTGGCGGATTAACGGCAAATGCAGGTCATGGTACTGGACGAGATCAACCGAGCATATCTGGTTTAATTCGTGCAATGACATTTTTAAAACCGGATGGAAAAATTGAAAGAATCGATGGAACACATCCGGATTTTGAACATATTCGTGGTAGTCACTTAGGAATATTTGGAATTATGTTAGAAGCCGAAATAGAGTGTATTCCCGCGCAAAAACTCGAAAGCACTATTCAAACCATGCGCCTTTTAGGTTTGATTGGAGAAATTCAAAAAGGATTATTTCATCAATATCCTTACGTCACCATTATGTATATTCCACATTATAATAAAGCACACACAAAAAATATTACTATTGCAAAATGGCGTCCCGTCCCATTGGATGCAAAAAATACGGAAATGAACCCAGAAATACGCCATTTTAACCAAGAACGAATGATTCAATACAGCGATAAATTTAATATTGAAGAAATATTGTCGAACTATCCAAAAATTATTCCCTACTATATGAATTACATTGTTTCCAATTTTGCTCCCGAAAAAGAAAGTGTCACGGTAAGACCTTGGTATGATATCGCACATTCCCAAACTTCATTTCCAAAAAATCTTGATGATGCCGGTTACTTGTTTGAAACTGATAAAGAGGGAACCGAAGTCATAACCGCACTGACAACTGTCACAAAAACGTTGAAGACTTATGCGGATAATAAAAAATTCCCATTAACTTATGCGATCTATTTACGTTTTTTTCAAGGAACCAATGGAGGATTATCCACGAGCACTCATCGAGACGACAAATATATTTGCGCGTTTGATATGGTTTCACATCCAACAATTCCATGGTATCCAGAATTTAAAAAAGAAATGCAAAATTTTTTCATTGAGTCATTACATGCAAAACCACATTGGGGAAAACATATTCCGCTCGATGTAAATTATGCAAATATTTATGGAAAAAATTTCAAAAATTTTAAAAATACATTAGAACATTGGTATGAAGATTGCAAAATGGATGTGAATAAAAGCCCTTTTTTGAATAAATTTCATGAAAGTATTTTACAAATTTCTGAAAAAAATACTTACTCTTTTGAAAGAGAAAAAAAGCCACCCTTAAAGCACGAAAAACCAGCTGCCCCCCATATTAAAAAATTGGTGAAACAATTATTATTCGAAGTTCAAAAAGATAAAAATAATGCTAGTGCACAGGAATTGATAAAGGCTTTACGAAAAATACGATAATCTTTTTGACAGATATGTCTATATATGAAAATATATATTATTATTTTTTTGATTAATTTATTTTTTTTGAATATCATGTTTACTGATAACAATATGGAACTAATAAAAATAGGATATAAAATATGCCAAAATTTAACTTACACCCCGATATTACTACTCATCAATGTCTCAAAAATCCCATCACTCCTGATACAAAATGTCTTAATTTAGGTCTTCTGCCTAGCGTCGTGACTTTAGAAGTCGATACGAATCGTGAAAATAAATATTCTTCACCAATCGATTATCTCAATGCTTTCGGAGAATCCCATCCAGAATTTTTGTTTAGCGAAGAACCTTTATATTTCGCGCTTGGTGAATGCCAAACGTACGGCAATACAGATACTAAAGATGATTATTATAACCGTTATGAAACAAGAAATTTCTTTGTTTTTAATAACTTGATCATTAGACGAGAAGGCCCCGACATTTATGAAAATCGAAACTACTCTAGCGAAGATAGCATAACCTTTTATGAGATCGATAAAAAGAAAAAAACTATTCGAGTCATGTGGGAACAATTGGTGGGTAATGAACTTTCTAGGACGATGAAAGGTTTATTTTTAAATATGCTACCCATTTGGAACACGGGCAGCGAATATACCGGCGGCCTTTTTTCTTACTATACGCGTACAGAACACATTAAGCGACATCCTAAAAATTTGCATGTGCGGGCTAAACTCTCAGAGGATGAAGCAGATTTTTATGAAATTGCCTATGAATTCCGAAATGGTATATTAAATTATTTAAAAGACCCTTCTTTAGAGAAAATGCAGCACGTAGAAATGCTTATTGCATATTTTCAAAAAAGTAAATATGGAGAATTGCTAATGGCAGGAAACATTGCCAAATCTTTAGATAATGATGCATTAACTCATTGTCTATCTGGAGAAGTGAAAAAACAATTTGCAGGATTTAATCAATTTTTAAAAGACAAAACGTTAATTCCACCACCTGTCTATATTCATACTCTCACAGAACTCCTCAAACTCACTAATGACAAAACGAGTAGAACTTATTATATTCTTAAGGAAATATTAGAAGAAATAGAAAAAAACATGAAGGTTTCTAAACCTGAAAAAGAGTTAAGTAAGAAAGAAGAAATCTTGCCTGAAAGCAAAGAAGCTAAAAACTTTCAGTCTTTTGAAAATAATAAAGTTAATAATTTATTTGGAAAAACCAGGGAGTTTATAACCTTCCTTACAACTTCTCAAACTCAGGGAAATAAAAAAGTCTCCGTCGTCCCGCAGTGACGCATAATTATTGTCATGCCAGCATGCTTTGATGCCACCTTTAAGCATGCTGGCAGGCATTCAAGAGGCTTCGCTATGTGCCCACTGGATGCCACCTCTCGCTACGCTCGGCTGGCATGACAAAAGCTTCGTGGCTTGTTCGCGGAACGAAATTATTTATCCATACCGCCGCATAAACTCTTTCATAAAATCAATTAACAAATCCACACCAATTTCAGGCATTGCGTTATAAAGACTTGCACGCACACCGCCGCCTAGTCGATGGCCTTTTAAATTGGTTAAACCAGATTCGGTTGCTTCATTTAAAAAAGTATCTAACAATGATTCATTCATTAAATTGAAAGGTACATTCATGATTGAACGACAACCGGGATGAATTTTATTTTTATAAAATTCACTATGATTATCGAGAAATGCATAAAGTTTTTTTGCTTTGCGAGCATTCTTTTCTGCAAAAAATTCAACCCCGCCTTGTCGACGCATCCAAGCAAGCGTTAAACCTGCAATATACCAGGCGTAAGTTGGAGGGGTGTTATAAAAAGATTTATTTTCGACTGCAATTTTATATTGGTAAAGTGTCGGTGTTTTTGGTAAAGCGTCGCGGACTAAGTCATCGCGAATAATAATAATGGTGATTCCTGCTTGCCCAATATTTTTTTGAGCGCCCGCATAAATGATGCCGTAATCATTCACGTTAATAGGCTTTGATAAAATATTCGAAGACATATCTGCGACGAGTGGCACTTTTCCAGTGTTAGGAACAAAATGAAATTCGACACCCTCAATGGTTTCATTGGGGGTAAAATGCAAATAATTCGCATCGGGATTCAATTTCCAACTTTTTTCCGAAGGAATCGCAATAAGGTCATTTTCTGTGACTAACTCCGCCGCAATATTCACGTCACCGTATCGCTTAGCCTCAGTCAGCGCTTTTTTTGACCAAATACCCGTATCGACATAATCGGCGGCTTTTTTTTCACCAAATAAGTTCAGTGGAACCATCGCAAATTGCGCTGTCGCGCCACCGGGCAAAAAGAGAACATGATAGCTTTTAGGAATAGATAAAAGTTCGCGTATATTTTCCTCTGATTCATCCGCTATTTCTTTGAATTCGGGACCACGATGACCGAGCTCCATGATAGACATCCCAGTCCCACGCCAATCGAGCATTTCATCCTGAGCTTGCTTTAAAACTTCCTCAGGTAACATCGCGGGACCGGCGTTAAAATTATACACTTTTCGCATAGTATTCCTCTCAGTTCATTTTTTCGCTATCATATGATAATTAATACCTATAAAGCTAAATCTTTTATGACAACAACCGAATCTATCAAATTTCTCGTCGCCATGATCATTATGATGAACCCACTTGGGTCATTATCCATTTTTTTGGATCTTACCAAAAAATCCGCGCGTCGTTTACAACATAATATTGCACTTCGCACGTCGCTCGCGATTATCATTATCATGCTTGTGACGGTCTGGACAGGAAAAGGGTTATTGAGTTTACTCGGCATTACTATCCCCTCTTTTCGCTTCGCGGGCGGCATCATTTTATTATTAATGGGTTTAGCGATGCTACAGTCACGTGAAAGTCCCGTGAGTTATACCCCCGCGGACGACGAAGCCGCGAAAGAACGCCACTCCGTCGCCATCGTCCCTATGGCTTTACCTGTGATCGTCGGC
>JABDCZ010000002.1:0-81293 GCA_013287885.1 Gammaproteobacteria bacterium
GGTCGTGGGATATTTTTTGGATCAAAGGTTTATGGCAGGAGAGGGGGAGTGTGGGACGCTTGTGTCACTGACGGCTTTTCATCATCCTCATGATTTCTCTTAAACCCCAATCTTTTCGGCTTTAAAAACGAATATTCTTGAATGACAGGTGTTGTTGGTTCTTCGATTTCGGAAGGAGTCGTTGGATTTAAAAAATTTGAAATTTTTTCAAATGGTTTTTCACCTAAAATATCCACTGCGTTCATTTTTTTCTGTTTGACGCCATCAAGCTGCGTTTTATTATCATCGACTAAACACATATCTTTTTCGGATAATTTAAAATGATCTTTTAAACTTAAAAGTAAAAAATATTTAGCAATGTTATTGGTATAAACAACCGCGCTAATGGATTTTGTTTCACTTTTTTCGAGTTTTTTAATGACTTCTGACACTTGCCACTCGGGAGGACAATCATCTTGTGCATCTAAATAACGCGCGGTACCTATTAATGTTAACGCATTCATTTTTTTAACAAGTTTGAATATTTTTTGAAACTGTTCTTCAAAAAGTAACTCCGGTTCTTTCAATTCTGATAATGAACTTTTTGCTGCATGTAGTAAGGTATTGTCGAGATCTAATACGAGAACTTTTTCGGGTTTTTTTTCTAAAAAATCGGGCTCTAACAAAAATAGATCCATGATGTTTTCATCATGAGATTCAAAGATAGTTATTTGTTTTGAGTCTATGAGTGTATGCGTGCTTGGATCTTCGGGGTAGAGAATATCCATAAAATAAGATTCAACTTTATTATACAAAGGGTAAAAAAAATTAGTCACCCTCACAAATATTCGGGATATCATTTTTATTTTAGGTCAATTTTGTTTTATTTTATCGGATGGTATCATTTTTTAGGCCAAGTGCATAAGTATTTAACCAAAGCACCAAAAGCCAATATCATGACAGAAAAATCAAAAAAATCTTTGAATCGAATAAGGTATAATATTTGATCAGTTCGTAGGAACATACTAGCTATTCCCACAAAAAGCGCTCCAATCAGAATGATCCCGATGAATATTTTGAGAAACATCGTTTTACCCTCATGGAAAACTCCTAAGCCTAAGGGGTCCTGTTAACGGAGTCAAGACCCAAACTGATTGCAGCTATGATGCGAATTTGGTACATTCTGGCCCTTAATTGAATGATAAAAGAGAAGCTATGACGCGGTATATTTTTATAACAGGTGGAGTTGTTTCATCCCTAGGAAAAGGTATCGCTTCTGCGTCTTTAGGCGCGATTTTAGAAGCACGTGGCTTAAAAGTCACTCTCATGAAGCTAGATCCCTACATTAACGTCGATCCCGGTACGATGAATCCGTTGCAACATGGTGAAGTATTTGTGACCGAAGACGGGGCAGAAACTGATCTTGATCTTGGTCATTACGAGCGTTTTGTACGCGTGACCATGAGCAAAAAGAATAATTTTACGACCGGTCGTGTCTATGCCAATGTGATCCGAAATGAGCGTCGAGGGGATTATTTAGGCGGTACGGTTCAAGTCATTCCACACATCACTGATGAAATTAAAAAATGCATTGTGGAAGGCGCAGGAGATGTTGATATTGCATTGGTCGAAATTGGCGGGACGGTGGGCGATATTGAGTCGCTTCCTTTCCTCGAAGCCATTCGTCAAATGCGTGTGGAATTGGGGCGCCACAACGCGCTATTTATTCATTTAACCTTAGTTCCTTATATCGCAACCGCGGGTGAGATTAAAACGAAGCCGACACAACATTCTGTGAAAGAATTACGTTCCATTGGTATTCAACCGGATATTTTATTGTGTCGTTGTGATCGCCCGTTGTCAGAGAATGCGCGTTCTAAAATTGCTTTATTTACTAACGTCGAAAAAAGCGCTGTTATTCCTTTACAAGATGTCGATTTCGTTTATCAAATCCCACGTGAATTACACGAACAAGGGCTCGATGATATCGTCATTAAAATGTTAGGAATGGATGCTAAAAAAGCCGATTTACACGAATGGGATCGCGTTGTTGATGGTTATCGTCATCCGGATGCGGATGTCAAAATTGGCATGGTCGGAAAATATGTCGATTTAACGGAATCCTATAAATCACTTTCTGAATCGTTGTTACATGCGGGTATTCAAACCCGTACGCGTGTGAATATTTACTATATTGATTCTGAAGAAATTGAAAAAAATGGCCCTGATGCCTTAAAAAATATGGACGGCATTATCGTTCCCGGTGGTTTTGGGAAAAGAGGGGTTGAAGGTAAAATCAAAGCCGCGCAATTTGCCAGAGTGAATAACATTCCCTATTTAGGAATTTGTCTCGGTATGCAAATTGCGATGATTGAATTTGCACGTGATAAAGCCGAGATGAAAAATGCAAATAGCACCGAATTTGATGAGAAAACGCCTTATCCTGTGATTGCTCTCGTGTCTGAATTTACCAATGCAAAAGGCGATATCGAAAAACGTGATATTCATTCCGAAAAAGGTGGTACGATGCGTTTAGGTGGCCAAGTTTGCAAATTAAAATCGGGCACCATTGCAAATCAAGTTTATGGCAAAGATCGCATTATCGAGCGTCATCGTCATCGTTATGAAGTGAATAATGTATTAATTAAAGAAATCGAATCGAAAGGCATGACTATTTCCGGTATATCAGAACCCGATGGTTTAGTCGAAATGATTGAATTAAAAGATCATCCGTGGTTTGTCGGTTGTCAATTTCATCCGGAATTTACCTCCACTCCTCGTGATGGACATCCATTATTTACCGGATTTATCGAAGCTTCAAAAAAACGTAAGGGGAAAAGTTAATGCAATTATGTGGATTTGAAGTCGGTTTAAAAAAACCGTTTTTTTTAATCGCAGGTCCTTGTGTCATTGAAAGTGAAACATTGGCATTAGAAACCGCGGGTATGTTAAAAGAAATGACGGATAAACTTAAGATTCCTTTCATTTATAAATCATCATTTGATAAAGCGAATCGTTCATCCTTAAAAAGTTTTCGTGGATTGGGTTTGGAAGAGGGGTTACGCATTTTATCTCTCGTGAAAAAACAGATTAAAGTGCCAGTCTTAACCGATATTCACGAAGATACGCCGCTCGATGAAGTGGCGTCCGTCGTGGATGTGTTACAAACACCTGCATTTTTATGCCGGCAAACCAATTACATTCAAAAAGTGGCCGCCACCAATTTACCAATCAACATTAAAAAAGGCCAATTTCTCGCGCCATGGGACATGAAAAATGTCGTTGATAAAGCGCGTGCTGTCGGCAACGATAAAATCATGGTGTGCGAGCGCGGCGCATCTTTTGGCTATAACAATTTAGTTTCGGATATGCGATCGCTTGTCATTATGCGCGATACGGGTTGCCCTGTCGTATTCGATGCAACACATTCCGTTCAATTACCCGGTGGGTTAGGGGATAAATCCAGTGGCCAACGTGAATTTGTCCCGGACCTCGCCCGCGCCGCTATTGCGGTCGGTGTCGCCGGCATTTTCATGGAAACCCATCCCAATCCCGACGCCGCCCCCTCGGATGGCCCCAACATGTGGCCTATTGATCAGTTGGAAACATTGTTGAGCCGGTTGGTTGAGATTGATCGGGTGGTGAAGGGTTAATTAATATTTCATTGCTGGCATTATCTACACTGTCATTTCCTTTCCATTAGGAATAGAGGAGTTTATTACTCTGTCATTCCCGCGAAGGCGGGAATCCATTTTTAAAGAATCCCATTCATTAATGAAGGAATTTTACTAGAAATGGATCTCCGCCTACGCGGAGATGACAGGTTTGTGTTATTCCCACGAGAAAGGAGTTTATTACTCTGTCATTCCCGCGAAGGCGGGAATCCATTTTTAAAGAATCCCATTCATTAATGAAGGAATTTTACTAGAAATGGATCTCCGCCTACGCGGAGATGACAGGTTTGTGTTATTCCCACGAGAAAGGAGTTTATTACTCTGTCATTCCCGCGAAGGCGGGAATCCATTTTTAAAGAATCCCATTCATTAATGAAGGAATTTTACTAGAAATGGATCTCCGCCTACGCGGAGATGACAGGTTTGTGTTATTCCCACGAGAAAGGAGTTTATTACTCTGTCATTCCCGCGAAGGCGGGAATCCATTTTTAAAGAATCCCATTCATTAATGAAGGAATTTTACTAGAAATGGATCTCCGCCTACGAGGAGATGACAGGTTTGTGTCATTCGCGCTTTGGCTAAGAATCCATTCTGAACATTTCTCAATATCAACACATTAAGGAAAATCAAATGCAATATTTTGTGTATATACTTGCAAATAAGAAATTCGGTACTTTATATATAGGTGTAACAAATGATTTGATTGCTCGGATGTATCAACATAAAAGTAATATGTTGGAAGGATTTACTAAAAAATATAGAGTGCATTCTTTAGTTTATTATGAAATTCATGAAGATGTATATGAAGCAATATTACGAGAAAAACAAATAAAAAAATGGAATAGAGATTGGAAGATAAATTTAATCGAACGACAGAACCCATATTGGCTCGATTTATATCATGAATTAAATCTATAAATGGATTCTTAGCCGATACCAGCTAAAAGCATTATAGGTATATCTACATAAGTCAAAGAATTCGTCGTCCCGCTGCAAGTCCTAAGGGATCCAGCAACATGTCACTTGGATCCCGTGATTTATCGCGGGACGACGGTTGATCCTACATGTTTTTACTTTACTTCGATAAAATTTTTGTATATTTTGCATTAGTTAAAAATAAATAATAAAAACACAAAGGATTGCCATATGAATTTCAATCATAATCAAAATTTACGATCTCCCGTTGTTAATCAAAAAGAAAATAAATCCATTGAATCCATTACGCATAGTCACGCGACGTCAATACCTGAACTAACTTATGGGGGGTTTCATCAATATTCTAAACGAGCGAAAAGAAATACTATCAAAGAAGAAGTCGAAAAAGTGAAGAGTTGCGTTAAATTTTTTAAAGGCTGTGCGAAAGATACTTCATTATCTGAAATTGAAAAAACGCAGATTTATGCAGAAATTGATGAGGATCAGCGATATCTTCGCGAATTAAAATCGCAAAGACCGATGTCGTGTGTGATTTTATAGGTTAGCAACCCCTCACCCGCAAGCGGTAAAGAGGAAAGAGAATATAGGGTGGATTAGTCGCGTTTTTTATGACGTAACCCACCTTTTTGTTTAATTTTTAGTTTTTTTTGGGTGAATATGCCTGGTATAATGCAAATTATCAGGTATTACATACAATAATGAGGGGTAATTTCATGTTTGCTAGTTTTAAAAAGTTGACAGCCAAAACCGAATATTTTTATAAAGTCGATAATGTTATTTCTTTATCAAGTAGTTCATTTAATAATTGTTTAAATGGTTTTAACATGGAAGTCAGTGTATATAAATTTAAAAAAACAACGGAACGATTGGGTAAGGAACACAAATCCGAAGTAACAAAAGTTCGTAAGGTAGATTCAGAGGAATGGAATGCAAAAGGTGGTAAAGTATGTCCATACGTATTCAATGAGTCGGGTATAAACATCATTAAATTTTGTAATAGTTATTCTGCTAGTGATTTTAATTTTACATTGAAGATCAATGATAAAGTCATTACTGAAGAAAAGAATGTTCCTATTAGTAATATTAATCGGTTTTTTACAAAGCAAAATGAAAAGACGATTGAATATGAAAAAACTTTAAAAGAAAGTAAAGAAAGTAAAGAAAGCCATATAGATGAGATGGTCGATCGTGTAATGAAGATGGGGAGTTAATATTCATTCGGGGAAAGAGAATCATTACAAACCCTCACCCCTAACCCCTCTCCCCTCGCTGCGCTTCCGGGAGAGGGGAAATAGAAATACCTTACACCATCTTTTCCAACTGCTGCTCCAACTTCCTTAACGTACTTAAAGTATCTGCCAATTTCGCTTTTTCTTTATCAACGACTTCGGGAGGGGCTTTGTCCACAAAATTCGGATTATGTAATTTCGCTTCCGCGCGTTCGATATCTTTTTTTAATTTACCAATTTCTTTTTCTAATCTTTTCGATTCTTCTTCTTTATTAATAATACCTTCCATCGGAATTAAAATTTCTAAATCTTGAACAAAGGTCGTTAAACATTCCGGATGTGAATCCGAATCACCGAGCCAGGAGATTTTTTCAATTTTAGCTAACGTCATGATTAATTTTTTATGACTTTCAATGCGTTCTTTATCAAGCGTAGAACCTTTTTTTAATAACACATTAAGCGCTTTACTTGGCGGAATATTCGATTCACTTCGCAGCGTTCGAATGCTTACAATAATATTTTGCACCCACGTTAATTCAGTAACGGCTGCATCATTTACTAATGTTTCATCAAGCATTGGATAGGCTTGTAACATGATAGAGGTGTTTTCAGGATTATTGTGAAGCCGCTGCCAAATTTCTTCGGTAATAAAAGGCATAATCGGATGCATTAATCGTAAAATATTATCTAATACCACATGCAAAGTATGACGCGCGCCACTTAATTCGGCGGGACTACTTTTATCAGAATATAAAACGGGTTTGGATAATTCTAGATACCAATCACAAAATTCATTCCACGTAAAATCGTAAACCGCTTGGGTGAATAAATCAAAACGATAATTTTTTAATGCTTCCCGCGCGTTCACAATGGTTTTTTGCAATCGCGATAAAATCCATTGATCTGCCAGTGAAAAGTGCGGGTTTTCTCGAGGTTTATTTTCAGTTTGCATCAGCACATATCGTGCAGCATTCCAAATTTTATTACAAAAATTGCGATAACCTTCCAATCTTCCTAAATCAAAACGAATTTCACGCCCATATGTCGCAAGGGCCGCAAAAGTAAATCGTAACGCATCCGTACCGTACGCTGCAATGCCTTCCGGAAAATGTTCGCGTGTAGTCTTTTCGATTTTTTGCGCCATCGCAGGTTGCATCAATCCATAAATACGTTTGCGAATCAATTCATCCAACTTGATGCCATTAATTAAGTCGAGAGGATCTAAGATATTTCCTTTAGACTTCGACATTTTCTGACCTTCTGCATCGCGAATGAGACCGGTGATGTAGACTTCTTTAAAAGGTACTTCATTCGTAAAATGAAGCCCCAACATCACCATGCGCGCTACCCAAAAGAAAATAATATCAAAACCTGTGACTAAAACATTGGTAGGATAAAAAGTGTGAAGTGCATGCGTGCTGTTCGGCCAACCTAAGGTTGCAAACGGCCAGAGTGCTGCAGAAAACCAAGTATCTAAGACATCTTGATCTTGTAGTAACTGAACGTCCATCGATAATTTGTAGCGTGAGCGCACATCAGTTTCATCATGACCGACATAGGTATTATCATTTTCATCATACCAAACTGGAATGCGATGACCCCACCATAATTGACGACTGATACACCAATCTTCAATATTTTCTAGCCATTGAAAATAGGTTTTATCCCAGTTTTCGGGGATAAATTTAATATCACCTTTTTTGACGGCGTCGATCGCGGGTTCGGCCAAGGGCTTCATTTTCATGAACCATTGTTTTGTGAGATAAGGTTCAATGACGACACCAGAACGATCGCCACGCGGAATTTTTAAAATATGTTTTTCAACTTTTTCAATTAAACCTAACACTTCTAAATCTTTCAAGATTTGTTCGCGTGCCGCAAAACGCTCCAATCCTTGATAAGCATTCGGTGCATTTTCATTAAGATGCGCATCCGGCGTAAAAATATTAATAATTTTTAATTGATGTCTTTCTCCAATCGCATAATCATTGAAATCATGCGCTGGCGTGATTTTGACGACACCGCTTCCGAATGTTTGATCGACATAATCATCCGCAATAATCGGAATCGTGCGACCGGTTAAAGGTAATTGCGCAAATTTGCCGATTAGATGCTGATAACGGCTATCTTCGGGGTGGACCGCAAGTGCGGTGTCTCCCAATAATGTTTCAGGTCGCGTCGTCGCAATGGTCAAGTAACCATGGTCACCTGCAATGGGATAACGAATATGCCAGAGTTTGCCTTCTTCTTCCTGACTAATGACTTCGAGATCTGAAATCGCAGTCAGTAATTTCGGATCCCAATTGACGAGGCGCGTACCGCGATAAATAAAACCCTGACCGTATAAACGAATAAAAGCTTCACGAACCGCCTCTGACATGGATTCATCCATGGTGAATTTTTCGCGTTCCCAATCAACGGAAACACCCAAATGTCGCAATTGACGTGTAATGGTGCCGCCAGATTCTTCCTTCCATTTCCACACTTTTTTGATGAAAGCGTCACGTCCTAAGTCGTGGCGAGATTTTCCTTCCAACATCAATTGTCTTTCGACGACCATTTGCGTGGCAATTCCCGCATGATCAGTGCCGGGCTGCCATAATGTGTTATCACCATCCATGCGATGAAAACGAATCAAAATATCCATGAGTGTAGTACCAAAACCATGCCCCATGTGTAAGCTGCCAGTCACATTCGGTGGGGGAATCATGATGCAATAAGGTTTACCTTGACCCGATGGTGCAAAATAATTTTTGCTTTCCCAGGTTTCGTACCAATGTTTTTCGATTGATTCAGGATGATAAGTTTTTTCCATAGTTTTTATGCTTCTGCTAATTGTAATTGATGAGTAATAATGTCAAAACCTTTGGAGCGGTATTCGCGATAAAGTTTTCTTGAAATTTCTTTGGCAATGGTATCATTCGCAACAATTTCTAAAACACGCGCAAAACGCGTAAAGAATTCAGGAACCGTGTCGCTTAAATTGAGTAACACATCACGTTCATTTGGGATAACGGCTTGAAAACCAATTTGAATCGGCGGAGGAGGGTTCGGACCTTCGCCTTGAATATGATGCGGTAAAAAACTATCTTCGCGATAAGTCCATAAACGTTCATCGATATCATGCGCATCTTTTTCGTTCGCGACATAAATAAAAACTCGATGTTTTTGTTTATAAACTTTTTCGACGAGTCGACAAGCAAAATCGAAGCGCGAATCCGCATTCGATTCTTGCAAAAGATAGAAATCAATTTTAGGCATCTTTTTGCTCTGCGCGTTGAATGAGATATTGTATTAACAAAGGAACGGGTCGACCGGTGGCATATCGATCATTGCCTCCTGCCATCATGGCTGCGGTACCTGCAACATCTAAGTGGGCCCAACGGAATTTTTTCGCAAAACGCGATAAAAAACACGCAGCGGTAATGGTACCAGCGGATCGACCTCCGACATTACTCATGTCAGCAAACGGGCTTTTTATTTGGTCTTGATATTCATCCCATAACGGTAATTGCCATATGCGATCGTGGCTTTCCTGGCCTGCGGCCAGCAAATCTTCCGCTAACGGCTGATGGTTCGAAAGCATGCCGGAAACGTGAAAACCAAGGGCCACGACGACGGCGCCTGTCAACGTTGCGATATCAATCACGGTGTCGGGTTTGAAACGTTCGACGTAAGTTAACGCATCAGATAACACCAAACGTCCTTCAGCATCCGTATTCATGATTTCGACGGTTTGTCCTGACATGGTGACGACGATATCTTCGGGTTTGCAAGCAGTGCCGCTTGGCATATTTTCAGCAAGCGCAAGCACACCCACGATATTCAATGGTAATTTGAGTTCTGCTGCGGTTTTTAAAACGCCTAAAACCGTTGCGGCGCCACACATATCATATTTCATGCCAATCATACTGTCGGCAGGTTTTAAGGAAATACCGCCGGTGTCGAAAGTAATACCTTTGCCAACAAAAGCGATAGGCGCTTCTTTTTTAGGGCCGCCATGATATTCAATACACACCAACTTGGGGTTTTGCGCGCTACCTTTTGCGACTGCGAGCAAGGCATTCATCCCTAATTTTCGCATATCTTTTTCTTCAAGAACCTTAATGGATAGCGCAGGATGCTCTTTCACCAGTGTTTTGGCTTCGGTCGCGACGAATGTGGGAGTGCAGATGTTGCTGGGGAGATTCGCGAGATTTTTCGTGTATTCGACGCCATCCGCGATGGCAAGCCCCTGTTTTAGCGCGACTTTTGTTGCTTTGTCTTCTGGAGAATAAAGAATGATTTCTTTCAAATGTAATGAAGGCTCTTTTTTGCTTTTAAATCGATCAAATCGATAAGTTGCAGCACGGATCACCTCGACAGCATGCTTAATTTTCCAGGGAAATTCGTATTTTTCTACTTCAAGTTCGGTAAGAAAAGTCGCCACGTGGGCCACTTTAGTATTAGAGAGCGCATTAATGCTCGCATGCATTAATTTTCGATAATCTCTGGCGGTAAGAGGGGCATTTTTGCCGCAACCTACTAATAATACTCGCTGAAATCGGACATGCGGGACAGCATACAAGAGCAATGTTTGACCACTTTTCCCTTGAAATTCACCATTTTTTATGAGATTTTGCAGGAAACCTTTCGATATTTTATTGAGCGCATGCGCAGACGGCGTTAAATCTCCATTTTCGAAAATGCCGATAATGACACAATCCGTCTTTTGCTTTGCAATATTCGAAGCATCAAGTTTGAATTTCATATTAGCTCCAGGGGACATAATTTTGTATAATACGTGGCAAACATGATTCTACATATTTTTAAGCAGAAGTGCTAAATGATTATTTCGCGTTACCTTAAAAAAGAAATTTCTTACGCCTTGTTTGGCGTGACGTTTGTGTTGCTCCTCATTTTTTTGAGCAACCAACTTGTGCGATATTTAAAATATGCCGCGAATGGCAAAATTGCGGCGAATATTTTGCTGCAATTGATGGGTTTTGAAATTCCCTTTTTATTAGCCTTAATACTTCCGCTCGGTATGTATTTGGGGGTGATTTTTACTTATGGTCGCCTGTATACCGATAATGAATTACGCGTCATGCAAGCATCGGGTTTAAGTACCAAACGCTTATTTTTTATTACCGGTTCGTTCGGCATAGTGATTGCGTTCGTCGTCGCGATTTTAATGTTGTGGATAAACCCGTATGTTGCCTCCGCCAAAAATAAATTAATTACCAAAAGCATGGCAAGAGAAAATATTTTAGATACGCTTATTCCGGGGCGTTTTCAGGTGAGTCCTGGGGATAAACGTGTGTTATATGTAGAATCCATTTCACGCAATCATAAAAATGCAAATAACATTTTTATTGCGGAACAAAAAGAACATACCGATCGCGAAAATTCTTGGGCGATTCTTTCTGCAAAAGAAGGACATCAAGTTCGTGATGTAAAAACGAAAGACCGTTATGTGGTTGCAGGAGATGGTTATCGATACGAAGGTACACCAGGACAAAATGCGTATAAAATTATTCAATTTCAAAAATATGCGGTGCGTGTTATCGAACAAGTGATGGGTTTAAAACATGAGCCACAAGAGATGATGCCAACAAAGGCACTTATTCAAGAATATTCCAAAAATCCTAAAAATGCAGCGGAATTACAATGGCGTTTTGCACTACCGATTTCTGCGTTGTTATTAATTTTTTTAGCGATCCCATTAAGTTATATCAAGCCAAGACAAAGCCGTTACTCCAATATTTTTCCCGCATTATTAATTTATGTGGTTTATATGAATTTATTATTTTTATCGCGTGATTGGATTTCAAATAAAACGATTTCCGGAAGTTTAGGTATGTGGTGGGTGCATGGATTATTGTTTTGTATCATTCTTATTTTGTGTACCAAGGACCATGTAAAATTTAATTCCTTTCGTTTTAGTCCCAAAAAAATAAGTGAAACCCCATGAATATTCTCGAGCGCTATATTGCAAAAAATGTGATTCTTGCAACATTGATGGTGTTATCGGTGGTGACGGCCTTATGTTTTATTATCGGCATGTTGCGAGAATTGCATGATCTTGGTGAAGGAGATTATGGTTTTCTTCAAATTGTTTTGCACGAACTTTTATTATTGCCGCATGCGATTTATCAATTTTTTCCGATGTTAGTGTTATTAGGTGGCGTTGTCGGGTTGGGGATGCTTGCTTCCAGTCATGAACTGATGGTAATGCGTGCCGCAGGTGTATCGGTTCAACGCATCGTACGTTCCGTTATTTATGCTGCATTGCTTTTAATTATGATCGCGACATTGATGGGGGAGGGGGTGGCACCGAAAGCGAATTATTTGGCGGGGAAATATAAATCTTTGGCTGAAACATTGGGCCAAGCCGTCGTTACCATGTCAGGTGTGTGGATTCATGAAGGCAACAATTTTATTCACATTGATAGCGTGTTAGGTCGGCATCATTTAGTCGGTGTAACACGTTATGAGTTTGATAATGCCCATCGATTACTCGCATCTTTCCATGCTGATACCTTAGAATTTGAAGATGGCAAATGGATTTCTTATGACTTAGCAAAAACAACGTTACATGAAAATAAAACGGTGACAGAACAAATTCCGAAAGCGACTTGGGATTTAAAATTAACTCCCAACTTATTAAACGTCGGACTCGCCGATGCAGAAGCGATGTCTTTAAAAAAATTACAAGAATACTCGCATTATTTAAAACAAAATCGTCTGCAAGCAGGTATATTCCAATTAGAATTTTGGCAGCGTGTATTTCAGCCATTCACGACGTTAGTCATGGTTTTGCTCGCGATTCCCTTCGTATTTGCAGCGCCACGTTCTGTTAGCATGGGACGTCGAATTTTATTTGCGATTATTATCGGATTTATTTTTTATATTTTAAATGCCTTTTTCGGGCAGTTTAGTATTGTATTTCAATTTCATCCTATTATTGCCGCACTTCTCCCGACAATTATTTTTGCCATGGCGGGATATTTTTACATGTGGCGCGCGCGGATTTAATATTGTCATCCTGAGCGGAGCGAAGGATGACAAACACTGCAACCTAATTTCCTCGTATAAACAATGGATTGTATTAACCCCCCATTTTGAATAAATAAATATTCATATTTGTTTTATAATTAAAGGAGTAGACGAAATAAAACAATAAACGAGGTGTTTTATGTCTCTCTCACAAACTACCCCGGAATCAAAACTTAAGAGTGAATCCCAAGGCTCCTTGCCTGAATATTTCTCTCTTTGGGTGGGTGATCCTAGCGAGCTTGATAAAAGCGATCAAAAAATTCCTAGACAAGATACTCTCGCAGCCCTTGGATTATTACGGAACCTGAAAAATCCTTTCCGGTTCGTGTGTTTAGAAAAGCACGTAGCGTATTATGATAAATTTTTTAAAGAAAAAGGTTTTACCGTAGAAATTCAAAGCGCAGAAAGTTTTCTCAAAAAATGTGAAGAAGATGAATTTTTAAAGCCGCATGCTGAAAAAATACGACATATTTTTAGTACTTATTTATCAAGGGGAACTAAGCGTGATTTGGTTTCCATAAAAAATTTAATCTCGTTATTAATTGCATATCAAGGGGCAGTGGTCGCAGATTCTAATGTTTATCATGTATCAAAAGACCCTTCATCACTAGAGCCTTTTGCTATACCAGAGTATAAAGAATTTTTATTACCATATAATGAAGGATTTGGATATGATTTTTGGATGATGTCATCGCGACCAAAAAGCAAAGAAGTAAAACATATCATTACCTCTTTTTTAAAAAATTGGGATGTCGTTGAGGAATATTTAACAAATAATGATGAAAAAACATGGAACGAATTCCAATCATTATTAATGATGGATCCTATTAACGAATGCATGAAAAGTCGATCCTTGGTTGATTATCCTTGGATGACGACGCCACATGAAGTGGCTATGTTTAGAGGAATGAAGAATCTTCCTCTTTGCAAAATGTACCAAGGATCACATAAAACCAAAGAAATGATAGGGGAATTACTCGTATATTCCTATCTCGGAAGTTTTACGGAATATAAAAGTCTTGCTTGGAGCAATTGTAAGGAAGCTGTTAAACAATCCGTAATTATGGAGAAACCTGAAGCCGGTTTATTCTTTTTAGATAAAATGCGTGAAAGTAAGCAACATCCCGTTGAAACGAAGATTTTAAAAATGATTGTTACAGATTCATCGTTAGATGATTTTTCAAAATATATGATCTCGATAAAAAATGACTTAGAGGGAAGTCCAACGCTACAATCATTTGTCGATGAAATGTTTGATTTTACAGGAATGCAGGATTTCATTGAGCAGGCTTCAATTTTAAATGGTTATGTGAGTCAAGAAAAACGCGATGAAATTAACGAAAGAGAAGATGATGTGGGGCAAGTTGATAAAAATATTTCTGATCAAGGTATTCCAGAAGAAATTGAAGAAAATTTTGAAAAGGATTCTGATCAAGAAGATAAAAATAATTTAGATGAAGCAACTACTGAAGAAATGGTTTATCTAACCCAGATTGTCGATTCCACAGAAGACCACATTCGAGATGTAATAAGTAATGAAGAATATAAACTCAATCCAAAAGATCAAGCATTAATTTTAAGTATCATGAACCAATCAAGCTCTAAAAAAGAATTATTAGAAACAGTGGCAGCCAATCTTGAGTTAGCACTTCCCTCTCAGAATGTTATTAAAATTAAATTGTTATTAGATCCACTTTTATCAGCTTATTCGTATGTCGCAAGTAACTTGTTCCGAGGTGAGCATGATATTTCAGAACGTGATGATTTGCTTGAAACATTGAATAAACTTGCAGAATCTTCTAAACCTTCTGATAGCAAATTATTTCAAAAAGAACCGCCAAAAGCGCTGCAATTTTTATTAGATTTACGCAAGGAAGAGCGAATATTTCCAAAAACACCCGGAGAGTTATCCAGCTTAAAAAAAGATGCGGGTTAATTAATCTATCACGATTCTTCGCTACGCTCAGGATGACAACATTAAGCAATAATTTCCTCATATAAACAATGAATTGTATTAACCCCCCTATTTTGAATAAATAAATATTAATTTTTGTTTTATAATTAAGTAAATACACGAAATAAAACAACAAACGAGGTGTTTTATGTCTTTTTCAGAAACTACTCCGGAATCAAAGCTTAAGACTGAATCCAAAGGTTCCTTACCCGAGTTTTTTTCTCTATGGTTCGGTGATCCTAGCGAGATTGATAAAAGCGATCAAAAAATTCCTGGACAGGACACTCGAGCTGCTCTGGAATTAATAGAGGTCTTAGAAAATCCTTTCCGATTCGTATGTTTAGAAAAGCATGCAGATTATTATAATAAATTTTTTAAAGAGAAAGGTGTGACCGTAGAAATTCAAACCGCAGAAAGTTTTCTCAAAAAATGTGAAGAAGATGATTTTTTAAAAATTCATGCTGAAAAAATACGACATATTTTTAATACTTATTTATCGAGGGGAACTAAGCGTGATTTGGTTTCCATAAAAAATTTAATCTCGTTATTAATTGCATATCAAGGGGCAGTAGTTGCAGATTCTAATGTGAGTCCTACCACAAAAAAATCCTTTTCCATACCGGAATATAAAGAATTCTTATTACCACATATAGGAATTGGATATGACTTTTGGATGATTTATTCTCCTCCTAAAAGTAAAGAAATAAAACATATTATTAGCTCTTTTTTAGAAAGATGGAATGAGGTGGAGATGTATTCCGCAAATAATGAAAAAATTTGGAATAGATTGCAAGCAAGATTAATGAGTGATCCAATCGAAGAAGTCATGAAAGAGCGATCGACTATTGATTATCCTTGGATAGCGGTTTCGCCTGATGTGGGTATGTTTATGGATATGAATAATCTTCCTCTTCGAAAAATGTACCAAGGATCACATAAAACCAAAGAAATGATTGGAGAATTACTTGTTCATGCATATTTGGGTAATTTTACAGAACATAAAAATCTTTCTTGGAACAATTGTAAAGAAGCTGTTAAACAATCTTTGGTGATGAATAAACCTAAAGCCGCTTTATTCTTTTTGAATAAGATGCATGAAAGTAAGCAAAATTCTGTTGAAACCTATATTTTAGAAATGATAGTAAATGATTCGTCATCACAAGTTTTTCTAAATTATATGCATTCGATAAAAAATTATTTAAAAGAAAATACGACATTACAATTATTTGTCGATGAGATGTTTGATTTTACTGAAATGCAGGATTTAATTGAGTATTCTCCAATTTTAAATGATTATGTGAGTCAAGAGAAACGCGACGAAATTAATGAAAGAGAAGATGATGTGAGGCAAGTTGATGAAAATATTTCTGATCAAGATAACCCAGAAGATGTTGAAGAAGATTTTGAAAAGGATTTTGATCAAGAAGATAAAAATATTTTAGATGAAACAACAAACGAAGAAATGGTTTACAGAACTCAAATCGTCGAATTAATAGAAGACCAAATTCAAGATTTATTAAGTAATAAAGAATATAAAATTAACTCAGATGATCAACAATTAATTCTAGGCCTTGTTAAGAGTGAGACAATTTCAAAAAATGAATTATTAGAAAAAGTGTCGGCTAATCTTGAATCAAAACTTTCCTCCCAAAATTTTCTTAAAATTAAATGGTTACTAGATCCACTTTTATCAGCGCATTCGTATACGGCAAGTAACTTGTTCCGGGATGAACCTAGTATTTCAGACCGTGATGATTTACTTGAAACACTGAATAATCTCGCAAAATCTTCTCAAACTTCTGACAGCAAATTGTTTCAAAAGCGCCCGGAAGTGCTGGAATTTTTATTAGACCTGCGCGAAGATGAGCGATTATTTCCAAAGGGACCCGAAGATTCATCAACCTTAAAAAAAGATGCGGGTTAACAGCAATTCCCGCTAAGAGCGCGGGAACTGCTTCCTTTTATATATGAGCAATCCGAAGTGAATTCGGATTGCTTAACTGTGAGGGGAGAATCGCGATTCTCCCCTCTAAGAACACCCCATCGCGGAAAGTTAGCGGGAACAGCTGGCGGGTTAATTAATTTTTGGTTTATATTCATTTATTTCTTTTCCTCTTACAATTGACAGCAATGCTAGCATATGCTAGCATTTAGAGATGAGAGGATGAGTTAATGGCAAATATTAGTATTCGAAAATTAGATAAAAAAGCTTACCAACAGTTGCGCGCCCGTGCGGCAAACCATGGTATTTCAATGGAAGAAGAGGCACGCCAGATTATTTATCAAGCGGTATCTGCGCCAAATCAATTGAGTCAGATTTTTCAAAAATATTTTGGTATTAAAAAAGGGGTTGATTTAGAAAAATTACTTCACCCTCGTAAACCCCATCAACCCATGGATTTTGATGAATGATATTGTTGGATACTAATGTTATTTCGGAAATGATGAAACCTTCTCCTTCCCTTAAAGTGATTGATTGGTTAGATCAAGAAGATGTCATGCAGTTATTTGTTTCTACTATCACTATCGCTGAAATTTTTTATGGTATCCAATCATTGCCCAGTGGAAAACGTAAAAATACTCTAGAAGAATCGTTTCAAAATGTCTTACAGGAAGGTTTTAAACATCGTATACTTTCTTTTAATGAAAAAGCGGCAGAATTTTATGGGCAATTGATGAGTCACCGCAAAAAAATAGGAAAGCCTTTAAGTATTTTAGATGGTCAAATTGCGGCTTTAGCAGTGAGTGAAAAAGCAAGTCTTGCTACCAGAAATGTACGTGATTTTGTTGATTGTCATCTATCAGTCATCAACCCATTTGTGTGATCATAACTTTATTTTAGCCTGATGCTTCTATCACTTTCATTTTGTGCTTTCGCAAGCTCCGTAAATTTCTGACCGGCCGCAAGTGAGGTGGTAAAAAAGGAGTGCAAGAATATTAGTTTTTTTTTCAGCGCGTGATTGGGACATGGGGGGCTCGTTTTGGGTTTTATTTTCTCGTTTTGGGAAGTTTTGTCATGCCAGCGTGCTTAAAGGTGGCATCAAAGCATGCTGGCATGACAACAATGCCCTTTTCAAAGAGGGTTAATCTACCCCTGCAATTTTTTCTTCAATAAATCATTCACCATCTGCGGATTTAATTTTCCGCCGGATTCTTTCATCAATTGTCCCACGAAGAAGCCAAATAATTTGTCTTTCCCTGAACGATAATCTGCAACTTGCGTTGGATTTGCGGCTAATACTTTGTCGATCATCGCTTCGATTGTGCTAGTATCTGAAACTTGTTTTAATCCTTTTTTCTCAATAATTGCATCGACATCACCTTCTTTATTCCACAATGATTCGAAGATGGATTTCGCAATTTTTCCTGAAATCGTATTGTCTGCAATTCGCAATACCAATTGTCCTAATTGTTCCGGAGGTATGGGACTCTCTATAACATCCATATCCGATTTATTCATCGCAGCGAGTAATTCGCCCGTTACCCAATTCGCGGCTAATTTAGGCTGATTTCCTGAAGTTTTAACCACCACTTCAAAATAATCGGCGAGGGCCGCGTTGCTTACTAAAATCGTCGCATCATAATTACTTAAACCATAATCTTGCATGAAACGCGCATGTTTTTGTTGTGGTAGTTCTGGAAGTGTCAGACGGATTTTTTCGATATCTTCATCAGAAATCACGAGTGGTAACAAATCAGGATCTGGGAAATAGCGATAATCATTCGCTTCTTCCTTGCTTCGCATGGGACGCGTTTCATTTTTATCAGGATTATAAAGGCGGGTTTCTTGTGACACAGTGCCGCCACTTTCAATCAATGCAATTTGTCGTTCAATTTCATAATTAATTGCGCGTTCAACGAAACGAAATGAATTAATATTTTTTAATTCGGTGCGAGTACCAAATTTTTTATCGCCTTTTTTACGAACGGAAACGTTCGCATCACAGCGAAAAGAACCTTCCTGCATATTGCCGTCACAAATTCCTAAATAACGCACGAGCGAATGCAGCGCTTTTAAGTAAGCAACCGCTTCTTTCGCGGAACGCAATTCTGGTTCGGAAACGATTTCTAAAAGGGGTGTACCAGCGCGATTTAAATCGATACCCGTAAACCCGTGAAAATCCTCATGCAACGATTTTCCCGCATCTTCTTCCAAATGTGCGCGCGTGATGTTAATTCGTTTGGTTGTACCATCTTCCAACGTAATATCTAAATAACCTTTTGACACGACAGGTAATTCAAATTGGCTGATTTGATAGCCTTTTGGTAAATCAGGATAAAAATAATTTTTGCGGGCGAAGATCGATCGTCTTGCAATTTCCCCATCGATGCCAAGCCCAAGTTTGATGGCCATATTGACGACTTCTTCGTTCAATACAGGCAGAACACCAGGAAATCCTAAATCAATCGCGCATGCTTGCGTATTAGGATCTGCACCAAATGCGGTAGATGCGCCCGAAAAAATTTTACTTTTTGTTGCGAGTTGTGCGTGAACTTCTAAACCAATGACTGTTTCCCATTCCATCTTAAAAACCCTCCGGCGTTTTAGTGTGCCAATCCGTCACTTTTTGAAAATGATGTGCGGTATTTAATATGCGTGCTTCTTCAAAGAAATTTCCAATCAATTGTAAACCGATCGGTAGTTTATTCACAAAACCAACGGGAATCGAAATACCAGGTAACCCCGCAAGCGGTGCTGCAATGGTATAAATATCTGATAAATACATGCTGAGCGGATCACCGGTTTTTTCGCCGATTTTAAATGCGGGTTCAGGAGTGGTTGGACTTAAAATCATATCGACTTTTTTAAACGCCTTCGCAAAATCTTCGCGAATAAGTCCCCGAATTTTTTGTGCTTTTAAATAATAAGCATCAAAATAGCCGGCAGAAAGTGCATAGGTTCCTACCATAATACGGCGAATGACTTCTTTACCAAAACCTTCGCTGCGTGAGCGCTGATATAAATCCGTTAAATCCTTCGGATCTTTGCAGCGATAGCCATAACGCACGCCATCAAAACGCGCGAGATTCGAAGAACATTCTGCGGGTGCAATCACATAATAAGCAGGAATCGAAAGGGTAGAGTGAGGTAATTCAATGTCGTGAATGGTTGCGCCTAATTTTTCGTACTCACGGATGGCATCTTGAACTGCCTTTGCAACTTCTGGATGTAATCCTTCGTTAAAATATTCTTTCGGCAATCCGATTCGTAACCCTTGGATAGAATCGTTTAATGTTGATGTATAATCAGGGACTGGGATATCGACGGATGTTGAATCCATTTTGTCAAAACCCGCCATCACATTCAGTAAGATCGCGATATCTTCCGCGGTTCTCGCAAATAAACCGCCTTGGTCTAAGCTCGATGCGAACGCGATCATACCGTATCGCGACACACGTCCATAGGTTGGTTTTAATCCGCAAATGCCGCTTAATGCTGCAGGTTGACGAATGGAACCACCGGTATCTGTTCCGGTAGCACAAGGCGCGAGATTAGCGGCAACGGCTGCAGCCGATCCGCCAGAAGAACCGCCTGGAACATAATCGGTATTCCATGGATTTTTGACGGGGCCATAAAAACTATTTTCGTTTGACGAACCCATGGCGAATTCATCCATGTTCGTTTTACCCAACATCACGACATCGACGGCCTTAAAATTTTTGACGACCGTTGCATCGTATGGCGAAATAAAATTATCTAACATTTTAGATGCGCAACTCGTCTTCACACCGTTGGTGCAAAAAATATCTTTGTGTGCCAGTGGAATACCTGTTAACGCATGTACCTGGCCTTTTGCACGTTTTTCATCGGCTTTTTGCGCTGCCTGCAATGCGCTTTCTTCACAAACCGTAATAAAAGCATTTAATTTTTTGTCATGTTGTTGAATGCGATTTAAAAAATATTGTGTGAGCTCCACGCTGGAAGTTTTTTTCGTGTTTAAATCATGGACAAGTTCTGCAATGGTTTGATAAGACATTATTCACCTTCAATCACTTTAGGAACTAAATATAAACCCGCCTCAACCTTCGGGGCTATTGCTTGGAAAGCTTCTCGTTGATCGGGTTCCGTCACCGCATCGGGACGTTCTCTTTGTGACAAATCGAGAGGATTGGCGAGTGGTTCAATATGCGAGGTATCGACAGAAGACATTTGTTCGACAAAATGCAAAATATTCGATAGTTGTGGTGTGTAAAAAGCGATATCCTCATCGGTCATGTTTAATCGGCTAAGATGCGCAATTTTCTTAATATCGTCTGGGGTGAGTGACATGTAAAACTCCTGCGTTTCATTCCACGGGGTAAGAATTATAAAACCGAGAAGGATTGATAGCTACCATTAATTGAAGAGCCCATGTCATGCCAGCTAAAAGCATGCTGACATGACAGATTCCTTTGACTTGTATAATATATAACTTATTAGTACAATCTCGTAAAATATTAAATCATTTTTTGGAAATGTATCGCTATGCAAACAAAACGAGAAGATGAAAAGAAAACACCTGAAACCAATTTCAAAACTCCATTTTTAATGAAAACGGTTCGCGCAGAATCTTTAGTAAACCATGGAGTCATATACCATCACAGAAATCAAAGCTGGCGTTCTGTCGGGTATTCGATGACAAAGTCTGACAAGACAGATCAAGAACTTTATAAAACACATCGACCTGTCAGAGCAAATAAACCCAAGAAAGCTTTTAAAAGATCGTTAAAAGGTGTAACAAAATCTGATGTTCCTTTCAATACCGTAGAAGAGAAAAAAAGATTTTCAAAAAAAACTTCGACAACATATGTTGATCCTTCGGAAAATTATTATCCAGCACCCGCACAATTTGAATTAAGCGCATTGAGTGTAGGCGTTTCGATTCCTCTCACGGCTGCGATTGTTCAATTAATTGGATATGGAAATTTATTAAGTTACGAACGTACTCATCTGTACGAAAGTGTCAAAGATGCAGAAACCGAAATTAAAAATTATGCGACAGATTTAAGTGATTTATCTAAGACCGCCGAAAATTTGAAAGTAGGTCAGGGACATAACGAAGTATTTGCGAGAACGTATTTTGAAATTGAGGGAGAGGATCCTTCAAAAATGCTAGTGACCGCGCATAATTATGAATCCTTATTGTTAACGCAAATACGCGCGCGAGATATGAAGCGTCGTTTAATTGCGCAGTATGAAGAAATGAAAAAGCCTTTTCCATTTGATGTGTCGACATACGAAGTTCCCCTTGCAAAATATTTCGTAGAAAAAGATGCGAAAGAACTTAACGGTACCTATCGATATACTCCTTATAAATCAGAAGACCAGAAGAAAGATCTCGCTGCTACATTGAAATTTGTAGAAGACCATCCCGATAAATCGACATCACTTGCTTCTTGTTTGGCACTTTATTTAAATCTCGATGCAAACGAATATAAATATGTTGCAGAACGTTATTTCTATCATCAAATCGTTGCATTTATTAATATTGCATCGAGTTTAATGTGGGAAAGTAGTGTCATTTTTTATAAAAATTTTGTATTAGAAAATTTAAAGTTTTTATTAAAATCACCAGAATTATTCCCAAGAATATTTTCTTGTGTTCCACCTGACGAGCGAAAATCACTGATTGAAGATAGAAAAGAATTTCAAACGGGAGAAATGAGATCGGCTTATTTGCTTTCTTTAATGTATCTCGATGGACTAGAAGAAGACCGAAAAAAATTAAAACAATTATTAAGTGATGAAACGTTTATTTATTCCGAAACGTTTACGCAAAAAAACGTAAATTTATACGAATATGCGATGCAACATTTTTTATTCGAAGAAGCAGAGTTGATTCGTGGACGTCATCCTGATTTATGTCGAAAAAGTAGTTTAGAATATTATAAAATTGCGGCTTATTCAGCCGTAAAAAATAGTAATGTTGAAGTCTGTTTAGAAATTTTAAAACGCGAACCACGTGTTGTTGATGATGGGAAGTTTTTACATTTAGCATTAAGAAGATATTTAAATTCACCAGAGCTTGTGCAAGCCATATTAACCACTCGTTTTCCGGGCGAAGAGTCGAAACAAATGCAAGTGCGTGTTTCGAATTTAAAAAATAGTATTTATGAAAAGAAAAATTATTATCAACGATTAACAGAAACCATTTTTGAGTTACGCACATTTGAAGATGATGCAAAAAAATGGGCGCATTTATTATTAAAAGATGTTCCTTTTGATACATTACCTGCAACACTTGCGGGTCAATTTTGTGAAGATTTAGCAAAAATTACTTCTAAGCCCACTTTATCTGAAAAGTTAACGGAAATTATTTCGAAAACGAAACGAGATTACACGGAAGATTTTAAAAAGATGCTGCAGGAAGAAAAGCATTCTCCGGAAGAATTCGAAGCAGTATATGCTACCTGTTTTGAAAAGAAAAATTATGAGTTATTAAAAACGCTTATTCAATACGCTGCAATTTTTAATTTAAATTTAGATAAGCAAGTTCCTCCACTCAACTATACTTTATTGATGACGGCTATTGTTGAAGGAGATAATACTGTAGTAAGTGCATTGCTAGATGCCAAAGTGAATGTTGATGCAAAAGATGAAAATGACAGCACGCCTTTGATATTAGCAGCAGTAAAAAACAACAAAGAAGCGATAACGTTGTTATTGGGACATGGTGCAGATATTAATTGTGTCAATAAGGAGTTTAAATCAGCGGAGGCCTTAGTCCGCTCACAGGGGTCATTGCAAATACTTAAAAATCCTAAGACGTGGAGAATAATACAGAAGCTGAAGGAAGACAAAAATTCCGAATTCAAAATGGATTTAACTGAAGAGCAAGTATATTTTACTATTGAAAAAGTTTTAGAAACCAATGCTGAAATAAGTTTAGCTTTTTATAATCAATTTATTCTCGCAAATATTGATAAATTATCTTATATTTTAATGAAAAGAATGGATCTTTTGAAAAAGTTCGTTTTTCACGCGATTGTTTCTAATAATACTCAGTTATTAAACATTACATTACCAGCATTAAAAGAAAAATTTCAGCCGCTTGAGTTATTGCATCTCGCGCTCAAATCTTCTTCTGCTGACATGACGAAAATAGTCATCGATATTATTTTGAAATCAGGCAGCTCAGGCTTTAAAAATATTGATATGCTCATGTTTGCTGAAGGCGAAGATAAGAAAAGAGGGATAGATATTCTTTCCAAAAAAATCGAGGATGAAAAGGTTGTTGCTGCCGATAAATTTTTACCATGGGTGGAATTTATTGATGTGGAATGGTTAAGTAAAATGCCGGAAGCTGCTGCAAAAAAAATATCATTCGGCCTATGGCAGGCAGCTAATAAATTAACTATAGATACATATTACTCTGAAGCGAAGTTGCTATCAAAAGAGGAATGGCTGCAATCATTATTAAAAGCAAAAAATGCTAAAGTAATATTTAAAGCGATACTTTGTCGATGCCTATTAAATATGCATTTACATGATAATCCTTTTTTTCAAATATTATCGTTAAAAGATGACATTGGATTAGAGTTGAATACTAATTTTTTTATGGTAGATGTCAATTTATTAGTTCAAGCGTCAAGAAGGGAAGATTCATCGACATACATGCATCAAGTACTTCTTAAAGCAGGTATGGATCCTCTTCAGATAGACAATAATATTTTGTCTGTTTTTCAAAGCGCTAAAAAATTCCCTAAAGTTTTTGCTGACATGAAATTCATTCAAGAAGATTTATTAGTGAAGAACATCGGTTATTCTTGGGTGACGATTGCGCGTGATATTACTTTAACTAAACCAAGAGGCTCTCAGTCATCTGCATTGTTTTTTCCTTCTAAACAATATGATTTTGCTTATTCTTCTTCAAGAATGACTTTTTCTGTTCTTCATCCTCCAAAAAAAATGTTTCCTTCTATTTTTAACGAAAATAATGATATAGAAGTCGGTATTGGTATGGGGTTTGATATCGGTAAAGATTATTATAAAGAAAAACTATTAGATAAAGATTCAAAAACAGGTGTCAAAACTGAGTTTACCACTAATGAAATGCATTTTGCGTTGAAACAAAATTGTCGGATAATCTCTACATTTTCGCTTCTGGGAAGATTATATGCGAAAGTATATGCGAACGATTTACGCCGTTCATTACATGCGCGGTATGCGGAAGTAAAACAAACATTACCTGATACCTATCAAGTTCCTATCAGTATTTATTCGAGTGAGGGTCAGTTTTGTCTACCATATCCAGAAAAAACACAAAAACAAAATTTACAATTTGCGCTTACGTTAAAAGATTCTGAAACACACAGTGCGGAACATCGTTTAGCATTATTTTTAAAGTTGGATGAAGTTGATTTTAAGAGTGAGATTACGTCAGAGATTTATACCCCACAACAAATCATCGATTTTATAACCGTTGCGTCAGGATTAACGCAAGAAACCTGCCATATGTTTTATGGAAACTTCTTCTTAAAAAATATTCAATATATTTTACCTATTCTTGAAAGAGAGTCTCGCACGGATGTTCTGATTGAATTGTTTGAGGCTTTATCATTGATAGTTCAAGAGAGAATGGTAATGTCTGAAGAAGTAAAAAATTGTGAAGAATTATCGCAGCTTTATTTATTTTTATTAACGTCTGAACCATTAAGTGAAAAGAAATCACAATTGCTAAACAAAATGGTTTCGAAAAATCCAGAAATTATTTTTGAACCCTATCAACCACATCCCTCTTTATTGCATGCAATGATTGATAAAGGTTCATCCTATGTCAAAGCGATATTAGAGGTGAAAGTCGAGAGTGATGATAAGTGGACGGATCGTCTAACGCGTTTGAAATCGCAAGAAAATAAAAATACGAAAGAAAGTTTTTATACGCTTATCAATAAAAAAATAAGTTATCTTTATAACAAAGGTAATGTATTAGAAGCAAAGAATTTTATGACGTTTTTAGATGATGGCTTTAAGAATAAGCTGAAAATATTGGATAAAAATGAAAGTGAACTTCTCAAAAAAAATGAACTTTATATTTCAATGGAAGAATGTAAATTTTCAAAAAAATCTCCCACTGAATTTTTAAAAAAAATTCATGAAAGCGAATGTGAGTCAACATTAAAATTAACGATGTTGAAGTCCTTCGTTTCCCAATACGACTTTACATTAGGCATCGAAGAC
This sequence comes from Gammaproteobacteria bacterium, assembly GCA_013287885.1. Classification (GTDB taxonomy): domain Bacteria; phylum Pseudomonadota; class Gammaproteobacteria; order DSM-16500; family DSM-16500; genus JABDCZ01. The sequence continues at coordinate 25,973 of JABDCZ010000002.1, forward strand.
TATAATCAAATCGGCCAAGATTTATTAAAAGAAGCAATTGAATCAGGGACAGCAGATGAAGTGGAGCTATTATTAAAATCAGGTGTTAATCCTAATTACCTCGTTGATGGTATGGAAACGCCATTAATGTTAGCGATGGATAATTCTGCTTCATCAATTATTAATAAATTATTAGAATCAAAATGTGATGTCAATTTTAGAAGTGCAACTGGTAGAACTGCATTAATGAAGGCAGTCGAACAAGACGAAGAAAAATTAGTAACAAAATTTTTAGAAGCGGGTGCAAATGTTAAATTAGTTGATGAAGATTCTGCTTCAGTATTTACAATGCTTGATGAAAACAACAAGATATTTAAGCTGTTGACAGCGCACATCGTGTTGGAGGTGAACAAAAGACGGGAATTAAAAATCAGTGAAATGGAAAGCAAATCATTTTCATGTAAAGGCGATACACTTTCACTCACAGGACTTATCGATGAAGAAAAAGCTTCAAATCTCATTTCATTTTTAAAATTAAATGCTAACATCGATCACATTAATTTAAGTGAAGCAAAAATATCGGTCCCTCATATTATTGAATTAACTGCTTTTCCATACATTCACATAACACTTCCTGATAATGTGCGAAAACTTTTTCGAACCTTTGTCGATGCACACAACAAAACGCAGCAAAAAATTATTACTAAGCATAAAGCAAAAGTGGCTATTGAACTTGTAAAAGAGTCAGAAGAAAAAGCACATAGGCTTCATAAAGAATTTAAGATAAATGCAAAAATTGAATTGTTGCGACAACATATTTGTGAGTTAGCACTTAATGCACCTCTACATGCAAAGGATCATTTAGAATGGATGACATTTAATAAGGAACCAGCGGAAACAATTTTGGCAAAGATTTCGGAATCTGTGGTAAAAACATATTCAAATTTAACTAATATAAAAAATATGAAAAAGCTTAACGCAGCAGAGAGCAATCTACTACAATATTTGGAAAATGCGATGGCGATCATTGATGGTCAGGCACCCGCGCCTAGTGTGGGGTTGAGGCGGAAGTGAAGTATTTTGCACGATCTTCTAGCCAGTATCGACGCAATCGATTAGAATTCATCATCAGTATTTTGATTTAAAGGAAGCGACGGCGGCTATGCTAAAAAAGTTACGTGGTTATTTTTCAAACGATTTATCAATCGATTTAGGGACAGCGAATACGTTGATTTATGTACGTGGAAAAGGAATTGTGTTAAATGAACCTTCGGTGGTCGCTATACGCCAAAATCCAGGCGCAACAAATGGACAAAAACACGTTGCAGCAGTCGGTAGTGAAGCAAAATTGATGCTAGGTCGAACCCCTGGCAACATCACCGCCATTCGTCCAATGAAGGATGGTGTGATTGCGGATTTTTATGTGACCGAAAAAATGCTTCAGCATTTTATTCACAAAGTGCATGAAAATCGTTTCTTACGTCCAAGCCCTCGCGTTTTAGTTTGCGTTCCTTGCGGTTCGACACAGGTAGAACGTCGTGCCATTCGCGAATCAGCGATCAGTGCGGGTGCGCGTGAAGTTTATCTGTTAGAAGAACCAATGGCCGCTGCAATGGGTGCCGGCATGCCTGTTGATGAACCGCGTGGTTCTATGGTTGTCGATATCGGTGGTGGTACGACTGAGGTCGCGATCATTTCATTAAGCGGTATTGTTTATTCGGCATCGGTGCGTATTGGTGGCGATCGTTTTGATGAAGCCGTGGTGAGTTATGTTAGACGCAATTACGGTATTTTAATTGGGGAATCCACTGCAGAACGCATTAAACACGAAATCGGTTCGGCATATCCTGCCAATCAAGTGTTGGAAATGGAAGTGCGTGGTCGCAATCTTGCGGAAGGTATTCCACGTAGCTTTACCTTAAACAGCAACGAAATTTTAGAAGCGTTACAAGAACCGTTATCCGGTATTTTGGGTGCGGTGCGTGCCGCATTAGAACAAGCCCCACCAGAATTGGCTGCCGATATCGCAGAGCGCGGTATGGTATTGACGGGCGGTGGTGCGTTATTGCGAAATATTGATCGTCTATTCATGGAAGAAACTGGTTTACCAGTCATCATTGCAGATGAGCCACTCACTTGTGTGGCACGCGGTGGTGGTAAAGCATTAGAAATGGTTGACTCAGTCGGCATGGATTTTTTATCCAGGGAGTAATAGGCCATTAAATTTATTTTCACCAAAGGATCGCAATCTGGTGTAAGAATGATTTTTCTTGCGCTACTTGCGATCACACTGATGATTTTAGATAAACAAGTGGCGACGGTCAGTCGCGTACGCGCGGCATTATCCCTGCCACTCGCCCCTATTCAATATGCCGTCAGTTGGCCAATTCAACTCGTGGATAAAATATTAGACACGATTAGTTCCCATGATGCATTAGTCAAAGAAAATCTTAATTTAAAAGCAGAACAACTTCGTTTAAAAGCGCAAGTACAAAGACTTTTAGCCATTGAGTTAGAAAATAACCAGTTAAAATCTTTGACACATGCATCCGTTAATATCCAAGGAAAAATTGTCGTTGCGCAATTACTTGCCGTTGCGACCGACCCTTTTACGAATCAAGTGGTGTTGGATAAAGGCGGGAAAGACAATGTATTCGTGGGCCAGCCGGTATTAGATGCTTTTGGCGTGATGGGACAAGTGATTCAAGTCGGTCCTTTGACAAGCCGTGTATTGCTTATTAACGATTCGCATAGCGGTGTCCCTGTGCAAGTGGTTCGAAATGGGGTTCGTGCCATTGCGATTGGTGATGCTTATACACGCAAATTACGTTTAACCAATGTGACCCAGACCTCTGATATTCGTGTGGGTGACTTATTAATCACATCCGGACTCGGGGATAATTATCCTGAGGGGTATCCCGTTGGCCAAGTGACCAGTTTAGTCAAAGATCCAGGCTTACAATTCGCGACAGTGGTGGTGGAGCCCGCCGCGCATTTAGATAAAAGTCGTGGGGTTTTATTAGTTTGGCCTCAGCAAGTTCAAAAAATCAGTAATCCGGTGAAATCATGACGAGTCAACATAATTGGTTTGTGATTCCTATGAGTTTTATCTTAGCGTTTATGTTAACGCTATTACCGATGCCTGGATGGGCCATTTGGTTACGACCCGCATGGGTGTTAATGGTGATGATTTTTTGGTCCATGTCTTCTCCTGAACGTGTCAATGTAGGGACTGCATGGATTGTAGGCATTATATTAGATGTCTTATTAGGATCACTTCTGGGCGAGCATGCTTTTGCTTTAACCATCATCACTTATATCGTCGTGCGCATGCACACGCGATTACGTATGTCCCCCTTAATCCAGCAGGGATTAAGTATTTTTTTCTTAGTTTTACTGTATCAATTTATTCTTTTTTGCATTCAAGGTTTTATCGGTTCTCTACCAAATAATTGGCTTTATTGGTCATCTTCACTCACGAGTATGTTATTATGGCCCTGGGTTTATAGCATTATGCGTGTGCGTTCTGACATGAAAATTGTCTAGTAACGCTTTTTAAAATGGTGTTACCATCTGATGGCTGAAGAAATTCTCATAAATTCTACCTCTCGCGAAGTGCGTGTTGCGCTTTTAGAAAGTGGCGCTTTGCAAGAAGTCCATATTGAAAGAAAAGAACACCGTGGTCTTTTAGGAAATATTTACAAAGGTAAAATCAGCCGATTATTAGTTGGTTTACAAGCGGCATTTGTCGATATTGGTTTAGAACGTGGCGCTTTTTTGCATTTGCATGATGTGCGAACACAAAAGAAAACGGATGATATTCGAGATGTCTTGACGACAGGACAAGAAATATTAGTACAAGTGTATAAAAATCCTTTGGGCTCGAAAGGCGCACGATTAACCACACATTTTACGATTCCTTCTCGTTACCTTGTTTTTACGCCGGATTCTTTGCAAATTAGCGTATCGCAAAAAATTAATGATGAAAAAGAAAGAGAACGTCTATTAGAAATGGTAACGGTTGATCCACGGGGAGGTTATATTTTTCGAACGGCCGCCACGGGTGCATTAAAAGAGGATATTGATTTAGATAAAGCGTTTTTAGCAAACGTGTGGAATGATGTGTTAGAGCGTTCCAAAGCCGCAAAAGTAGGCGATGTCGTCTACGAAGAAATTCCTATTATTTTACGCGTGTTACGCGATCTGGTGAGTTATTCTATCGAAAAAATACGAGTAGATGATGCAGCAGTTGCGAGAGATATGCAGACATTTGCGGCACGTTATCTCCCGAAATTAATGGATCGAATTGAATTCTATGAAGATGCTCGTCCGATTTTCGATATTTATTCCGTAGAAGATGAAATCCAAAAAGCATTGCAACGAAAAGTGTATTTAAAATCGGGTGGTTATCTCATTTTCGATCAAACCGAAGCGATGACAACCATCGACGTCAATACCGGTTCGTATTTGGGTCATGGCATTATCGAAGAGACGATTTTTAAAACGAATTTAGAAGCATTAGAAGTGATTGCGAGGCAGGTGCGCTTAAGAAATTTGGGTGGCATTATCATCATTGATTTTATTGATATGTCGGATTTAGCGCACAAAACGCATTTACTACAACTCTTAAATAAAGCACTTGCCAAAGACAATGCGCGCATTGAAATCAGTGAAATTTCGAGCTTAGGCCTAGTGCAAATGACGAGAAAACGCACGCGCGAAAGTCTCGAGCACATCCTGTGTGTGACCTGTCCTTTATGCAAAAAAAGAGGCTCGATTAAATCCATCGAAACCGTTTGTTATGAAATTTTTCGTGAAATACAAAGAATTGCTGAAAATTATGCTTGGACAGGTTTTTTAGTGCTTGCGTCTGATTTGGTGATTGAGTCCATTTTAGAAAACGAAGCTGCAATGTTGTCAGAGCTCGAAACGTCACTCGGACGCCCGATCAAATTACAAGTGGAAAATTCATATATGCAAGAACACTATGATATTTTGCCAATGTCTGAGAGGATGGGATCCGCGTGAGTTTCTTTGCGAAATTAACGAAAGGTTTAGCTTATTTCCTTGCGATATTCGTCATCATTGCGGCGACATTAGTGAGTATTGGTCGATTACTCACGCCTTACTTAAATGAACATCGTAGCGAATTCGAAACTTTTGCCAGTGAACTTTTGCATGCACCCGTAAAAATTCGCCACATCAATATTTCTTGGAACATGTATGTACCTGAATTAATTTTTAAAAAAGTGACGGTTCTCGACAAGGAAACTGAAAAACCCACTTTTGAAATTGGTTATGTGAAAATCAATTTAAGTATTTTGAAAAGCATTACGCAAAAAAAACCTGTGTTATCTTATATTAAAGTCTCAGGTTTGGATGTGACGATTCATGAAGAATCCAAGGGTCAAATTAATATTGCCGGTTTTGGAAATTTTTCTATTTCGGATAATTTAACGGGCGCAGAAAAAGAAGCGAATACGGTAGTCGCATGGATTCTGTCACAACCCGCACTCGTTTTAGATGATATTAATATTAAATATATTCCGTTATCAAAACAGGAAAAACACCTCACTTTATATAAATTGAGTTTACGTAATAGTAAAAATCATCATGTGTTAAAAGGCCATGCCACTTTACATCAAGACATTCCTACCAGTGTGAATTTTGCGGTGTCAACGGATGGCATGATTGCTGATTTTTCTAAAATGAATTTACATATGTATCTTTATGCAGAAGGGGTGATATTGCCACAATGGTTCCATGATATCACGTGGCATGATTTACAAATTAAGCAGGGATTAGCTTCTGCCAAAATTTGGGCGGATTGGAATAAGGGCGCCTGGACGAAAATTCAAACGCAATTTCAAGCCTATGAATTAGAATTATTTTCTCCTGTCACGAAAAAAACGGAATTTATAACGCGTCTCAGTGGACATGTGGGTTGGCGAGTCGATGGTGATTTCCAAATATTGGCAGGCGAAGATATCTTCATGGATCTCCCCGATCATCTTTGGCCAGGCACGCATTTTTATCTCAGAATGCCAAAAGATGTTAAAACGCCGGGCGATATTTCATTCCAGCTAGGCTATATCGATTTGCAGGATATCAAAGATGCAGTGATTGGTAGCAACTTTTTATCTGACGAAACCGAAAAAAAGATTTTGAAGATTAACCCGCAGGGTGAAATACGCGAATTGCATGTCGAACTGAAAGATCGTGAGCATTATATTAATAATGCTTTTTCTGCGGAATTTGATCATGTTTCTTTAAACGCTCACGAAAAATTTCCAGGGCTAAAAAACTTTTCCGGCAAAGTATTTTGGGACGGGAAAGCAGGTGAGTTTGCAACCAGCGCGAGCAATCTCCAATTTGAATATCCGGATTTGTTTTTTGAACCTATTGTATTGAATACATTAGCCGGCAAAATTTCTTTTCAAAAAGATGCGGATGATAGTTGGCATTTTTACGGCAAAAATATTCTTGCCGCATCCAATGATTTTTCTACCAATACTTCTTTCAAAGTGATATGGCCGCAAAATGATTCGATGACGGTAGATGTGAACACTGATTTTGCGATGAATGACACCATTCATCTTCAGAACTTGGTGGTATTAAAAAAATCTGATCCGGAATTAAATGCATGGTTAAAACAAGCTTTTCAGCATGGCGTGATTACCGATGGAAAATTCATTTTACAAGGAAAATTAAGCGACTTTCCATTTCGACAAAATAATGGGAAATTTCTTTTAAGCATGAATGTCGATCATTTACATTTTAATTATGCACCCGGTTGGCCATCTATTTTAAATACGAAAGGTAATATCACTTTTGAAGGTGCTTCACTTGGAGTGAATATTGAATCAGGACAAATTCTTGATATTCCTATTGCGAATGTGCGAGCCGAAATTCCTGAAATTGGGCCACAGACTTCCGAAATTTTAACGGTTAACGCGGTTGATATTCGTACGGATTTACAACATGGCTTCCGTTTTATTGCAGAAAGTCCACTCAATGCAATATTAGGAAAAGAATTATCGTTGATGAATATTCAAGGTCCGATGGATTTAAAATTAGCAGTGACCATTCCTTTAAAAAAACCACATGAGTCAAAAGTGCAAGGAGAAATTGTTACCGATAACGCAGATATTCAATCAAAAGATGGGAGTGTTAAAATTGATGATATTGCTGGGATTTTTTACTTTACAGAAAATGCATTAAATGCAAAAAACTTAAATGGAAAGTTTTATGGCGCGCCACTCGTGATGAATATCATCACCGAAAAAGATAAAATGAAAATCACGGCAGATAGTCAATTTAATGCATCGATATTATATCAATGGGTTCCCTATGAACCGCTTCAAAAAATCGTGCGAGGTACTGCGCCATTTAATATCGCAATCGACATACCTAAAACTGCGAAAAATAAAATTACGATTCGTTCAAATTTGAAGGGAATCGCGGTGAATTTGCCGGATGGTTTTGGTAAAAAAGCGGAAGAAAATATCAATTTTATTTCTACGACTGAAATGGAAGAAGGGCAACCGATAAAATCGACATTAGTTTTTGGCAAAGCATTTTCAGCGGCACTTGCTGTTAAAAATACGAAGGATGGCTTCAAACTTTTTGGTGGAGAAATTCGTTTAGGCGGTAATGGGACGGCCGCTATTCAAAAACAACCAGGGTTTTTAATTACTGGCAGTTTTGATACGTTGGATTGGAATGCTTTACAAAGCTATATGCCTGCCGATCAAAATAGTGATGCGGGATCCGCATTAAAATACTTGCGATCCATTGATGTGCGTGCCAATAAAATTTTAGGGTTAACGGAAACTTTAACAAATGTACATCTACAGCTTTCAAAATCAATCAAGTCATGGTTGATTAATATTACGAGTAATGAAGTGGCAGGGCAAATTACGTTGCCAGATAAAAAGACTGATAGCATTCAAGCAAATTTACAATATCTCTATCTAACCGCCGCGACAACACCCAGTACTGGAAAAAAAGATACGTACGATCCTAAAAAGTTACCCCCCATTTCATTTAATGCGATGGACATGCGTTATGGCGATAAAAACTTTGGACGAGTTTCATTTCAAATTGTGCCGAATGCCAATGGTGTCACGATTAAATCAGTCCGTGCAGAATCTCCGATTTATCGATTAAACGCGAGTGGAGAGTGGTTCAGTACTCGGTCGCATTTACAAGGAAATTTAAACACAAAAGATATGGCGAAATTTGTTAAGAATTTTTTATCGACGTCATCGAGTATTGTGGGTAGTAGTGGTAATGCTAATTTTGATTTGCGATGGGATGATGCACCTTACAATCCCGCTTTAGGAAGCATGTCAGGCACCGCGTCGATCAAATTGGGATCCGGTCGAATTATTAATTTAGATAAATCTACCAACGCCAAAATGGGTTTTGGGAGATTACTCAATATTTTAAGTATCCAATCTTTGACGCGCCGTCTTAGTTTAAATTTCAGTGATTTAACGGATAGCGGTTTTAGTTTTGATTCAATGACAGGCGATTTTTCTTTAAAAAATGGCAATGCGAATACCGAGAAACCTTTAATTGTCGAAGGTCCACTCGCCAAAATTGAATTGAATGGTCGAATCGGCCTTGCTGCTAAAGATTATAATCTCAATATGCGTGTAACGCCTCATGTGACAGGCAGCATACCAGTTGTTGCTGCTATTGCTGTGAATCCATTGGTCGGAGTTGCTGCTTGGGCATTAGAAAAAATTGCAAGCCAAGCCGTCGGTAGCGCCACCACTCGTCAATATACCATTACCGGAACGTGGGATAATCCGGTGTGGAAGGAAAAGTAGTCGGTGTTGCGGAATAATAACCCTTAAATTTCGACGAAACTTTTGGCCAGCTGCGGTTGGATCCATGTCTCGTTACTATTAAAATAATTTGTTTTTATTTTCACGTCATCTTTGTATTTTGCGATTTGATCTAACGTCAGTTGAAGGATATCTTGTTTTTTAACCCAACATTGATACCACTCAACAGTTGCTTGTAGCGCTTCCGAAAGATTCCAGCAAGGATGCCATTTAAGCAATTTGTTTGCTTTTTTTATATTTAATTTTAAAAAATTTGCCTCGTGCGGTTCGTTTTTTTCAGTTTGTTGCCAGCCTAAAGTGTATTCCCATATTTCATAAATTTTGTTTACCACCCAATTGACAGATTGGCAATCTTCGTCCTTAGGCCCAAAATTCCAACTTTCTGAGAACAACTCGGGGGATTCCCACATTTTTTCTGCCAAAGTCAGATAGCCATATAATGGTTCTAATACATGTTGCCAGGGTCGTATTGCAAAGGGAAAACGGATTTCTGGGTGTTCTTTCCGAATCAACGCATTCATAATATCTGGGATTAAACGATCGGAAGCCCAGTCTCCGCCGCCAATGACATTGCCAGCTCTTGCGGTTGCAATTGCTTTGCCATGCTGTTTAAAATTTTTAGGATTAAAATAAGAAGAACGGTATGCAGCCGTAATTAATTCTGCGCATCCTTTGCTGCTGCTATAGGGGTCATAGCCGCCCATATTATCTTTTTCGTGATAACCCCTGTTCCACTCTTTATTTTCGTAACATTTGTCAGAGGTGACATTAATGAAAACTTTGGCTGTAGACGAGGACCGCATGGCTTCTAGTATATGTACAGTGCCCAATACGTTTGTTTCATAAGTTTCAACTGGATGTTCGTAAGAATAACGTACGAGGGACTGTGCTGCTAAATGCAAAATAATATCGGGATTTGTCATCATCATTGCTTTTTTCAAAGCAGCCAAATCACGAACGTCCCCAACGTTTGAAATCTCAATTTGTTTCTCAATATTTAATAGCTCAAACAAATTGGGCGATGTATGTGTTTTCAGAGAATATCCAAAAACTTTAGCACCGAGTGAATTAAGTAATAAACATAACCAACTCCCTTTAAAACCGGTGTGTCCAGTGACAAATACACGTTTATTTTTCCAGAAATGATGGTTCATTATTTTGTCTTCTTTTTCATATTTTATTTACCAATAATTCAGCAAAACATAAGGCGCTGGTAAATGCTGGCGAAATAGCATTAAGAACATGTAAAGAGCAGGGAGTTTGTTCAATAATATAATCCATTTCAATTTTTCTTTTTCGTATATTAATTAATTGTGGGCGAATGCCAACTTTATTTGAAGTTAGTAAATCATGTGTAGTAATGGAGGAAATGAGTTGTTGCGCGTTTTTTATAAAATAATGTTTAATATTTTTTTTCATTTCTGTATGCATTAATTTTCTGAAATTTTGCTGATTAGCCCAATACATTGATAAAATATCTTTTACAATTCGGAAGGCGTCGGCGCTCATACCTTTGAGTAAACCGTAATTTTCTTGTCCAAAAGCAGGAATTGCTGTTGGGCCGACATAAACATCTCCATTTATCGAGCGAGAGAAATGTACCCCTAAAAAAGGTAGGGTTAAATCAGGCACGGGATAAATATTTCCGTTGACCCAATGATTTTTTTGGGGGGTGAGTTTGTAGTAGATTCCTTTGAAAGGTAGAAGGGTATAGTCTTTTGCTAAGCCGAACATTTTCGCGATTTTATCCGTACCTGCGCCCGCACAATTAAAAAGATAGTCAAAATGAAATTTGTCTTTAGAGGTTAGTATTTCATTGATTTTTTCGCTGGCCGATAACAGTTCATGATTTAAATATAGATCTACTTTTCTCGAAACTATAATCGCTGATAATTTTTTTAAAATTGCTTTACTGTCAATACTTGCAGTGTCTGGTGTGTGAATGCCATATTGAAAAACATTTGCATACGGTTCAATTTTTTTTATTTCATTTTCATCTAATTGATAAGCTTTAATATGATTATTTGCAGCATTTTTTAATAAAATATCGAGAGCGGGAAGTTGCTGTTGGCAAGTTGGAATAATTATTTTTCCTATTTTTTTACATGCTATTTTATGTTCACCCGCAAAATCCATCATCCTTCTCGCGCCTTCGGCACATACTTTTGCTTTGAGACTATCCTCTGGATAATAAATTCCGGAATGAAGAATGCCACTATTACGACCACTGGCGTGCATGCCGATTTCTTTTTCTTTTTCAATAATGGCAATCGTTGCTGTGGGGAATTTTTCTGTCAATTCTTTAGCGACAGAAAGTCCCACGATGCCAGCGCCGATGATGAGAAAATCGTATTTTTTGGAATTTAACAAGATCATTTCCTTTAATTTAAATCATGATTATCCCTAAAAAAATCAGCAGAATGAGGGAGCCAATATATATAGCTGTATTCGGTAAGTCAATAATGCGGTTTAATTTTAAATATACTTCTTTTTATGTTTTGTTATTTTGGTATTATACTATTCGGTAAAAGGAAAGGTTCACAGTTTGTGTATTTTCAATTCTTAACAAATAATTTTACCCATGTGAGTAAATTTTTAAAGGATTTAAAGATGAAAGCAGTCATTTTAGCTGGTGGATTAGGAACGAGGCTAACTGAAGAAACATTGAGTCGACCAAAACCCATGGTAGAAATAGGGGGAAAACCCATACTGTGGCATATTATGAAAATCTATTCTGCTTTTGGTATCAATGATTTTATTATCTGTTTGGGTTATAAAGGCTATATTATCAAAGAATATTTTGCTAATTATTTTCTCCATATGTCAGATGTCACTTTTGATATGTCAAAAAATAAAATGAAAATCCATCAGAATTATGCCGAACCGTGGAAAATTACGCTTGTTGATACGGGCGAAAATACGATGACTGGCGGTCGCTTGAAACGTGTTAGAGAGTATTTAGGGAATGAAGATTTTTGTTTTACCTATGGTGATGGTGTGGCTGATATTAATATCGCGCATTTATTGGAAACGCATAGAAATGGTAAACGATTAGCAACAGTGACGGCTACAGCTCCTATGGGTCGCTTTGGTGCATTAGAATTTAAAGGTAACTCTGTTACATCTTTTAAAGAAAAACCACAGGGCGATGGGGGTTGGATTAATGGAGGTTTTTTTGTGCTTTCTCCATCCGTTATAGATTACATCAAAGATGAAGGTGTTTCTTGGGAGCATGAACCCATGCATAGGTTGGCAACAGAAAACCAGATGACGGTTTATTTTCATCGTGGCTTTTGGCAACCAATGGATACTATACGAGAAAAGAACTTATTAGAAGAATTATGGCAAGCTGGAGATGCGCCGTGGAAATTATGGAAAGAATCAATTGCAATGGAGTCCTAAGATGAATAATATTTTTGAAATAAAAAACTGCGAAGTTTGTGGAAATGACAATCTTACCACTGTTCTCAACTTAGGCTCTCACCCTTTATGTGATGATTTGGTGCCTGTGGGTGATGATAGAATTTGCCGAGAATATCCGATTGAAATTCTCTTTTGCGCGAATTGTGTAACAGCACACCAACGTTTTCAAATACCAAAAAAGGAGTTGTTTAAAGCGACATATCATTATCGTGCAAGATTTACTGCTGATGTATTAAATGGAATGCAGTCACTGGTAGATGTTTGTGAAAAACACATCAATGGTCTTCATAATAAGAAAATATTAGATATTGGTTGCAATGATGGTAGTTTACTAGATTTTTTTAAAGCAAAAGGTAGTATTACTATTGGAGTTGAGCCGACTGATGCTTATTTGGATGCTAAAGAAAATGGGCATCATGTATATAATGATTTTTTATCAATAGCGCTTGCAGAAACCATTCTAAAAACGCATGGAAAACCTGATATTATTACCTTTACGAATGTTTTTGCTCATATTGAAAATTTAAGAGAGGTTATTGAAGCGCTGAAAATATTAAAATCTCGAGACCTCGTCATTGTAATTGAGAATCACTATCTTGGATCAGTTCTTGATCGTAATCAATTTGATACTTTTTATCATGAACATCCAAGATCTTATAGTTATTCATCGTTTATACAAATCGCTAAAAGTATTGATATGACTTTACAGAAAGTAGAGTTTCCATCTCGATATGGAGGAAATATTCGAGTCATGATGGGAGCTAATCATTTTGAATTTCCGGTGCAACATGAGGAAATTATTTTAGAAGAAAAAAATTATTTAAATAAATTTACCATAATGAGAACCAATATTGATAAATGGACAGAAAAAAAAGGTCAGCTCATTAAATCTCTCAAGGAAAAAAATGAGAAACTTATAGGAAAAGCTTTTCCTGGGCGTGCAGCAATTTTAATAAAAATGCTAGGCATTGACGAAGCGGTTATTTCTGCCGTTTTTGAAAAACCAGGCTCAATGAAAATAGGCCATTATATTCCAGGAACACGTATTCCCATTCTTTCAGATGATGTACTTTTTACAGATATCAGAAAAAATAGTAGTATTATGAATTTTGCTTGGCATATTGCGAGTGAGATCAAATCGTATTTATTAATGAATGGAATGAATGGTAAAGTAATTGATGTACTTGCCGCAGAAGATTTTTAAAGGAGGAACCTCGTCTGAAAAACCAGCTTATTTCTATCATTATCCCTGTTTTAAATGAAGAAGAAAATATAGAGATGGCCTATCATGCCATTGTTAATGAATTAAAAAAAGAGACGCATATAGATTACGAAATTATTTTTACAGATAATGCGAGTTCTGATGGGACATTTGAACGATTAAGTCGTTTAGCCTCACATGATTCTCAAGTTAGAGTACTTTCTTTTGTGCGAAATTTTGGATTTCAACGATCCATTTTAGCAGGTTATCGATGTGCTAAGGGGGATGCAGCGATACAGATTGATTGTGATCTAGAAGATCCACCTTCGGTGATAAGTGAGTTTATCAAGCTTTGGCGAGAAGGTCATGACGTTGTCGTAGGTATTCGTTCTCATAGAGTGGAGTCTCGTTATATGATTCTATTTCGTAGACTTTACTATAAGTTACTCGATCGTATTTCTGATATGCCACACAAAGTAGATGCAGGAGATTTCAGGTTAATTGATAGAAGTATTCTTGATCAATTGCATCATATCAATGATTTTCAACCTTATGTGCGCGGGCTGGTATCTGAGTTGGCGCGTAATCAAGCAGATGTTCACTACCAACGTAATAAAAGACAGTTCGGTAACAGCAAATTTCCATTCAGACAATTAATTAAGTTAGCCGCTGAAGGAATGTATGCGAGTTCTACCACGCCATTACGTTTAGCTAATTATCTTGGTACGATGACAGCGCTTTTAGCTTCATTTTTAATGTTGGTTTATATTATATTTCGTATTTTTTTAAGTAAAACTATTCCTGCGGGATTTACGACTACCACTATCTTAATATTATTTGGCATTAGCATAAATGCTTTATTATTAGGGATTATTGGCGAATATATTGGTAGAATTTACAATCAATTACGCAATAGACCTTTGGTGATTGTAGCAAAGTCTCTGAATATAGATCACAAAAATATTTCATCATTGAATGGAAAATAATTTTATGGATTTTAATAAATATAAAAATTCTTATGTGACAACAATTGAAAATTCTCTTCAATTCACTGGAAAAGAGCATGATTTTTTTACTCAAGTCAAAGCTGAATTTCTTAAAAAAATTATTAAAACTTACTTACCAAATGTGCCAAAACCTAGCCTTCTTGATATAGGATGTGGTCATGGCTTGATACATAAACATTTAAGAGATACCAATTTAGAAATCGTGGGAGTTGAGGTGGCCGATGAGGTTTTGGAATTGGCGCAACAGTCTAATCCAGGGGTAACCTATCAAGTTCATAATGGTAATACACTCCCATTTAAAAAAGAACAATTTGATATTGCTATTACCATTTGCGTGATGCATCATGTTGTTCCATCAGAGTGGCCGAATTTTTTGCGAGAAATGAAACGTATATTAAAACCGTATGGCATCGCTATTATTTTTGAACATAATCCTTATAATCCCATTACGCGTTATATTGTCGCAAATAATATATTAGATAAAGATGCAGTATTGCTTTCAAGTCCTAAATTAAAAAAAATGATGCGACATGCAGGTTTTACAGATGTAAAATCTAGACATATCCTTTTTACCCCATTTTCTAATAGCATTTTTCGTTGGTTGGATCATACATTGGGCTTCATTCCTTTTGGCGCTCAATACTATTCTTTTGGTCGAGCATAAGTTAATGGTTGAGTCTGTTTTAGCGATCATCGGTGGTGGGCGGTGGGGACAAGTTATTTTGTCTGTGCTTGCTAATATGAACGTCCCATTCGATCGCATTGTTATTGTTTCTAAAGCAAATACAAAAGAAGTCAGCGACAAAATAGCAGCTATTAATGTGGTCTCAAACATTCCGTTTGAAAATCTACTAACGATTAGCGATTTGCTTACTAAATATAGAATAAAAGCTGCAATTGTCGTTAACTCTGCCACACAACATTTTGAAACAGCATTGTATCTTATTAGACAAGGAGTACATGTATTAATTGAGAAACCTATCGTTTCTTCCGTTAAACAAATGCAAATTTTAATCGATGAAGCTATAAAATATAATGTAGTGTTGGTTCCAGGGTTAAATTATCTTTTTTGTTCATATATTAAGAATTTTGCTTTGCTAGCTAATAATAAAAGCATACCAAAAAAATTTTATTTTCGATGGATTGATGTTTTAAATGAAGAACGTTATGGTCAAGTAAAAAAACATGATTTGACAATTAGCGTGGTTGAAGATGTCATGCCACATGTATGGTCAATTTTATATAGTATTTTTCGGCAACCAAGAATTAAAATTCAAACATGCATGCAAGATAATTTAAGTGCTACGCTTGCACTTTTAATTAATCAAATGAAAGGGGAAATTATCTTGCAACGCAATGGAACTAAGCGAGAAAGATGTATTACTCTTGAATATGATCATGAATTATTGACATTAGATTTTGCAGTTGAGCCAGGAACGATTTTTAATGCACATCAAACATTTTCAGGTGATTTGAATTGGGATAATAATCCAAGTCCTTTAACTTATCAATTCGAATATTTTTTTTCGACAATAATTAAAGAAAAAAAATCTACAAAAAGAGATCTTGAGTTATGTCTCGATACCGTTTCGTTTACTGAGCACTGTAGGTTTTGCTAGATAAATAGCAATATTTCCACTGTTAAATATACTAAATTTTCTTTCATAGTCCCACTTCGGTTGCGATAACGCGATATACCAAGTTATATTACTCATTTCTAAAAGAGAGTATGCTTTTGTAATTTGTGGTGTGTTCGCAATTAAGTTCATGGTATTAACTCGTTTATTTATGATAGTTTTACGCACATTATTGCTTTGTTTACTTTGGAGATTGGGTCTTGCTATATAAGCAGGCAATCCTGATATGCTTGAAATAATTGTGGCGGAATCAATATTTAAATCATTGGTATCATCAATATTTACTAAAAAAATATCTCCAGGTTTCGCATGTGAGCGAAGATAAAATGCTACTTTAATTAAATCGCCATCCACAGGTATGTGATAATCTTGGTACAACGATGAACCACGGAATAGTTTACTTGTCCGATCTGACAACGGTTTTTTTATTGTAAAAATTACTCCCATAAAGACAATAGCAATAAATATTAATTTGGTATAATTCATTACTGGTAGGGGAATGTTATCTAATATTTTCATGCTATAAACCAGCGTAAAAATAATAAAAACGACATACAATAAACCAAATGGCCTATGTTGAAACTCCGTAAAATCTCCGTTAGCGGCGCCAGGGGCAAAGAGTATTATCCCAATCATTAATCCAACAAGAACAATCGGTATTAAATCTATCGTTTGCCACCCGTATTTTCGATATTTGACAAATAGTGATACTGGATATAAGAATATCCAAACACCGTAAGCCGCTAAAAACATGAATCCAACACCCGCTAAAATTATAATATTCGAATTATAATTTTCTATAATGTGCTTATAAATTTCAGTATAGGAGGTAGGACCACGTTCTAAATGAACAATTTTTAAAAAAGTTAGTACAGCAGATTGTTCTAGCCAAATAGTATGAAGATCTGAATTGAAAAATAAAATTATTAAAAATAATACGAATAAAATTGATATCCATTTCATTATTGAAAATTGATATTTTTTGATAACTTCAATTTGAAGTAAGGATAAAAATATAAACATGGGAAAATATAAAATAAAAAAATGCACTCGAAAAAACATTAAGGATAATGCCAATCCAAATGAAATAAACCATGCACTCGTTAATTTATTACATATCCAGTAATGATAAAATATTATGGAAGTCAGGCAAATCGCTATTCCATAAGCGGTTCCCGATGCAACAAATAAACTATAATGAAATCCAAAAAAACCATTTTTTAACCCATATAACGAACTATCCGGCAATACCATAATAAAAATAACTGCTATCAATCCTGTCAATTTTCCCGATAGCTGTGTTCCTAAAACATAAATGGTAATTCCTAAAAGCAATAATCCGAAAGGTAGCAAAATGGCTGTAGATGCAGATATTCCTGGTAAATGAGAAATTCCTGCGATGAGAGCTGGTAACATAAAAATCGCGCGATGATAAAAAAATAATGTTTCATCAGAAAGCGCAATTGATCCATGCGCGATGGCTTTTATATCAGAAAATTGAGCAATTTCCGTTCCGTGAATGTAATAATCAATCCATGCAAGTAATAAATTAGCGTTTTCAATACTTGGGAAACTTCCCGCAGTTTTCCAAGACCACAAAAGAACATATGATCCTATGAAAAAGAATGACAGGTAATCTGAGAGATTTTCTTGACTAAAAATTTTTTTAAAAACATTCAATTTAAATATAAAAATACTGCAAAGAATTACTATAGACCAACAAAGAAATGCTGAGGTAGCAGAAATAGGAAATAATATTACCAATAAATTCAATACTAAACTTGTCGTGATGACACCTAATATCAACTCTATCAGATTATTACATGGTATGTTAGGCATCCGGCTAATTTTTAAGATGAGATTCCCGGTTGTCATCAGTATCAGGCTAATGCCATACAACTGAAAAAATAATAAAAGATTTACTGATTCTCCAGCATGATTTATTAAAATAAATAAAGAAATTGCTATCATTAAACTTAGCATTTAATTTCCTTATAAATTATTTCCATAACACTTTAAATTCATCATCTTCATTAGAATGCGTATATAACAGAGCTGTGATTACTTCTTTTTCTGCAGTGATTTCATTTTTTGGGATAACGAGATAATATTTTTTATTTAATAAATTCTGTAAAAATGCTATCAAATTTTTTTTATAGGGCCATGTCGCATAAGGTAAATAATAACCTTGAGGAACATATTTTCCTTGATAGTAATATAAAGCATCTATTTTGCTAAGAAAGTAAATTTTATCACTGTAAAATGTCATTTTTTTTAAATCTCGTATATTACATTTTACATGTGGATATTTAATTTTTTTGCTATATATGTTTTGTCCTTGTATAAGTATATTTCTACTTATCCGTTCGGAATAATAATAGGTTAGCAATATAATAAAAAAAATAGGGAGAAGGGACAAAATTCTTTTCTCAATTTGTTTCCATCGATTTTGAGCGATAGACGAAATATTATTAAGCATCAGATCTAATAACAAAAATAAAATTAATAAAATAGATGCTGATATATGTATAATATTGCTCTCATGACTTCTACCAAAAAAATAAACAGAATTAGCAATACCCAGCAGTATTAAAAAAATGCCTGAATGAAAGTAAAGTTCGGTAAGTTTTTTTCTTTGTTGAAGTAATAATGTAAGGCTCGCAGTAAATAATATCGGAATGTACCAATAAAATGAGATTTTAGTAATTTGCATAAAACCAATCCCTAGTTTTTGATACAATAATGCACTTTCTGGAGTGCTATTTTTAAAAATATAAGCGTTTATTATAAAAGTTATGCCAATTATAGTGAAATTAGGTAAAATATAATACGCCTGCTTTAGTATAGCTTTTTTGAAAAATGATTTTTGTCGCTTATTTTCTAATATATCTGCAAAAAACAAAATTCCTAGTAGTTCAAAATAGCTTAATGTATATAAAAATCCAAAATTACGATGTATCACTAATAAAGTTGCAAGTGCCATTCCTAAGAAAATGCTGTAGATACCTCTTTTCATAACAATTAAAACGAGGACAATCCACCAATCCAAGCGCAGGGGAGTTAATTGAAACAATTGAGTGGGATCAATAAATATGATGTACACTTTTGTTAAAATTAAAGATAATAGAAGATAATAAGATAATTTTTTTGAAATGAATAAATCTCTTGCATATAAAAATTCAACGATTATAAGCATATAAATAGATAGCTGACCCATGATTCTGAAATCTTCAAGATGAAGATGTAACTTCATCCAGGCTGCCGCAAGAAAAGATAGTAATAAATCATATTGAAAATAAATATCGGATAAACTAAATCCATGTAAAAGTCTTCCGGCTGGTGAAAAAATAAATCCATAATCAAACATACTAATTGAGGAAGTTGCAACAAAACAAATAGGTAACAATGCTAGCAATAATATTATGATTGTTCGAGATAAAGATAAGTACGATATTTTTAATATGCTCCATAAACAAAGAAGCATAAATATTTCAATAAACCACATGTTTTTACCATATGCGATTTCTGCCATTGGTGGGTGAAAGCCAATCAAAGAAATGAAAGTGAAAGCACATAATAAAAATAATATTTTTATACAATAATTTAGCCAACGCGTTGCACCTATTTTTAATTGGTAAGAATAACTATAAAACCAGAGAAGAATGAATGTTACAGCGAAACTGAACATTACCAAGAAGTACAAAACATAAGCTTCAATTCCGTCATGCTCTATCCAGGACCGAACATGAGGAGCCAATAAAGCAGGATCTATCAATGCATACGTTGCCCATATTTTATTAGAAAAGGTAAAAAAAATTAAATATATAATTAATGTTGCGGTAATACTAGCAAGCAAAATTATAATATTGGATAGAGGGGCATCAGTAAATTTTGATGCAGTGATTGGTGTAGAAAATAGTTGATTATTATCCATTATTTTAACTATTCCTTCTGAAAGTACAATTAATATAAATAAAAGAAATTTGCTCAATACAAAAACTGTTTATGTATTGTTAATACATACACATTAGCTCTAAAAAGATCGCATTTTTGAAATTTAAAAACATCATTCCCTTGAAGCTAAGCAATGTTTAAAAACAAGCGATGCCCATTGAACCTCTGTAATTATAAGCAGGCGCTTTATATTCATCTGCAAAATCCCATAACGAAGCATTCCAAGAGATATCATCTGAAACGATAACACCTGATTTATTTAAATATTTCATCGCTTCTCTAAATTCGAACATCATGTGATCGTATGTGTGGTCTGAATCGTGATAAAACATATCAATTTGACCAACGCGTTCTAATAGTCCCGGCAATAATAACTTCGCATCACCCGATAAAACTTCAAATCGATCACGATAGGCATCAGGGACTAACCATCCGGAATTTTTGCCTTCCGGAATCACTACGCCATAGACTTTGCCTTTCATTTTCCAGTTATCATCGTTTGAATCAAATAGAGGAGGCATATCGATGACATACAACCGTCCATCCGGGCCATTTTTGGCGAGGGCGGCCATCATAAAAGCACTGGATAAGCCATTGCAGACTCCAGTTTGGACAATATTTTTTGGTTTTAATTGGCGAACTACCCAATAAAGAAATAATGCATCATCGAGATTTACCCAGCCCGGTTTATAATAAGCTTGGTATTTATTTTCAAGGTCATTGAGATAGTTTTCAACGTAAGCTTTACGTTCAAAAATTTGCTCAGCATAAGGAACGGTTTTTACTTCGGCTAATGTGTCTCTTAACGTTATAGTCCAATTTGTTTCTGGAATTTCATCCTCGTTAGTCATTTTTTTTAAAGCACGATAAATAGAATTGGTCGTTTTACTTTTAAAATTAAATATTTTTCCAGGGAAATTACGCACGACCGTCGCATCATAATCGGGATGGCTTGTATTAAATGTTTTATTGGCGAATATGAGCGGATGTTTGCTTAGTGCATTCTCAAAGGAATCTGCTTCTCGCTGCAGATGGTTCTTCGGCGGTGTTTGCAAACCATTATCAACCGAAAATTTATTTGATTGATTTCTAGTGATATCAATTAACTCGGATAGTTTACGATTGATTAAATCCGATTGATTTGCGATACCTTCTCTGATTTCTGTCAACATTTTGGTGATTTCTGAAATGTTATCTACAAATCGTCTTAATGACTTTATTAATTGCATATATTCTTCCTTATTTTGACTACTTGTTCCCATCCTAGGCTTAAAATAAAATCTAGTAAAACGTGATCATAAATGACATATTTATCTTTTACAATTGCAAAATGAATTGTTTTCAATATAATCTATTGCTACTATTTTTTTCGATTTTGAAGTAACAAATACGGATAGGAGATCGAATGTATTTAGGGAATTCTGAATGAATTCTGAATCTAGACATCCAGAATTACTGCCTTTAACGGGCTTACGTTTTTTAGCAGCTTTATTGATTTGTTTTGCCCATACTGTCCCTAAAGTTATTCCTAGTCGATACAACGAATTTTTCTCGAGCATAGGCACGGAGGGAATGACATTATTTTTTGTATTGAGTGGTTTTGTTATTCATTATAACTATTCTGCTTTAATTAAAAAAAATGTGTTATTGGGTACCTATAATTTTATAATATCAAGATTTGCGCGTCTTTATCCGTTATTTTTTGTTTGCTTAACGTATGATTTGTTTAGTCAATACAAGCATTCCATTCTTACTCCTTATGTAAAATCTATTATTATTTACTATTTAACTTTAACACATGCATGGTTTTACATTCCCTTTGGAAAAAATGCGTTAATCTATCAATTAGGATTAATGCCACAAGTTACTTGGTCAATTAGTACAGAATGGTTCTTCTATCTTTGTTATCCAATAATATTATTTGTATTGCTGAGAAATTCAACCTTAAATAAAGCTATTGTGCGTACATGTTTACTCAGTTTTATATTTATGAGCACAGTATTGATTATTGCTTATAATAAAAATCTTATTAATGAGTATGCGATTAGTATTTATGGACCAATTGCGGATAATAACACTAATATACAGGATTCATTTTTTAGATGGTTAATATATTTTTCTCCTTACTCTCGTATTTTTGAATTCATACTGGGTTGTTGTATCGCCTCAATTCATTTCAAGGTAGCTTCCTTCAAGCCTACCAAGAAAGAAGAGTTAATTGGTTACATTGCTATTATTGGCGCCATTATTGGTCTTGTTATTATGCATTATTTTGTATTTAATCCACCGTTTCATTTAAATTTTCTTATTTGTTTACATCAAAATTTTGGTTTTGCGCCATTAATAGCAATCATTATTTTCTGTTGTGCACGCTATAATAATATCATTGTTAATTTGTTTTCCAAAAAATGGATTATTATTGGTGGAGAAATGAGTTATTCAATTTATATTTTTCATTTGCCCATTGCATCCCTTTATTCAGATAATGCGAGTTATGCAAGTACCTTTAAAATAGCATGTGCTGATAGTTATAAATATTTGATAATGTTGGGTACCATTTTTGGTATTTCATATTTATCATATAAAATAATTGAAATACCTTGCCGCAGGTGGTTGCGAAAAAAAATGATGATAAAGGAAAAAATTCCTTTATTGCAATTTAATTAGCAAATGATTCAAATAATTTACGTTTTGGAGCATTGAATCTTAATTCAAGACTAGAACGGCATTTCTTCATTTTCGATGTCGCATATGAACCATGCATTACCCAATTATGAAAAATTACTAAATCTCCACGTTTAAGAGAAGGAATAAATCGAGGAAAACCATCCTCTTGATTAGAATATAAACGTCGTAATTCATCTTCAACGGCATGGTCAACCGTGCCAGTATTCCAATCATGTTTCATTTTTTCTTGTAAATGAGCGAAAGGACCAGGGACAAATTGAATACCTGGTGCCTCGCCCATACAATCATGAAGAGGTATCCAAAAATTAAGTGAATAAGAATGTCTTGAAATAATTGGGCCATCGCAATGCATAGATATTGGTTGTTGCATAAGTTTATTATGTTTTCTACTACACGGAGCGACTTTACGAATGATACTTGACCCTTCGTACCAACCATTTCCTAAAACTGATAAAACAAAATTTCTTTGGATTTTTTTGTTCATCATAATACTATATAAGGACGCGCCGTTATTCAAATATTGAAAGTATAAGGGTTCTATTTGGCCAATTCGAATATTATGAATTAATTTACGAACTCGGGGATCACTAATACTTTCTAATTTATCACTTTCAGAAATTTCCAAAATTTTTAGTATACTTTTACAAACATCAAATGAACGCTCTACTAATTCTGCGAAAGAATCAATATCTTCTACAGGAAGGAAATTGGGGATAACAACACAGCCTTCTTGATAAATCGTTTTTCTAATTTGTCGGATATTAGATTGAATTCCCTGTTCAAAAATAAGATTGGAAACAGAAGAATTCGCATTTTCTCTTCCTAAAATTTTTCTTATAAGCTGTAACATTTTATTTCTCTCCTTAGAAAATTAATGTGCCATACCCATTATCAATTTTACTAATTTTTTAATAATTTTGAAATATAAGGTTAAAACAAATTTTTATCCATTAATAACAAGCGAATTGCTGTGTATTGTAAAATTCTCTTGGATAATTTTTTCAATTTCCCTCAATAAATTTTCTGTATTCAATCCAAAATAATCCAACAACTGTGCCTGACTTCCATATTTATCGGGAAATCGATCGGGTAATCCAAAACGTTTTATGAGGGGAATATCTCTCCCTAAGTTTTCCGTTAAACAATCCGTGATGGCGCTACCGAGTCCACCAATTAATGAATTTTCTTCGAGAGTGATAACGAGATCTGCTTTTTTTGAAAATTGCAGAATGCTTTCCGTATCTAAGGGTTTAATGGTATGACAATGTAAAACGGTGACTCCAACAGAAGATTCTTCAAGTTTTTTCGCAATTTTCAATGCGCATTGCGTCATGATGCCGGTTGTAATTAATAACACGTTCACATCGCTGGATGTTTTATGCATTGGAATTATTTTGCCAATCGAAAAACCTTTGCTTTCATCACTAATAATTTCGTCGCCACCTTTTGCGAGACGAATATAAATCGGTTGCGGCCAATCGAGGGTTGCTCTCATCAAACGCTTCATTTCTTCGGCATCAGAGACCGAAACGACGGTCATGTTCGGGAGGGCACGCATGATGCTAATGTCTTCTGTGGCAAGATGTGTCGGTCCGAGAGGGGCATAAACAACGCCGCCACCATTACCAATTAATCGCACCGGTAAATTATGCATGCATAAATCCACTGCAATTTGTTCATAGCAACGTCGCGTAATAAAAGTCGCGATAGTGTTGACATAGGGAATAAACCCCTCCATCGCAAGCCCCGCGGCTAAACCAATGATATTGGCTTCATAGACTCCTTCCATGTAAAAGCGATCAGGAAATTCTTCTTTCATTTTATTCAATAATCCTGGGCTTAAATCGGAACCGATAAATACGACACGCGGATCAAGCTTTGCTAGTTCATATACCATATTGACACATGTCTCACGCATGCGGCGCCTCCAATGCTAAATACATTTCTTGAATGGTCTCGGGAGTTAACTTTGCTTTATGATGCCACGAAGGATTGTGTTCGGCGAAATGCATGCCTTTTCCTTTTACCGTGTGACAAATAATCATGGTAGGTTTGTTTGATTCACGAGGTAAGTGCGTTAGCACTTCCCGTAATTCATTGACATCATGGCCATTAACTTCGAAAACGTTAAAATTAAAACTCCGCCATTTATCTGCGAGCGGTTCTAAATCTTGTATGTCTTCCGTTTTTCCTGCAGATTGAATTTTATTGTAATCAACCATGGCGATGAGGTTATCGAGGCGATGTTTGCTGATGCACATCGCGGCTTCCCAGACAGAACCTTCATTTATTTCTCCATCACCCATAATCACAAATGTGCGATTTTTTCTTTTTTTAATTTTTGACGCGAGAGCAAATCCTAATCCGACGGATAAACCATGGCCTAATGAACCCGTGGAGGTTTCAATACCGGGTATTTTATTGGCTTCCGGGTGACCCCCTAAGATAGAGTCGAATTGACAAAAAGTATCAAGATGATGGATATCGAAAAATTGTTTATCCGCTAATAAAACATATTGCGCAATACAACCATGCCCTTTGCTTAAAATACAACGATCGCGATCTTCCCAATTTGGATTTTTCGGATCGAAAGTCAAAATATCATCGTATAATACACGCAAAATTTCAATGAGTGATAAAGTAGAACCTACATGGCCGCGATTACCGCCTGCCAGCGTTCGACATACCAATTGTCTTAAATAAATAGACCGCGCATCTAATGCAATGTCAGATGCTTTATCTGCATGGGATTTCATAAGCACTTCCTTGTTGTTGTACAGTCAATAATAAAGCTTTTGCTCTACTCAATTGCTTTTGTTTCACGACAGCTAAATCTTCGTTAAAAGTACCGGCGTGCTGTCGATTTTGCCAGAATGTTGGAATAAATTCATTTAATAAAATGAGAACCCACCGGAGTCCAAATAAAGGTTTGGTGAGATGAAAGCGTAATTCAAATGTATCATCTTGATAAATATCCATAAGACCTTTAGTAAATTGTAGCTGTTGCGATTCTGATAAATGCATCTTAGGATGCCAAATGATATCCGCGAGTAATTTGACAGGATCATCCCAGCCAAAATAGTCAAAATCAAAAAAATAAAGTTTTCCTGACTTATCGCGCAGACTGTTATGAAAACCAAAATCAGCGGGGATGAGCGATCTTTTTCTCGGTGCTAACACTTCATTGATATTTAATTGATAATTGGCATACTCGAGCTTGACTTGTTGTTGATAAAATTCAAAAAAAGGGGAAAAATCATTTTTAAGAAATGCATCCAGTAACGGCTCATTTTGCGCAATTAATTTTAAATTTTCTAAACGCCGATTAATTTGTGCAAGTAAAATTTGTAAAGATAGACAAGCTTCAGCGGCTTCTGGTAATTCTGTCGCTTTAGAATTTAAACGATAGACATCATCTAAAAAACGTATTGCGTGCGCAATGTCATCGGCTGAATACGTCGATGGAATGTCTCCATCCACCCAATCGATGATAAGCCAACGTTCACCCTTGTCAAAAGTATGTAAAGAAGGAACCGAATCAATATTATTTGAATTTAAAAATTGATACACCAATAATTCGGACGCTAAACGATTTCGCTGCTGTGGGAGAGCTGGGGGATAGGTTTTGAGGGCCCATTTTTTTCCATTGGCTTCTATGCAATAAACAAGACTATTACCGCCGCCAGACTTCGATAAAATACGAATATCATCATTGCTAAGTAAATTTTTAAGTGCTGCCACTTGAGCGGCTGACCAATTATATTGATTAAATGAAGAATGCATTTTTTATTTCTATCCAATTAGCAAAACATTTTATTGATGACGGTTGTTGTCCTTGAAATAATAATCGCTCAATATGATTTGGAAAGGAGGGGGACTCAAAAACCTCGATTAAATCATCAATAAAATGCGTGCAATCTAATTTTTTTATTCGCATAATTTTTTTTTCACGGGTGTTTTCAAAAAAAATATTTTTTTCTAAAATAAAGGGGGGGTCATTATTCAATAAATTTTTACGAAGCAACCATTCTCGCGCAGCATCACGCAAATTGACATCAGTAAAATGACCTTTTTTTGTTTTATGACTGACGATGTAAATTTCAATGGTAGGATCTGCGTTACAAAGAGAAATAAAATCGATAAATCCATCGAATAATTCAGCGTTATGAATCAATTCTCCATACACTTTCCCTTGCATCTTTTGCCAAATCGTTTCGCCATCGGGTAATTGGCGAATGAGGTCACGTAATTTTTGTTTTGTGACTTCGTAATCTTCAGGGATTAATTTCCATTCCTTTGCTAAATTGGCAAATACATTATCATAACAAATAATAGTATTATCAAAATCAATGCCTATTTTCATTTTGCCTCACAGCATAATGCAAATAGATAATGTGCCATAGGATAAAATCCTGTATGAACGACTTCGTCATTCATCGAAAATATAAAAACATGATGAAAATATTGTTGGAAAAATGATTTATAATCATTACCCGATTTACAATTAATGTGCCCAGCTTTGCTTTGCGGAGAAGCATAATTTTGTGATTCTAAAGTAGGTGCACCGATTATCACAACACCATGTGGCAAAAGAGATTGTACAATATGATTCATATACAAATGTTCTTTTGTATTTGCAATATGTTCTATCACATCCAAACTATAAATCGCATCATATTTTTGTGAGAGAGGCCCCGTTAAGATATCATGGATATTTGCGTCCATTAACCATTTCGCATCCGTTCGATTTTTAATATCCTGAATAAAAATAGGGTCAATATCATAAACATGTAATTGATTCACTTCCTGTAACACGATTCGGCTGCCAAAGGCATCTCCACAGCCAATTTCTGCCGCTTTATTTTTTCCCGCTAACATTTTTGCGACAAATTTGTATCTGGATAACATAAAAGTTAATCGACGAGGATCATCATGCCATACCTGATTAGACATTAAGCCTAAAGTGGTTAAGCCTTTATTATTCACAATTTCAAGGCAGTTATTGTATTGTGGTTCTACTGTGCTGACCGACATAATGAATCCTTATGTTTTATGATCTAAGAAATTTTCTACACTGCAAAATAATTTTATATGGAAATAATCGTCCAATTTTCACGACTAATTTATTGTTGATAAACGATTTCCATAATAAAGCAAAACTAAAAAATTGGCGAAAGGTAGATTGATATAAACATAAAGTCATACAGCGCAATGAATAAAAGGGCAATAATGCGGCTTCTTTAAAATCTATCCAAAGTTCTGGATATTGTTGTTTTATTAATTCGATTGTATTAATCATGACTTCTTTTTGTATTGGCCAATTTTTTTTATTTTCTGAATAACTTTCTTTACGCATGTGAATATGTGTGAAGAGCGAATCGCTATAAAAAAAACCCTGTCTTAAAGCGATTACAAAATATAAAAGCCAGTCACTATGCCATCGTGTTTCTGGATATAGCATTCCAGCTTTAACCACTGCTTCTCGTTGCATAAACATTCCACCACCACCGTTAAATCCTACATATTGTTTTCGAATAATGGATTTAAAATCTTCCGGTGTAGTCACTCTATTTTTGGGGAAGGGTAGTGTTCTCAAAAATGGTGCAATCATATCAAATCGATCTATATTTGCATTGCCGCATATCAAACCAATATCAGGATTTTTTTTTAGTATTTGTCGTGTTGTTTTAACAATGTTTTCATCATAACTATCATCGGCTGCGCACAAAATAATGTAATCACCAGTCGCATGTAGAATACCAGTGTTTAATGCCTTGCTAACCCCTTGATTATTTTGATGTCTAACTAATTGAATGACTGGGTTATGCGCCATGAAAGAATCGATGATTTTTAGGCTATCGTCAGTAGATCCATCGTCGACAATAATGATTTCATGAAAACTTTCAGTTTGATGTAATAATGAATGCAGCGCCTTGGGTAAAAATGTTGATGAATTATAATTTGGTACAATAGCACTGAATTTATATTTATGTAATGCATTAGTCATGGAATAAGTTCTTCATGGGGTTTGAGTTCTAAAAGAATATTAGTGCAATGCTTTTCTTCATTATTAAAGACAGAATGAAGAATGTTTTTGAGTAAGGAATAAAATACTACAGGTATCATCAAAATAACAAACAATAATAATTTTATTTTTTTATTATAAGCATATGTCACTTTTAATTGATGCACTAGATTTTCACCTAAATGAGTAAGATTATTGTTTATCGTATGTATTTTGGTAATTTTAAAAGGAGAATTTTCTATAGGCTTCATCCTAAGGATAAATTCGGCCGAAAAATTATAACAAATGCGTGATTGAAAATTTTGATCATTAGGTATGATAATTAAAAGTTGCCCATCACGTTCTAATAATTGATAAATCATTTTTAAAGTTTTTTTAATGCCTTTTATATTTTCCATGCGTAAAAATAATATACAAAATTTGTATTTAACTTTTTTTAATGTTTTTAATTTATCTTTAGCATTCAATAAATTTTTAGCATGAAAATGATCTGAAATATTTAGTGACTTTTCTAGCCATTCTCGATAGTGCATAAAATTGGATTCATACGAATCATAAAACACTGCTGTTTTTGTCCAATTTTCTGCAATGATGAAAGATTTAATTTTCTTCTTTATACGATGATATTCAATCCATCGATGATGAAGTAAATATACTAAAGGTGGCTTCCCAAATATTTTAAGATAAAATTTTCTGGTGGGGGTATTGTCAAGTACCGTTAAATTTACATAATCATACTGATGTGAATTTTGCAAAACTGATCTTTGTTGATGAAATGATTTTATTGCACCTAGCCAATATGGATGGTTGAAGTGGGGTTTTGTTTTATATTTTTTAAGTTTTTGTAGTTTAAGGTGAACTAATTCATCTAATTTATTTTCAATTTGCTTAGTATCTTCTTCTTGTAAGTCTTTGGTATGATAATAAATGGTTTTTTTAGCATTATCACGGTGCTGTGACGTAGTCCATTCGGCGAGGGCAGAGGCGAGTCTATTAAAATTATATTTTCCTGATTGTGTAAACTGTAAATCTCGATCTCTAGGTTGTAATTCAATTACTAAATAATCATCAGAATCGTTAATAATTGCGATATTTCCCGATGGACACATTTCTGGAATAAAAGAATAATCGCAAGAAGCGCCCACCTGATAATCCATTGTTTCAGGTTTAATACATAACATATGCAATAAATAGAAACGACCCGCGAGCAAATCATCGTTATATTTTAAAAAAAATCGATTCGCATAATAATTATGCGTCAAATTTTGATGATATATATTCGTGTAAGACACAAGGTGTAAATGGTTCAAACTTTTTTTAAGTAAGTCTCTTGGTTTAATCGATAACACTTTTGTTTTATTATCAATTTGATTCATTAAAAAAGGTTTAATTTCTTCTTCTATGACCTGAAAATTACCTGCGCAAATTCCGCTATATCCTTTTTTCATATAGCGCATTAACCCTATAAATGAATCATCAGCCATAATGTAATCAGCCGTGAGAAAAATAAAATAGGTATTTAACATATCTAACCCTGTATTTTTCACCGCACGATCATAAGCTAAAGTCAGGGTCGTTGAATAATTACTAAATATAATTAAATCATCAATGGAAATAAATTCGACGGTACATATCTGTTTTAGCATTGTAAAAATAGGGTTTTTTTCAAAAATCGGTATATCATCTTTCGTCGTTAATAAAACAAAATGTAGCGGATATTCGTTCGCTAATGCCGGAATATTGCCGGGTGCAAGCAAAGTACGAATATTGAGTTTCAAAAAATCATTAATAAATTTTTCGCCCCATAAGACGACGAGGATGCGAACTAGAATACTTTTATTTTGTGATACTATGGTTTCCATTTTTTTTATCTTAGCTCAATTTGCTGCATTTTTTTAATATTATAATAATTAGCATTGACGAGTGGATCTTGAACGT
Source organism: Gammaproteobacteria bacterium (assembly GCA_013287885.1). GTDB lineage: Bacteria > Pseudomonadota > Gammaproteobacteria > DSM-16500 > DSM-16500 > JABDCZ01. Next base: position 56,680 of record JABDCZ010000002.1, read on the forward strand.
AATTTTTATCAAATGCATTTTTTAAATCATTAATCGCATTTTCAATAGTATATTTTGGAGTAAAATTAAGTTCATTTTTAATTTTGTCAGAAGAAACATGGTAAGAACGATTATCATCAGATGATACTACTTCGATGGATATTTCCTCATCAAATTGTTTTCTTACTAATTCTGCAATCTCACGCACTGCTAAGTTTTGATAGCCCACATTAAAAATTTTACCCATGATATTTTCTTTTTTTGCTTTTAAACAGCATAAATAAGCATCTGCCATATCTTCAATATGAATATTTGGTCGTAATTGATCACCGCCAAATACTTTAATTTTTTTATTGTAGTAGGCATGCATCGTTAAAATATTTACGGTTAAATCTAAGCGTAACCGTTCTGAATAACCACAAACTGTCGCAGGGCGAATCACCATGGCTTCGAAAGTATCAGTCATTTCCTGAAAGAGAATTTTTTCACAATCTGCTTTATATTTTGAATAATCGGTCAATGGTTCTAAAGCTAAATCTTCCGTGACATTTTTTTCTTTTTTTACGCCATAAACGGAAGAAGAAGAGGCATAGATAAAACGTTTCACGCCACATTCTTTAGCGGTACGCACTAAAGGCAAAAAGGCATCTAAATTGATTGATTTCCCGAGTGTCGGATCTAAATCGAATGAAGGATCATTCGAAATACACGCTAAATGAATGACGGCGTCACAATCTTGCATTGCCTTTTTTACGGCTTCATTATCCCGAATATCACCTACGATTTCCATTAAATGTGGGTGATGATGAAGAGATCCAAAAACATTTCTTCCATAGATATATAAATCTAAGACACTCACCTCATAACCTTCAGATAACAGCTTTGGTATTAATCGACTTCCAACATATCCGGCACCACCGGTTACCAATATTCGTTTAAATTGATTTGTCATTTATGTTATTCCTTTAATCTGCTATTGCTAAAAGAGGTTCTGGGCTTTTTTCTAGAGAAATATTTTTCTTGGCCATGGTGTAGTCAAGAATGGCATGACCTAATCCTGTATGCGCGACTTCGACATATCCATACTCTAGTGATGCAATGTAAAAATTGAGGTCCCCGGAGAGATTTAGTGGATTTTTTTCCTTAAAGCCTGAATAGGTAATAACCTTACATCCTAATTTTTTTGCAACTGATACAGCATTGAGGATGTTCATCGAACGCCCTGAGCTACTAATCGCAATCAAAGTATCTTCTGGTTTTGCATGATATTCAATTTGTTTTGCAAAAACATATTCGTAGCCATAGTCATTGCTTAAGCATGTTAATGCAGCAGCATCAGAAAAAGCGAGTGCAGGTATTCGGCCGTTTTTCGAATAATCGATGGCTAAGTGACTGGCAATGGCAGCACTGCCGCCATTACCAATCATAATCACTTTACCTTTTTTTTCATGCGTTGATTTGACAAAATGAAAATGACGTTCAAAACCTTGTTCAAGATCAATCGTATTATTTTGTAAATCAGTGACAGTTGTTGTCAAAATTAAACGCTGTAGTGTATCAAAATAATTTTTTATCCAATTCACATCAATTCCTTTTTAGTTATAGATAAAAGCGAGTGCTAATTTTGATTTATGATGACTGCACTTTCTGACTGCAAACAGTTAAACCATACCTTAGTAACATCGGCAATCTTTTCAGGCGTCCACACTGGCGCATCTTTCCAATAATGAATTTGTTCTAACATATTTTTAACACCTTTTTCAATAGAGATTTTTGGGTGCCAATGTAATGTCGATTGAATTTTACGAATATCCGCCCATGTCGTATCAGGCTCTCCTGGTCGTTTAGGAATATGAATGGTTTTTTTACCACCCAATAATTCTACCAAACGATTAACGGATACGGGCGCGCTACCGCTGCCTACATTGAAAATTTCACCAGAGACCGAACTATTGGCGGCACAAAGGATCGCATCTACGACATCACTCACATAAGTGAAATCACGGGTTTGGTTACCATCTCCCACAATAGTCAAAGGTGCATCAGCGAGTAATTGCGCCAAAAATACCCCGAATACTGCGCCATAACTACCTGAGGTGCGTGCTCTCGGTCCATAAACATTAAAGCAACGTAAGGAAATAGTCGGCAATTTATAAACAGAATGCCAATGAGAAACTAATTGTTCGCCTAGGTTTTTTGTTAGGGCGTAAGGATATTGAGGAGATATTTTGGCTTCTTCAGATGTCGGAAATTCTGTTGGAAATCCATAACAAGTTGAAGAAGCGAGATAAATAAACCGTTCGACTTTATGTAAGCGCGCCGCTTCTAGCACTGCAAAAGTGCCATCCACATTGGAGCGAAAATATTCTAGTGGATTTTCAATGGAGGGCACGATATCAGCTCTGGCTGCAAGGTGAAACACACGTTTAGCACCCTCGCAAATGTTATTGATTAATTCAATATTGGTGATGTCACCTTCAATAATCTCGAGATTGGGATGATGAATATGATGGCTTAAGTTTTTTTTATGTCCCGAAACAAAGCTATCTATCACTCTTACATGACGGTCTTCTGTTAATAAGCGGTCAACAAGATGACTACCAATAAAACCTGCGCCACCCGTTACTACATCAATTGATTGGTGATTACTCATTTTTTTAAATTCCATTTTGTAAACATATATTTAAAACGTCAGCAGGTTGTAAGGGGATTTCTCCACAAAGGGCAATTGTATTTGCACAATCTAAAGTTGTAAAGGAAGATAAAAAAGATCTTTTTATCCCACTATTGAGTGCGCTTACCGGCTTAACGAGTTTTTCTAAACATCCAAGCCTTCGCGCTAATTTTTTTGCAAAATCGTAGTAGGAAATATCAATGGTTCCAGAAATTTGATAACACCCTGTTATTTTCTTTTCTCCTAAGGTAACAAGTAGCGTAATGACTTGGCTTAACGCGACGGGTGCCATCATCATATCGTGGAACGCTTCGATGGGTAACTCTTGTTTTAGGCGCATCATCCAGTTTTGGAATAAAGGTAGCTGAAGAGAAAGAACTTTTGTTAAACGCAGAATTGTCCATTGTTTACAGTGTTTTTGGATGAGTGTTTCAACGATGACTTTTTGACGGCCATATTCATTCGGTGGACGATAAGGAGTAGCATTTGTTGCATACGACACAACACCTGAAAAAACTTGGTTAGTGGAAAGATAAATTATATGAGAGCCAGTACTTGATAAATGTTCTATTAATGCGAACATTTTAGTGACATTAATTTCATAGGTAGTTTCTGGATTTCCCTCGCATATTGCCATTTTAGAAACGCCAGCACACAAATAAACAATATCAAATTTTTTATCAAGAAAAACCCAAGACGCTGGAGGATCTAATAAATTTAAATAAAATACTTCCGAATTTGTTTTTAGAGGATGATGTGTCGTGCCATATACTGGAATTTGTTTTGATTGAAAATCTGCATATAATGCAGATCCAATCATGCCATTAACACCTACCACGAGAACATTATTCATATAAAAACTTAAGAGAAATAAATAAAGCCATAATCACCGTGATATCCCCATTTTTCAAATAACCATTTCCATCCATTGGGTCTGAAAAAAGATTCACATGTTAATTGCCAGTATAGTAAATTTGCTTTTTCATTCTCATTGCGATAGGACTCGACGCAACACCATTTTGATTTTTTTCCTACGCGTTCCATTTCTTGAACCGCGCGTTCTAATTCATCAATCGACAGATTATGAAAGGTATTTATAGAATAAACAAAATCAAAAGTATTATCTTCCCAAGGTAAATGCGTGCAATTACCTACTTGTAAATATTCTTTTATCTCGGGTTTAGCATTGTCGATTGCATATTGCGATACATCGATACCTGTGACGCTAATACCGGGGATGACTTGCGTAAATTCATAAAGCAAAAAAGCTTTTCCGCAGCCAATATCTAAAATTCGGTCGGAAGATTTGAGGTTATAATGATTTGCAATATCTTCTGCAATAGTTCGCCATCGACTGTCATAATGATATCCTCCATAACCATAGTTTCGATCGCCATCCCAGTAATCAAAACCCCAGTTTTTCGCTTTTGTCGCGCATATGGCTTTATCAACACTTGTCACTCTTTCAATATAATTCCGTTTGGTATTTTTTTGATATTTTTCAAGGAAATTTAATTCTTTCATCTGAATTCCTTTTGTTAATGAAATTATTTTAATAAATGCATAATGTATTTAAGCAAAGTAACTTTTTCAATAAAACTCTTATTACCGATGATATTGACCGCAAGCGATCCGACGACATTACCAATAAAACCAACTAAGTCCGCTGGCGCTTTTTGTGATGCGAATAAACTGGTAATGGCCAACACGGCATCGCCAGCTCCCACACGATCTTTCACCGTAGAAGCAAAAGCGGGCGTCGAAAATATTTCTTCATCTTTTTTGCATGAAAGCGTGCCCATGACGCCTCTCGTCACTACAATGTGTTTGTAATCAAATTCTTTCATGATTTTGTTTATCTGCTCTAACGTGCAGATATGTTTTTGTCGAAAATTTAATTGTAATTCTCGATTTGCAATACAAACATAATCTGCTTTTTTATATTTTGAAATACAATTAAAACCATGATTGCTTGCATTTGCTTGTGTATTGACGGCTAGAAACTTCGCATTATCTTCGATGAGATGAATGGAACTCGTATCTAATAAACCATGTCCATAGTCAGCAACAACAACCATATCATGAGATGATAATTGTTTTTTTAAGCTGTCTTCAAATTCTATTTTTTCATCTTTATTAAAATAACAATCATCCATTTCATAAATTTCAAATAATTTTTGTGATGAATATTCTTCGATATAACGACGCTTAACGATGGTGGGCGTTTCTTTTTTATAATGAAAAATAATATTGACATTTTCTCTAATATTTTCTCGAATAAAAGACTCATATTCGCCTTTTTCCCCTAACATTGTCACGCATGTCACTTCAGCGCAGAAATTGCTGAGATGATTCGCAATAGCAAGAATTCCGCCAATAAATAATTCTTCACGATGGTATTTGGTGACGAGAATAGGTTCTTTCCCGGATTTTCCGATGGCTTCGCCGTAATGATAGATATCGATGATTGCTTCACCGATTAATAATACTTTTGATTGTTTCGCATTTTCAAAATATTTAAATATTTCATCAATATGATATTTATTTTTAAACTGTTCTAAATATAATAAAACTTCTTCTGAATGTGGGGAGAAAAATCGATTTAATAAAGAGGAAGAACTAAAAGTAATATCATGGGTAAACTCTAATTTTCCACCAACAGAATTAACCGCCTCTTCTTCTTCTGAAATTTTCCCCGTGATATCTTTGTCAGCGTTTTGGTATTCGATCCCTTTTATATAATAATCCGGTTTGATGGTAAGAATCGCCGGAATTGCGGTTTGATTTGAATTGATAATGACATAGTCTACGCAAGAAAGCGCCGCTAGTGCCTCTGCGCGAAGCGTTTCTGTAAAGTGCGGTCTTCCGGGTCCTTTATTCACGAAGGGATCACTGGTAAGAGTCACTACTAATATGTCACCTAATTTTTTGGCACTTTGTAAGTGCTTAACATGTCCAATATGTAATAAATCAAAAACACCGTGGCATTGCACAATAGTTTTATTTTTAGCACGCCTTCCTGCAAGCATGCGGGTAATATGATTTAAGCTAACAATTTTAGAATGTGGATCAATTGTTGATTTATGTATTAATTCCGTTTCAGGTGTTTTATATTTTTTTTCATTAGTGACTGTTAGATTTTCCATGAGTATTTCCTATCTTACTTAAAAAATGTCGTGTCATGCCAGCATGTTTTGATGCCCCCTTTAAGCATGCTGGCTGGCATCCAGGCCGCTATGGATGCCAGCTAAAAACATGCTGGCATGACAGATTTCTTTTTTCAGTACGCAAAAGTTACCTAATTCAACCATGAATTGATTTCTGGGGATGATTCTATTCAATCTTAAAATATTTTCAATTCTATCAATATCTTTTTTATCTCGAATGGCTAAATCCTCTAATGCCGCGTGTAAAGAACAATCGTGATGTAAAATAACTTCATAAATTCTCGATCGTTTTTCTGCTGACTCTGGCAACATAAAAATACTACACATCACAATTCCTTCAAGGGATGCAATATTATTTAATATGTCTTCTAATATCATGTAACACGCGGGCATTTTATATTCTGTAGCGCTTAACAAATAATGCAATTGATTTTTTTGACAATAACTACGTATTAAAAAATTTTGTAAATTTTGTGGAAAATCAATATCCGCATAGGGTCGACTACCAATATAACCTCGATAACCTTTTTTAATATTACTCATAAAATCCCGTTGGCAATTGATAATCTAATCCTAGATATGTCAAAGGACGAATCATAATAGGTTCAAAAAATTCACCTAATTTTTTTCCCTCATAAGGTGTTAAAATACTTTTGAAACGACAATTCAGTGACCATCGTGTTTCAGCTTCCATATTCACACGATTGCCGTGCATGACATTTTGGGAAAATAATAAGAGATGTTCAAATGGTACATTAATAAATTTTGCTTTATTTTCTACACTTTGATACAAATCTTCGCTGCTTTTATTGGAGAATTGATTGAAATTAGCTTGCGTCTTTTCATCAGTCTCAGCATCAATAATATACATCGATTTGGTAGCATAACAATTCACGAGCGGTAACCACAGCACAATTTCGTAGGGTGAGTCACCAGCCCACACATCGGCATGAATAGGGAGTAATGAACTATCATCTTTCGGAAACTGAATACTTAAGTTAATTCTTCTTTGCATCGCTAATTCATTGCCGGCGAGTGCAATTAAGCTGTCACGTCCTACTTTAAAATACATTTCCCGAAAAGAAACATCACGATTCATTTCTGTAATAACTTTCAAACGAAAATCATTGAGTTCCGTCACTGAAACAATTTCATGTATGTGATTCAGAAAATAATCTATTTCAGCGTCGGATGGGGTGGGGTGGCGAATGATATTTGCAGCGACGTGTGCGATTTTTCTACGAATAGTATGTAATGCATCTTTATCTTCAACGGGCGCAACAACATGTTTATTTTTTAAAAATTCCCTTGCAATTTTTTTTTCAGAATCCGTGTAAAATTCACTCAAAATAGCATTCCCTTTAATAAAAAAATACGCATTCAAAAATTGCAAGTGATTTTACATCAAATATTTTCAATCAGCAAATTGAAAAAATCGGTAAACTTTATACATGTATTGTTGTTTACAAGAAAATCCCATGTTAAGCTCATGCGCTTTAGAAACTAAACCTATAAGCTGATTTTTATGTCAATGGAATTTGATGCTTCATTAAAAGATGATAGATTAACCATTTTTACCAGCGATTTTAACGCAGCGCAATTAGCCGGCATGGATTTATTAGATGGAATAAAAAAATGGCGCATATGGTTAATGCTCGCTTATCAGGATGTGCGATTACGTTATCGTCGTTCCGTCCTCGGCCCTTTTTGGCTCACTATCAGTATGGCCATTACTGTTTTTAGTATGGGTTATCTTTATAGCTATCTTTTTCATATTGAAGTACAAAAATATTTTCCTTTTCTGGTGGCAGGTATGCTGGGATGGGTTTTAATATCAACGGTAATCACTGACTATTCCGATGCTTTTATTATGGTTGAAGGTTTAATTAAACAAATTAAATTACCCTATACCGTACATATTCACCGAATTATTGTCCGTAATATTATTATTTTTTTTCATAATATTATTATTATGTTACCTGTGATTTTCATTTTTAAACTACAATTAAATTTCTCCTTATTACTATTGATTCCCGGAATGTTATGTATATATATTAATGCCATGACTTATGGTCTTCTGCTCGCCATTCTCGGCACAAGATTTCGAGATATTTCGCAATTGGTTCGAAGTTTAGTTCAAGTCATTTTTTTTGTGACGCCTATTATGTGGAATCCAGAAATGCTCAGCGAAAATAAGCGCTTTATCATCGACTGCAATCCTATATATGCATTTCTTGAACTTATTCGACAGCCGCTTTTGGGAGGGATGCCATCTTTAAAGAATTGGTTGATGGTAGTGATGGTGACATTTATTGGCATCTTCGCATCAGCGCTACTGTTCACGCGATATCGCGCTCGTTTAGTGTATTGGTTATAGGTTGAGTGATGGCAAGAATTGAATTAAAAAATGTTTCCGTGGAATTTCCCATTTATAACGTGAATGCCCGTTCCTTAAAAAAACAATTTATACGACTAACCACGGGTGGAAATGTCGCTAAAGATGCGAAGCAACGTATTACGGTGCGATCTTTAAATAATGTTTCACTTTCTCTTCGACATGGAGATAGAGTAGGGCTGATTGGAAATAATGGAGCGGGAAAAAGTACATTATTAAATACACTTGCCAAAATTTATGAACCCACCGCAGGCAAAATTCAAATTGATGGAAATATTTCTCCACTGTTAAATTTGACGCAAGGTATTGAGCAAGAGTTTACAGGATATGAAAATATTGTTATTCGCGGAATTATATTGGGGCTTTCACGAAAACAAATTGATAGCAAAATTAACGATATCGCTGAACTTTCAGGATTAGGTGATTACTTGTCGATGCCGGTAAGAACATACTCTAACGGTATGATGATGCGTTTGGCTTTTGCTATTTCCGCAAGCATTGAGCCTGATATTTTATTAATCGATGAAGTTTTTGGCGCTGGCGATGCGGATTTTATGATTAAGGCCAGAGCTCGTATGGTTTCATTATTAACGCAATCAAATATTGTGGTCATGGCAACACATTCTGACAATCTGATTAAAGAATTTTGCAATAAAGGTTTATTACTCGAAGCAGGTCAAATCAAATATTTTGGTGCTGTTGAAGATGCATTGGCGTTATATTACCAATGATGATTTATCGTTTTTGACTTTAGTTCTTTTTAAAATATCCTCTAAATACTTTTTTTTATCTTCGACTGTCGGAGGATTGATATTTTGATTTTGTAATCGTCGAGCGCGTGCATGAAATCTTTTTCTAAAAACATCTTTTTTGGGCGAATGATTTTCCGCGAGGACCATATCGATACAATCGACGGGGCAGGGAGCGATGCACAACTCACACCCGGTGCATTCGTCGGCAATCACCGTATGCATAGATTTACTCGCACCCAGAATGGCATCCACTGGACAAGCTTGAATGCACTTAGTACATCCAATGCATTCTGACTCGCGAATAACAGCGCGCATGGGTGGTTTGGATTTTTTTTCCATTTCAGGAATATAGGGTAGGGGATCCAGATGGAATTTTTCTGCGAGTGTAATTAAGCCCTCGACGCCGCCTGGCGGGCAGAGATCGATGCTGGCATTTTCATCCACCAGTGCTTTCGCATAAGGCAGGCAACCTTTAAACCCACATAAACCGCATTGGGTTTGTGGTAAAAGTGCGTCGATGTCTTTGATGGTGGGTTTGTTCATAGGTCTATCCGTCGTCCCGCAGACAAGCCTGCATTGTTGCAGATTTCTCATAGCTCGTCGTCCCGCGGCTTGTCCGCGGGATCCAGAACTGCATCAATGTTGCCACTGGATCCCGCGAACAAGTCGCGGGACGACGGCTGTGAGAAGAATGGTTCAAAACCTGCAAAAACGCAGGACTTGCCGCGGGAGGACGATTACTCAACACTCGCACTCCTCAACGCCTCAATCTCTGCTTTTTCTAAACGTTTGGCCAGAGGCTTAAAGGTTTCAATCGTATGATTTAATAATGGTGTTTGAATATCTGAAAACATCAACGGCGGAACTTTTAAGAACGCTTCTACTTTTTTGGCGGTTTCTGGCAATACCGGTTTTAGATAAATCATTAAAACGCGAAATAAATTGAGCGACATCGTGCAAATAGCTTGAACTTCGGGTAATTGCGCGGGATCTTTCGCAAGCGCCCAAGGTTTTTTCTGATCAACATATTGATTCGCTAAATCCGCAAGTCCCATGATTTCGCGAATGGCTTGACTCAATTGTCTTTTTTCATATTTTGAAGCAATGCCCCCTGCCGCTTTGGTAAATTCGGCGTATAATTCGCCTTGAGACAAATGACCCGATAATTGATTATCAAAATATTTATTGATAAAACTCGCCGATCGGCTCGCAATATTAATAAATTTGCCAATAAAATCTGCATTAACCCGCTGCATAAAATCATCAAAATTCAAATCTAAATCTTCAATGCGTTCATTTAATTTTGTTGCGAGATAATAACGTAAATACTCTGGATTGAGATGATTAAGATAGGTGCGTGCTTTAATAAAAGTACCGCGCGATTTCGACATTTTTTGCCCATCGATGGTTAAAAATCCATGACAGTAAACCGCATTCGGCATGCGAAGGTCCGCACCTTTTAATAAAGCAGGCCAAAAAAGCGTGTGAAAATACATAATATCTTTACCAATAAAATGATAAAGTTCGGTCGAGTTTTCTTTCGTCCAATATTCTTCGAAGGTATATTCAGGATGTGTTAAGGCAAAATTTTGAAAACTTGCGATATAACCAATCGGTGCATCAAGCCACACATAAAAATATTTTGTGGTTTCACCCGGAATATTAAAGCCAAAATACGGCGCATCTCGGGAAATGTCCCATTCGCGTAACCCCATTTTGAACCATTCATCTAATTTATTGGTGACTTGTTCTTGTAAATGTTTTTGGCGGGTCCAGGTTTCTAGCAATTCTGTATAATTTTGTAATTTGAAAAAGTAATGTTCCGATTCTTTTTCAATTGGTTTTGCCCCTGATAAAGTGGAGTAGGGGTTTTTTAATTCGGTGGGTGAATAAGTCGCGCCGCAGACTTCACAATTATCGCCATATTGATCCTTCGCACCACATCGAGGGCATTCGCCTTTAATGTAACGATCGGGAAGAAACATATTTTTTTCGGGATCGAAGGCCTGTTTAATCGTATGTTTTTCAATGTTACCAATAGCCAGGTGACGTTCAAAAACAGTTTTCACCATCGCTTGGTTTTCAGGTGAATGTGTTGTGTAATAGTTGTCTACATCAACTTGAAAATCCCGCAAATCGTTTTCATGTTCACTTTTGATTTGTGCAATTAATTGCTCTGGTGTTAAGTGTAATTTTTCTGCTTGAATCATGATGGGGGTGCCATGACTATCGCAACCGCAGATAAATAAACAAGAGGTGTTTTCTTGCATTTTTTGAAAGCGTGTCCAAATATCGGTCTGAATCAGGCCGACCATATGACCTAAATGTAGCGATCCATTAGCATAGGGAAGCGCGTAGGTAGTAAGGATTTGACGAGGTTGTTGCGACATTAAAATCTCTCAAAAACCATGGATTATAGCAGGTTATGGATTGGATGGAAGCTTCCCCTCACCCACAATAATGCATTGCTTAACTATGCGTCCAATCCTCAATTTTTAAATGAGAAACACGAGAGAATTCTTTAGTATTGTTGGTAACTAAAACTACATCCAAGCTTAACGCGTGCGCGGCTATCATCATATCTAAGGAGCCAATAAGCATGCCATTTTTTTCAAGGGAAGTTCTTATCTTCCCGTAATGGTCTGCCGTGTCTCCATCAAATGGCACAATTTCAAGCGGTGCAGAAAATAACTCTAAGGCTACTTTATTCTTTTGCTGATAATGGCTTTTATAGACTCCATACATTAGCTCAGCAAGCGTTATGGAGGAAATACAAACATCACCCATATCTAGTGTTTTAAATTTTTTAAATACCTTTTCCGGATGCTTCTTGATGATATAAATGCACATATTGGTATCTAACATATATTTCATTAAAAAAGATCTTCCCTTTCTTGTTGTTCCGGTTGTTCCCTGTTATCCATAAAATCATCAGAAAATTTATTGATACTCTCAAATAAAGGTTTCCAAGGATTTTTAACGGGTAGCAAAATGATCATCGTTCCCACTTTTTTAATGAATACTTTATCCCCCTCAAACCGGAATTCTTTTGGCAGGCGTACCGCTTGGCTCTGCCCATTTTGAAATAATTTAGCTATTTTCATAAGCAATTTTCCAATAGTATATATTAATAAGTATATACTATTTAATTATAATATGCAAAAATCAATCCGGATTCGTAATCCCATGACCCTTCAAAATCTCACGTAATGCTTTTAAGGCAGTCATTTGAATCTGTCGAACACGTTCGCGAGTGAGTCCCACCGCGCGGCCAACTTCTTCTAATGTTTGACGTTCATAGTTTAATAATCCAAATCGTCGACAAAGAATTTCACGTTGTTTTTCGTTTAACTCTTGCAAACAACTATTGAGATGTTCGCTAAAACGTTCGTCGATAATAAGTTCGGCGGGATTTGTTTTATGTTGATCCGGAACCGCATCAAGCAAAGGTCGGCTCGTATGATTGGTTTCGTCTCCAACCAAAGCATCCAATGACACCATATGCTCATTCAGCTGCAAGGTTTCTTTCACATCGTCGACGGGTACTTTTAATTTTTTGGCAATTTCTTGGTAGGTTGGTTCGCGATCTTCCGTTTTCATAATTTCGCGTATGGTGGTTAAATAAGTATTTAATTCGCGAATGACGTGAATTGGTAAACGAATGGTGCGGCTTTGGTTCATGATGGCGCGTTCAATACTTTGACGAATCCACCACGTCGCATACGTTGAAAAACGAAAGCCACGTTCTGGGTCAAATTTTTCAACGGCACGAAGTAAACCTAAATTTCCCTCTTCAATCAAATCAAGAAACTCAACGCCACGTTTATAGTAACGACGTGCAATTTTAACGACGAGTCGTAAATTACTTTCAATCATTTTTTTTCGAGCAGCCTCATCGCCTTTTTGAACCAGACGACCGAGTTTTACTTCTTCATCTCCCGAAAGTAATGGTGAAAATCCAATTTCATTTAAATAAAGTTGCGTTGGATCATTGGGTTTTGCTGTATGATCAAGGTCTACGTTTGCAAGTTTTTCTTCAACTTCGAGGTGTGTTTCTTCTTTTTCGATTTTTTCTAATTCTTTAATTGAAGAATCAAAGTCATCATCATGATTGCTTTTTTTTACCATCGTTCCCTCGCAATATTCACTTTCCTATTTCAAATACATCGCAGGATTCACCGGTTGGCCATCTTTGCGTATTTCAAAATGTAACATGACGCGAGTGGTACCACTATCACCCATTTCTGCAATCTTTTGTCCCGTAAGAACGTAGTCACCATCTCGTACAAAAACGCGTTGGTTATGCGCATATGCGCTGAGATAAGTACTATTGTGCTTAATGATAATTAAATTACCATATCCGCGTAAACCACTTCCGCTATAGACAACTTTACCCGCCGCTGTCGCAAAAATGGGATCATTTCTATTGCCGCCGATGTTGATACCTTTATTTTGCGCACCATATTTAGAAATGATAGGCCCTGCGTTTGGGCTTACCCAAAGTTTCACGGGTCCTTTGGGTTCCATCGTGAAAATCGGTTTCGAAATAACGGAATTCTCAGGGGGCACTTTTTTAACGACAGGTACTTCTTTAATCGCCGTAACCACCTTTTTTTTCGGTGGCAAATAAATCACTTGATCTTCATGTACCGTGTAAGGAGGCAGTAAATGATTTCTTTTTGCAATATCACGATAATCCAATCCATAAATCCATGCGATCGAATAAATGGTTTCTTGGAAAGCCACGATATGTTTGCCACTGGCAGGGATGGGTTCGATGGTACTAATTTCGACAACAGGCGCATAATTTTCTGAGTCGGTACACGCTGTTAGAAAAATAATAAAAAAAAGTAAAAGAATTTTTTTCACGATTTTACCCTATGTTTAACGCTTGTACCCATCCAGAAAGTTGCTCGAACACTTCATAATGTGTGAAATCAAGATGTAACGGTGTAATGGAAATAAATCCGGAACTTACGGCATGAAAATCGGTGCCTGGGCCCGCATCTTCTTCGGGACCCGGTTGGCCAATCCAATAAATTCGCCGGCCACGAGGATCCACTGTCTTAATGGTTGGTTCTGCGATATGTCTTGTGCCTAAACGAGTGACTTGAATGCCGCGTAATTGGGAGACTGGTAAATCAGGTACATTCACATTCAAAATCGTATGTTGTGGAAGTGGATCGTTTTTTAAACGTAAAACCAGTAAACGCGTCACTTCGGCCGCAGTATCATAATGTTGACACTTAGGACCCGCGAGTGAAACGGCGACAGAGGAAATTCCTAAAAACCGACCCTCCATCGCTGCGGCAACGGTGCCAGAATATAATACATCGTCACTTAAATTGGAGCCTTCATTGATGCCAGACACAACCATATCGGGCATTTCTTTCAAAAGACCGGTCAACGCTAAATGCACACAATCCGTTGGTGTGCCATTGACGCTATAAAACCCATTGTCTGCTAAAGTCACGCGCAGAGGATTGACGAGAGACAACGAATTGCTTGCACCAGATCGGTTTCGATCAGGGGCGACGACTGTGATGTCTGCAATTTGCTTTAAATTTTTTGCGAGCGTCGCAAGGCCTGGTGCTAAGAATCCATCATCGTTACTTATCAAAATCTTCATGTTTGTGTTAATCCTTTTCAACCACTTGATAAAATGTCTCGTCCTTTTTTATCATCCCCAAATCATGACGAGCGCGGGATTCTACCGCATCAGTATTTTCTTGCAAAGATCGTATTTGATCTAATAAATCTTCATTTCGTGCTTTTAATTGATTATTTTTTTCAGTTTGCGAAACAAATTTTTTTTTTAAATGCAGCATATTCATGACGCCACCGCTATCAAACCACAATCGATACTGCAGAAATAATAATAGCAGTATCAATAATATCGGCAGAAATTTAAATTCGATAAGGCGCATATTGGACGAATCCTTCGTTCTCTGCATTAATATATAATAAACGATTGTATTTTGCGACCCGATCCGAGCGACAAAGCGAACCCGTTTTAATTTGTCCGGCGTGAGTCCCCACTGCTAAATCAGCAATCGTGGTATCTTCGGACTCGCCAGAACGATGTGAAATAATCGTTCGGTAACCCGCATTTTTGGCCATTTCAATCGCTCTCAGTGTTTCGGTGAGTGTACCAATTTGGTTAAGTTTGATGAGAATTGCATTGGCAATATTTTCGTTGATTCCTTTTTGCAATAATTCAGTATTCGTTACGAATAAATCATCACCCACTAACTGAATTTTTTTGCCCAAACGATCCGTTAAGACGCGCCATCCCGCCCAATCATTTTCAGCCATACCATCTTCGATGCTGATAATAGGGTATCTTTGGGTTAAATCTTCAAGATAATCGGTAAATCCATGTGCATCCAAAATTTTGTTTTCTGCTTGCAATACATATTTGCCATCGCGATAAAATTCATTACTGGCGACATCTAATCCGAGGGCAATGTCGGTGCCCGGCGTTAATCCGGCGAGTGCTATCGCATCACAAATACAATCGAGCGCTTCCGCATGACTTTGTAAATTGGGTGCAAATCCACCTTCATCCCCAACGTTCGTATTTAATTTTTTTTGATGCAATACTTTTTTCAAATGATGAAAAACTTCGGTACCATACCGCACCGCATCCGGAAATGTTTTCGCACCAATCGGCAAAATCATAAATTCTTGAATATCTAAATTATTATCGGCATGCACGCCACCATTAATAATATTCATCATCGGTGTCGGCATT
This sequence comes from Gammaproteobacteria bacterium, assembly GCA_013287885.1. Lineage (GTDB taxonomy): Bacteria > Pseudomonadota > Gammaproteobacteria > DSM-16500 > DSM-16500 > JABDCZ01. Next base: position 72,401 of record JABDCZ010000002.1, read on the forward strand.
AACCATGTGCTTTTATTGCCGAGATATTGATACAACGGAATTTGTTTTGATAAAGCGGCCGCTTTTGCAGCGGCGAGCGATACGGCGAGAATTGCATTGGCGCCTAAACGAGCTTTATTAGGCGTGCCATCGAGTGCAATCATCGTTTCGTCAATTTTTTGCTGATCACAAACATCAAAGCCGCGAAGTTTGGGAGCAATTTCTTCTATAATTCCCTTCACCGCTTTTTTTACACCTTTTCCTAAATAACGTTTTGGATCTTGATCACGTAATTCTAAAGCTTCACGCGAGCCGGTTGATGCACCGGATGGAGAAATGGCGGAGGCTTTTTCGCCATTATCAAGCGTGACTTCAGCGAAGACAGTTGGATTGCCACGCGAATCTAGTACTTCTAGTGCGTGAATATTTTTAATGTGAGACACAATACACCTCATGAATTTTAAATTTGTAATACCGTTTTCACAAATGGAATGGTGAGTTTACGTTGCGCAGCTAGTGAGATTTTATCAAGTGCATCTAAAGCGGCAAATAAAGTCGACATATGGCGCGGACAATGGTTAAGGATAAATTTCCCCACTTCTTCTGTCAACATCATTCCGCGGCGTTCTGCGCGCATCGTTAATACTTCGAGTTTTTCTTCATCCGTTAATGGTTGCATCTGAAAAACAATTCCCCATACAAGACGCGATACCACATCCGGCAAATGCAAGCCTAGCGATTTGGGAGAGACGTTCGCGGTGACAATTAACCTTGCACCTGAATCGATAATGCGATTATAAAGATGAAAAAAAGCTTCTTCCCACGTTTTTTTCCCTACAATTTTTTGTAAGTCATCAATGCAAACTAACTGTAAATTTTCTAACCCTTCTAAAATTTCAGGCGTTAAATCGTGAATATTGCCGAGCGGGATATAAACGGCGGTTCTTTGTTGTAGGTTCGCTTCATGACAGACGGCTTGCAATAAATGTGTGCAGCCTTGGCCGCCATTTCCGTAAAAATAAATGACTTGCTCACCAATCCCTTCCGCTGCGCTGTTCAGCGCTTTTACCAAATGCGTATTTTTGCCGGGAAAAAAGTTATCGAAGGTGGCGTCATCCTTGAGACTGACTCCCAAGGTTAATTGATTTATCATTTTTTCATTTTTCATTGATATAAAGAACTCTCATGATAACGTTCCATTAAGAAACGTAACCATACCATGATCACAGCAGCGATGGGTAATGCTAATAAAACCCCTAAAAACCCAAATAAACTACCACCGGCTAAAATGGCAAAAATGACAATGACGGGATGTAGGCCGATGCGATCGCCAACCAAATGTGGTGTGACGAAAAAACTATCCACTAATTGGCCAATGAGGAAAAGCAGCCATACAAATAAAACTGGTTGAAAATATCCAAATTGCACGTACGCCGCAATGCTTGCGGTCGTCACTCCCACGACAACCCCAAGATAGGGTACGATACTGATGATGCCTAAAATAATCCCCAGAATGATACCAATATTGAGTCCAACGATGGTTAGTCCGATCGAATAGAAAACCGCGATAAAAAGCATGACCAGCAACTGGCCGCGAAAAAAAGCACCTAGTACTTGATCGCATTCTTTCGATAATCGAATAATCGTCGGCGCATTGGCGCGCGGTAAAAGATTTTTAATGCCTTGTACTAATCGTTCCCAATCGCATAATAAATAAAAAGTGACGACAGGAATAAGGATCAGATTCATGAACCAACTGACGATGAGAAATCCTGAGTGCACGATGGTATTCAAAAAAATGCCAATATAACTTCCGGCGGTCGTCCAGTTTTCTGAAAGAGTTTTTTTAATGAGAGGAACATTAATCAATTGTTCATTACCAAAACGTTCGGTGACATACGGTAGAAAACTTAGCTGAAACCATTCAATCATTCGCGGAATCATTTGAATCAATGTATTCAATTGTTTTTGGATAAGGGGAATGAGTAATAAAATGGTAAGTAACAGCATCAAGGATAACAGCACAAATACGAGTACCACCGCAAAAACGCGAGGAATTCGAAATCGCATCAACCACGTCACGAGCGGATTCACGAGATAAGCCAGTAAAATTCCGATGAAAAAGGGCGTGAGTATTGGCGCCAATAAATAAATCAACACAAAAAAAATGATACCAATACATAAAAAGAAAAAAGACTTATTCCACATCATGAAGGATTCCACTGATAGATCAAAGGTTCGGCGTTAAAATCAATTGTGATAGGCAATAATCTCTGACCTAACGCAATGGCTTCTGTAAAAGAGGCTTCTGTACTTCTCAAACTGACATTTAATAAAATTTCATTGCCAGAAATTTTAGAAATGCCAACCGATGCAACAGGCGTCAAACGGCTTAAATAACGAATGAGTTTGGTAAAATCCGTTTGTTCTGAAATTCCTAGTACGCGCAACCCAATATTTTTTTGAATAGCGTTGGTTGTCACAATACCAAATTTTCCTGAAAGCGTATTGACGGTTTGATCAATGGCTTTTGTTAATACTTCTTTTTCGGAGTTACCGGAAAAACTAAAATCCCAGGATTCTTTTCCTGAAATTAATTTCCATTGCGAGGTCTCCGTGTTGTCTGGATTTTGTTGGATATAGCCAATTAAAACGGTGTTATAGCGTTTGGATGCTTGCATTAATTTGTCGACCGACATGTTCATGATATCAGTGGGTAAAACATCCAGAGGGTTCTTCTCTGGTAACATCAGGGGGATGCCTCGACGGGCTGCGTTTTCTAACAAAATCGTTTGCCAGGGATTAAAATCATTTTGGATAATTTTAATCATATCTGGTTTTTGCGACACAATCCACGCAAATATGGGTGATCGATTTTGTCCCCAGATCGGCGCACTTGCATCTCGTAACCATTGGTTGACACCACTTTTATCAAATCGTAGGTGTAACACATATCGATTTTCTGCGTTAGGGATTTTGGGATATTCATATCCGTATTCTTGCACTAAATTATTCGCAGTCATCAACCGAGAACGGATTTTAGGATTGCGAATAATCTGGTCATTTCCGCTCACTTTAATAAGTACTTCCATCAGGGCTTTTTGCGTCGCAATACTGCGTTCCTCGGAAGATTGGGTTTTCACAGGGATGATACCTTCATATAGCGTGTTCATTTTTAGTGCATTTACTGTACTCGAACCTAAGATTATCCAGCTTAGGAGAACTAGAAATACCTTTTTCATAAATGCCTTTTATCCACCCATGTAAATAAACATTATAAGCAAAATTAAAAATAATAAACATATCAGTGAAAGTTTGTCGATAAAGATACGTTTTTCTTCATGCATATAGATTTTTTTTGATGGATATACTATATTAATCAATGAAGAGGCTTCCTTTTTTTACCCCTCAACCTACGGAGGCAGCATTACTGCTGAGACCTATGCTGATAAAATCTCAACTTATCGCTGAAATCAGTAAAAAATTATCTCATCTCCCAGAGAAAGACATTGCGCTCAGCATTAATGGTATCATCGATCAAATGAGTGATATTTTGAGCAATGGCGGTCGAATTGAGATTCGCGGCTTCGGTAGTTTCAGCTTACATTATCGTCCTCCACGTAAAGCACATAATCCCAAAACCGGTGAAAAATTAATCACCGAGCCCAAATATGCCGTCCATTTCAAGCCCGGCAAAGAATTGCGCGAGCAAGTGAATGCTAGCCGTCATATTCCTCTCAAAGAAACGTTGGGGGATGCGGATGAGGGTGAGGAATAGTTTTCTGTATTTCAAGGTCATGTTTTAAGTAGTTGTGTGTTGACACGGGACTTCTGAAATGAAAGTTAAATTTTTTATCTTATGCTTATTCAGTGCATGTGTGTATGCTGCGGATTCCACGGTAATTAAGCCGCCTACTGTAATACCGATAAGTAGTGATACAGTGAATGTATTACATTTGGCCCAAGGCGCTCAATCAGCATTCGCAACACCAGATTGGTATCCTTGTCCTACCGGAAGTCAGCGGGTTAAATCCAATTTTTTTGAAGATCAAGCGAATGATATGACAATTGTGAGCAATGGGTCTTATTTCTATGTTTGTAAAGAACCTGTAGGCTCAAACGCCGCGTATTATCAATCACTAAAGTCCGCAGCTGGCACATCAACTCCCTGGATTAATTGTCAGCCCCCGAATTCGAGAACCGCAACATCATGCACAACAAAAGAATTAAATCCTCCTTTTGTTCGTTTTATTTTAGAAATTCCACAGGCAGACCGGCAGCGGAACCAGGGCACTGTTCTGACATTCAGAGATGCGGAGCTTTTTTTTGGCTATGGTACCCTGTCTTCAATGGGTAAAACGGTTAAGTCTACCCAGTCGGCAGTTAATTATAATGGAAATGTAATTTCTACATGGCGATACAGTACCAAAGTTCCACCAGATTTTCCGCCGGCCAATTACCAAGTTCCTATGACCTGGCTCATATCCGGTATGGTTGCAACAGATAACCCGGCAACAACAACGGCTCGAGCATACACTTGCGGACGTTTCCAATTTTATATGACGAGGGAGCTTTTTGGTAAAACAGTGACATTTTCGTGTCAAGGTTTTTGGAGATACGACGATCCTACTGCAGTGTATTCTTCCACTAATCCTCTTGTGACAATTAGCGAATAAATCCGTTCTCAAGCAATCGGCAGCGTCACACCCGTCTGGCCGTGATATTTGCCACGTCGATCTTTATCGAGAATGGATAAAACCGCATTTTTATCGAATTATTAATGTACTAATTCACTATTTATGTGCTAGAATAGCGCTATAACTAAATTCATTATATAGTGCTAACATGCAAAATCGTCCTCGAAAATCCAAAATAGGGACTATTGAAAAAATCAACGAAGGGAGTGCGAGTGGTGCAGAAGCCGTAGAGCATCTGAGCCACCAGATTCATTTTGTCCATGATGCGCTTCAGTATTCTAGTGACATAGGTAACGGTACGGAAGGTGCTGAAGGCGCTGAAAATGCCGGTGAAGCAACCGCATTGGGTGAAGCGGTGCATTTGATTCCTATCGTCGCACATTTTATTCGCGGATTAATTTATTGGGATGAGGCCATTCAGGCACTACAGAATCCCAAACAGGAAAACCGCAAACTTAAAATAGCAACGGGTTTGATTGCAGGAGCGATCTCTGTTGGTGCAGGTATAGTGGCGGCATTAGCATTAGCGAGTATAGGTATGCTAGCATCCGCTACCGCTATTGCCCTGTTACCAATTCTCATTCCTAGTGTTATTACAGGTATTTATGCTGCAACTGCAGTCCGCGATGTTTACTTTTATTATGTTAAACGCAAACAAGAACAATCTTTGCAAAACGCAATCCATCAAAATAATGCATACATTATTGCTGTAGAACAAAACGCGACTATTTCTGATCCCGCGATGCAAATAAGACTAAAAGCTGCTTTGGATAACAGAAATATCTTGCAAAAGCAGTTAGCGGTTGTCTCAAGACAACGAAAAATTGCTGGCAATAAGGCAATATTTAGTACAGCAATCATGGTTGGTGTCGGCATATTATCAATGGCGATTTTTGCTACTGGGTTAGGTGCTTTAGTGATGACGGCGGTAGGACTTAGCGCTGTGCTAGGGACTATTGCGGTTCGTTATTTTACAAAAAAAACCCCTCACATCACGGCAGAGACAGAGCCGGTTCCCCATCATGTGGTGCCAGAATTTGAGCCTAATGCAGAGCACGCGCCTGAACCGAATGCCGAGCCTACCCCTGCGCCGCAGCCAGCATTAAACGATGTGCCAGCTAATGCACCGGATATCCGGGATCTACCTCCTGAAGAAGCTAACCCGCCGCTTGCACCACCTTTGCAGTTAAGTGCAGCAGAACAAACCGCTATGAATGCCGCGTTGCACGCGCACGAACATTTTAGTACTGCTACCATTAGTGCTGAGTTACATATGCCTATTCATCGGATCGAGAATGCGCCGCCATCTTCTTTAGAAGAAAAATCCGGCGTTACTGTAACAAAATCGCCCGTTATCATGCATCACGAAGAAGATAAAGAAGGCGAAGGCGAAGAAAAGACTTCGAGATTAAGCAATCGGTAGTGTCACACCCGTCTGGCCCTGATATTTCCCATGTCGATCTTTGTACGATGTCGTGCATTCATCATCGGATTCTAAAAATAACATTTGAGCGACACCTTCGTTCGCATAAATTTTCGCGGGGAGGGGAGTGGTGTTAGAAAATTCCAGTGTGATATGACCTTCCCATTCTGGTTCAAGCGGAGTGACATTCACGATAATGCCGCAGCGCGCGTAGGTTGATTTGCCGACGCAAATCACTAAAACATTACGCGGAATTTTAAAATATTCAATACTACGAGCAAGCGCAAAAGAATTGGGTGGAATAATACAAACATCTGACGTGATATCGACAAAGCTGTTATCACTGAAATTTTTCGGATCGACAATAGCAGAATTGATATTCGTAAAAATTTTAAATTCACTAGCACAACGCACATCATATCCATAACTCGACGTGCCATGCGAAATAATTTTATCCGTACCATTTTTGCGAACTTGATTCGGTTCAAAAGGAGAAATCATGCCATGATTTTCTGCCATTTGACGGATCCATTTATCAGCTTTAATGCTCACGCTTTTTCTCCTTAATCATTTTGTATCACAATGGTTGGGAACTTATCCGCAGTTTTTTCTGAGTTAAATTTATCAACCGTTATCGAAGCAATATCACGATAAATTTTTGCGATCGAACCGTCGGGATTTGCGACCACGGTGGGTGCACCATTATCGGTTTGTTCGCGAATCTGGATATCTAAAGGCAATGCGCCGAGGAAGTCAATATGATATTTTTCAGACAAATGTTTGCCGCCACCTTCGCCGAAAATATGTTCTTCATTGCCGCATTTTCCGCAAACATGATAACTCATGTTTTCGATGACACCTAGAATCGGGACATGGACTTTGCGAAACATTTCTGCGGCACGTTTGGCATCGAGCAGCGCCAAATCTTGTGGAGTCGTCACGATGATTGCGCCATCGACCGGAATTTTTTGCGCGAGGGTCAATTGAATATCCCCTGTGCCGGGCGGAAGATCGATGATTAAATAATCCAAATTATCCCAATGCGTATCATTTAACAGTTGTTGCAGCGCCATGCTAACCATTGGACCACGCCACACCATCGGGGCGTTTTCATCAATTAAATAGCCAATCGACATGGACTGCACACCATGAGCTAAGACTGGCGCCATCATTTTTTTGTCGCGAATGTTCGGGCGTTCTTTTACGCCCAACATCATGGGTTGTGAGGGCCCATAAATATCGGCGTCTAAAATCCCCGAACGGGCGCCTATCTGATGCAGCGCAATGGCGAGATTGACGGCCGTCGTCGATTTGCCTACGCCGCCTTTGCCGGATGCGATGGCAATGATGTTTTTGACATTCGGTAATTTTTGCATGTTAGAGCCCCCCCATCCCAACCTTCCCCCACGAGGGGGGAAGGGGTATTCGATTTGTCAAATCTCAAACGTTTTTTCGAGCTTTTTTTCAACCGCAACGTTTTTTAATTTCACATATTGTGGCAAGCCATTTTTGTAAGGCGGATAATCTTCTCCTTCAATCAATGGTTGCAAATATTCGCGACATTTTTCCGTAATACCAAAACCATCTTCAGTAATATAGTCGCGTGGTAATTCTACTTCGACGTTAGCGACTTTTTCTAATGGGGCTTCACCGATAGTCCAACGATAAGGTTGGTTCGATTCGCGAACGATGATGGGCATAATTGCATTTTTACCAGATAAGGCGAGCTCTACCGCCGCACGGCCTAAGGCATACGATTGGTCGACATCGGTTTTTGATGCAATATGTCTCGCGGCGCGTTGTAAATAATCGGCAAGCGCCCAGTGATATTTGAGTTTGAGTTTATCCTTGATGAGGCTTGCAATCATCGGCGCGACACCACCTAATTGTTTATGACCAAAAGCATCCACTAAACCGGATTCTGATACGAAACTGCCGTCTTGATTACGTAATCCTTCGGATACCACAATGGAGCAGGAGCCATATTTTTTCACGCATTGATCGACGCGCGCTAAGAAAGCGTCGGGATCAAAAGTAATTTCTGGAAATAAAATGATATGTGGCGCATCACCTTCGGTTTCGCGCGCAAGACCACTTGCGGCTGCAATCCATCCAGAATGTCGGCCCATGACTTCTAAAATAAATACTTTAGTCGACGTCATGCACATCGAGGCGACATCAAGGCTTGCTTCGCGGATGGAAACCGCCACGTATTTTGCAACCGATCCAAATCCTGGCGAATTGTCAGTGAAGGGTAGGTCGTTATCAACGGTTTTCGGGATACCGATGCTGGTAATTGGGTAACCTAGCGATTGGCTAATTTGCGAAATTTTATAAGCAGTGTCTTGTGAATCTCCGCCACCATTATAGAAAAAATAGCGAATATTATGCGCAGAAAAGACTTCGATTAAGCGTTCGTACTGCGCGCGATGTTTGTCGATGGCGCCTAGTTTATGCCGGCAGGAACCGAAAGCCCCGGAGGGGGTGTGCCGTAAAGCCGCTATGCTTTCTCTGCTTTCAAAACTCGTATCAATTAAATCTTCCGTGAGCGCGCCAATAATGCCATTCCGTGCGGCAAATAATTTGCCAATTTGTTGGGTATTTTCGCGAGCAGCTTCAATGACACCACAAGCGGTCGCATTAATAACTGCGGTAACCCCGCCTGACTGTGCATAAAGTGCATTGTATTGGGTCATGCAAACTCCGGATGTAAAAAGAAATGAAATGCCGCTGATCTTAGCGGATGGAGGGGGAAAGCGCAATGTTAAAGCGAGTGTTTGTCATGCCAAGAATT
>JABDCZ010000003.1:0-78064 GCA_013287885.1 Gammaproteobacteria bacterium
AAAATCATTCGCTTCAATTTGCTGAAAAAACTCTGCTTAGTTTTATTTTGATTTTCTTGAGTTGTATGAACTGTCTTCTTTTCTTCTTCTTTCACTGGCAGCGTTTCTGTTTTTTCTGGAGGTGGTAAAATGGAGGGACATTGTTGCTCCATCTGCAATGCAACCCGATCCTTAAAACTAAATGAAGTATATAAATCGCTTATTTCTAATATATTATTTGGATGAATAGGTTGTTGTAACCAATAATAAGAACGATAAGAAGGTCCCTCACGATGAATACCTGATGGATCTAGATTAAGTTTCACTAAAACAAAACCGGCGGTGTCATTTTCTCTCGCATTTTCCGAGAGAATCTCCATTGCTTCTCCGATGGATCGCCCTATTTTACAGCGATCTTCTTTTATTCCCGCAGTAATGATATTTGCCATATGGGTAAAATTAATTTCGGAAAGTGTTTGTTGATCTAATTCCAGTTCGCCATCAACCGCTTTTCCTTTAGTCACATATAAGGGGACATAGTAATGCCGTGTTGGTGTATACATACAAGGTTGATAAAATTGCGAATATGGTCTCGATAATGAATAATCTGACTTTGGTAAATCCTGAAAGAGGAGATTTTGAATCACAAAAAATTTTTTATGCTCGGCAAATTTCCATATTTCAGGGTTAGGAAGCGAAGGTACATCATAAATAAAATATTCATAACGAGGATAGATTCGATAAATATATTCTGGTTTTAACTCAATCGATCGATACTGCCCGTGGAGTTCTTTGGGAATTACAGTTTCAACAATACATGGTTTAAAGTAGCGAGATCCGGCTGCCCAATTTACAATAGGTTCTGAAGCAGCTTGGTATGTTGATCCATAAATATCTCTTCTTCCGAGAATTAAATGTTGTAAATTTTCACGTGTGGGATTTAATAAATCGTCCATATGAAGCTCTGATTGCATCACTTCAAAAACATGCACTTTATCTTTATGTTCGTAGGTTAGCGTTTCTAAAGTTTTCAAAACTTGAAATGGTAGTTCAGATTTTTGTTCGAGATGAGTTCCGGTTTTCATGATGATAATCCTTATTATTTTTATTATGGTATTTCAACGGGGTATAATAACATCAATGAAGAAAAAAAAATACGAGGAACTTGCTATAAACCCTCACCCCTACCCCTCTCCCACAAGTGGGAGAGGGGATGTAAAGATAGGTTCGCCCCCCTTATACCTGATGTTCTTTACAAACATGTCGCATGCCACAATATCCACCTAAACTGCAAGCAAATGCGCTTAAGAAAAATAAAACAAAAAGAATAAACGCGCTGACGACGACAGATTCGGTATTCATTCCACTGACGGTGTTTGCAACTTGACTCGCAGGTTCAGCAGTAGCCATTGCTGTTGCAACGGAACCTGAAATAAAATGGCCGTATAAAGTGACATACTCAACCGCATGGCTCATTAAAAATATTGACACAATGAGTGCAACGCACCATGTCAAAAATCCATACATGCATCCAATATTTTTTTTGGTGCAATGTCTTTGTCCGAGATAACCGGAAACCCAACCTGCCGCAAACATCGCAGCAATAATCCCGATAGCGGTGCCTAACAATCCGCCGAAAACCATAGTTTCAGCGCCACTACTATTCGTGGTGTAAGCGGTTAAACCAATGGCGACACTAAATAAATTTAACAAAAAAGATAAACCAATCGCGACGAGTGCACCTGCAAAAATTGGTTTCCAAGAAATACATTTGCAATCTGTTGGGTGGGTCATTCTGTTATCCATATTCATCTCCATGAAAAGTGTGCGATTAAAGTAGATGAGAAACTAAATAAATTAAGACAAGGATTCCGAGAGGGACACCCAGCAACCATGCGATTACATACTTTAGCATACATTTACTCCTGTATAATGAGCCTATATTCATCGCCAACGAAAACGCGAAACTGTCATTCTGGTTGTCGCGAAGAATCATCGTAACATTATAAAGATCCTTCACTCCGTTCAGGATGACAAAGTCGCGCGCCTTGAAAGTATATATATGCTATCACAACTTTTTACACTGATATAGCGTCAGGCTTACACGATTGTGCGCATAAAGGAATATCATGCTACAATAATTAACTCGCAAAACTTTTTTATGGAGAAAATCGTTTATGCTATATTGGGCAATTGTTTTTTTTATCATCTCAATCATTGCGGGCTTGCTAGGTTTCACTGGCGTTGCTGTTGCAAGCGCCGCCATTGCGAAAGTTTTCTTTGTTTTTTTCCTATTAATATTTTTATTAATACTATTGGCTATTGGTTTGGCTCGCGATTGATGAAGCCGGTGTTAATTCATCATCCTTATTGAATAGCCATGCATTAATAGACGCTAAATCATCGGGACAAAGTGTGCCGGCTGCTTGTTTTAACGCTAATAGATTATTGACATAAGCATAACGATCAGCCGCATATTGTTTTTGATTAATGAGCACTTGCTCTCGTTGATTTAGCACATTGACAAGAATTTCGGTGCCGACACGATAACCTGCTTCCATTCCTTCGAGAGAGCTGATCGAAGATTGAATGGCTTTTCTATCCGCGGTAATTTTGCTAATTCCTGCAATAATTCCTAAATAACTTTGTCTCGTGACATTCATTGCAGCGCGTAATTGCTGTTCTAATTTTTGTGTGCTTAATTGATAGTTATCTTTCGCTTGGCGCGTTTCTGCAAGCACTAATCCGCCTTCGAAAATAGGGACCGCAAGATTCGCAGACAGTGTCGATACATGAGATTGTCCGACCCCTGGTGGAAATTCTTCAAAAGTATTACTTTGTCCGCCAAAGTCACGAACAAAATTAATATCATATGTCGCTTCTACATTTAACGTGGGAAAATGTCCGGCGAATTGTTGCTTAATATTTTGTTTCGCAGCGACAGCACCGTATTGCGCTGCGCGTACTTGCCAATTTTGTTTGGTGGCGGTATCTACCCATGTTTCTACATTTGCAGGAACAGGTTTGATTAGAGGAAATTTTTCACTGAGTCGCGAAAGTTTGGTGTAAAGTTTTCCGGTAATAGCGCGTAAATTTTCTCGATCATTTTGTAAGGTATTATCAGCCGCAATATAATCCGCGACAGAACTCTCATAGGATGCTTCTGCGGTATAAACATCCGTGATAGTTTTAATACCAACCTTATACTGTTCTTTGATCTGATCGAGTTGTTTACCATACGCAATTTTAGTCGACTCACTCGCACGTAAAATATCTTCATCTTCCAATATTTGAAAATAGGCGTGTGAAACACGAATCATCAGATCCTGCGCCGCCGCATTCATCGTTGCGGAAGCTTGTTTTGCCTGCGATCTTGATTCGGCAAAATTTGCAAATTGCGCATAATCAAAAATCGTTTGTGTGATCGTGAGATTCACGTTATATCCCCGTTTTCGATCGCTATCATTAAATTGAGTAGCGGGTCCAGATGAAAGTGTACGGGATATATACGGTTGCGCTGACGCACCAATATTGGGTAATAAACTTGAAAGACTAATGTTTACATTTTCTTTCGTGGCAAGCATGGTCGCGATATTTTGTTGATAAATAGGATCACTCACGATCGCTTGTTGATACACTTCAACCAAATTTGCGGCATAAATGGGTGCCGTGAAGAAGAGCAATAGAATACAAAGTATTTTTTTCATCATTCAGTTCCTGAAGAAGATAATTGAATAGCGAGTTCGATCGCATGTATTAAGCTTCCTGCATTGGCAAAATCTGTCCCTGCGATATCTAGTGCGGTACCGTGATCAACGGAGGTTCGAATGATCGGTAATCCTAGCGTCATATTCACTGCGCGATCAAATCCTAAATATTTAATGACCGGGAGCGCTTGATCATGATACATAGCCAAAATGGCGTCACAATTTTTTAAATATTTTTGTGTAAATATAGTGTCTGCAGGTAGAGGACCTTCAATCAGAATATTTTCTAGACGCAATAAATCGATCGCAGGTTTGATGATATCGATTTCTTCACGTCCTAAATAACCCGATTCGCCTGCATGTGGATTTAAACCTGCAATGAGAATCTTAGGATGTGGGATATTAAATACTTTTTTTAATTCGTGATCTAGCAATTTTATTTTTTTTACAATTTTTTCTGTCGTAATAGCGTGTGGTACATGGCTAAGCGGTAGATGTACGGTTTGTAATGCAACTTTTAAAGTGTCGACCACAAATAACATTAATACATCGGCGCTTTTCGTTTTTTCACATAAAAATTCGGTATGTCCCGTAAAAGGAATGCCTGCCTCATTGATGACGAATTTATTGACAGGACCCGTGACCATCGCATCTGCTTTTTTGGTAATACATGTGTCTATTGCAATATTTAAGGCTTCAATGACAAAGGGCGCATTTAACGCATTCAATTGGCCAGGAACACTTGGTGTTTTTAATGCAATAGGTAAAACATTCAGTTGGCCCGGTTTATGCAATCGTGGTGGTTGATCCAAGTCGATATCATGGAACGTGATGTGTCCTTTTGCCCGAGATTGCAACAAATTCGGGTCGCAAATAACCACCAATTCAGCGGCGAAATTTTTTTCTGCGGCTAATAGTATAATGTCTGGACCAATGCCGGCAGGCTCACCTACCGTCACCATGATGCGCGGTATATTTTTCATAAATGTAGTAATAGCTATGGATTGGTATTAATAAATGCTTCACTTCGTATTTTTGTCAGCCATGCATTTTTGGCTTCTTCGTATTTTCGTTCGAAAAGTAGTTTCTTAACCTGATTTTTTTGAGGGTTATCTGCTTTATCTGTTAAAGTCACATTTCGTACTTGCACGAGGTGAATAACATGAAAACCATTAGCCGCTTGAATGGGGCCCAACACATCACCTTCTTTCGCTTGTAAAATGAGCGCTGAAAAAGCAGCAGGAATTTCTGGTAATTTCCGCCAACCTAAATCACCGCCTTGTAATGCTTTGCTGTCATCAGATTCGGCGACCGCGGCATCTTTAAAACTTAAGCCTTGATGAATTTTATTGAGTAATGATTCTGCGTGTTTTTTAGCGTTTTTTACATCATCAGGAGTAGGTGCTTCAGGGAGTGCAATTAAAATATCTTCTAAATGATATTCTTTATTGGTGCTTGCAAGCCATGCAGCGGAACGCATAAAGTCATCGACTTCTTGATCAGATACGGAGATTTTGGCACCTATTGCTTGATGTTGTACTGCCTGAATAATATATTCGTCATGAATATTTTTTTGATATTCATATTTTGAGATGCCTCTTTTTGCCAAAGCATCATACAATTGGTCGACGGTTAAACGATTATTTTTTGCAATATTACTAATCGCATTATTAATTTCACTTTCCGGTGGATCAATGCCAGCAAGATCCGCCAGTTGTAATTGTAATTTTTTGTTAATCAGTTGTTCCATGACTTGTTTTTGTAAAACATCGCCTGGTGGCAGCGAAGTATTTTCTGCTTTTAATTGCTTTTTAATTTTATCCATCTCATCTGTCAATTCACTTTCGAGGATGACAGAGTTATTAATAATGGCAACCATGCGATCTAATTTTTCAGCTGAATATGCTTGTAAAGAAAAAAATACGGTAGTGATAAATAATAATATATATTTCATTTTAGTAGTCCTGCCCAAAACTCGCTTCATTTGCTATCAGTGAATTGTTAAGCGCCCGACCAGGATTTCCGCTTCCAAAGCTTCCTAACCCTTTTAAAGCGAATTGAATAAAGAATTCGGAATTATATTGATAGGTGTCATTCACTAAACTATCGAATGTTCTACCTGTGACAATACGTATCGCCCAACAACAAGTGTCGTATTGTAAACCATAGAGTAAATTATGGAAACGGGTATGATTCCAATCCTCTGTCCAGCGACCAATCGTTGAAATATCGCGCGTCAGTGGCCAAGAGAATGAAAAATCGGTTTGCGATAAATTATTGGCCGAATTTTGGCTTAATAGTTTGTCAGCATTTCGGACATACGTGTAATTCAAACTTACTATACGCTGTCTCGCGTCAGCGTATTGAATGGTTACCGTTTGGTTATCTAATTGATCCGATTCAGTATTCCAAATCGTGTTGGCACTAGCGCTCCATTCTGGTGTCAGGTTGTAGGTGAGCACGCCAGAAATGGGTGATTGTCTGCTCGTATTTTCGGGTGAGTCTGGGTAATCCGAACAAACTGCTCCGCTTTCGCATAGCGTGACACGTCGATTCGCAAAGTAAAGAATTTGACCAATCCCCGCGCTCGCTTTCTGAAAACCCGATTGCTCATCAAAGAGTCGAGTAGCAATACCCAAACTTAATTGGTTCGCATCACCAATTCTATCGATTCCACTGAAACGATTGTAGGTAAACAATTGGTCATAAGTTAACGTGTTGACGGTTGTATCGAAAATAGGAATTTCATCTTGATTACGGAAAGGCACGTAAGTGTAATAAAACTGAGGTTCTAAAGTTTGTCGAAAAGCATGTCTAAACAAAGAAGCATTTCGATCGAAAAATAATCCGCCGTGAATATCAAAAATGGGTAGCGCCCGATCCGGATGCGTTGAGTTATCATCTAATACATTCGTGACTTCATATTGAGATAATGCAAATTGCAAACGAGGATCAATAAAATACGCCGGTCGATAAATAGGGTAATTAATGCCGGGTTGTGTATGCATTCTTACACCAATGGGTTGTGAAGAAAGATTGCGGGGATTTAAGTTGCCAGGATTTTTGGCAATATCAAAACGTGTCAGTTCATTGATGATAGAATAATTAAACCCTCTTTTTTCATCAGGAAAGTCACCATCCAATAATAATTGCGGAAGTCGAATGTATTGATTGAAAAAATTATTTTCTTCGATCGGATGCAAGGTTTGGTACGCTTGAATACGTCCGGTGAAATTCCAATATTTTCCTTTGTAGTACAAATCTCCTTGTTGAAGTAATTGATTGGGGGTGATTTGGTTAAGGCCATTACTAAAATCTTTTAAATAATAGTCATCGCTTACAAAGTTGTAGTCAGCGTCGGCAGACCAATGCTCATTAAAATAAGTTTTATCGTTCCAATAAATGGCGGCACGTGTTGTCGATGCATTTTCGAGTCGATGTAATTCAGATAACGTGACGGGATTTTTCGTAAATTGAAACTCTTCTTCTTGGGTATCTTTAAAATTCCTAAATAATTGATCATTCGGTAATAAAGTAATTTGAATTTGGCCATTACTGTAAGGATGGGGCGCCAAATAACGGAATAAATTGTTAATTTGTACGCCACGTTTTGTTAATACCGCGGGGGTAATGGTGTCGTCGTAATTAGGCGCTAAATTTAAATAATAAGGAACCGTAAAACTGGGTCCACTCACGCTTGATGAACCGATGGTTGGCCAGAGAAATCCTGTTTGTCGACGTGAATCAATTGGAAAATTGAGATAAGGCGCATAAAGTACAGGCACGCCTTTCACGTATAATTTTGCATGTTTTGCAACCCCTCGGCCAGTTTCTTTATTGAGTTCGATATGTTCTGCCTTCACTTGCCAGGTGCTTAATAATGGAGGACAAGTACTATACGTTGCTCCTTTAAACTCAAAAATACGCGGTTGTTCTTGATAAAAAGTGTCCGCTTTTCCCCATGCGCTCAGTTGATACACTTTGTGTTCTTGTTGTAATTCGACGAGAGTCAGTTGAGAAGGTTTATTCGATACCGTGCTATAGACTGCCGTACGATAAAGAATGTCTTTTAATGATCGCTCATTGGATTTCAGGTTTAAATGTCCGCAAGATGCCAAAATTAAACTATTGGGTTCACGAAGAATGACATTACCAATTAAATCTGCACTACTATAATCTTCTGTTTGTGGATCACGATAGACATAGGCAGTATTGGTAATAATTTGTTGCCCTTCTTTTGAAATCGTCACATTTTCTAACGCAGAAGTGCTATGTAAAGAAAAATTGCCCTGATTTCCAGTAATTTTGATTTGATCATTGTTGACTAAATAGGAGGCATCGACAAATGGTGCTTCCAAATAATAACCGCCGCAACGATTTTCATTGGTTTGTACCCAACCTAAATCATTGGCGATGGCAGACATGGTGAGTGTTGGTTTAATTTTTTTTTCAGGACGACATAGATCCGTGACAGATTCTTCTGCGTACATTTTTGTACAAAAAACGAAGCTTATCGCGATGATTAGCCCTGTTTTAATTATTTTTTCCACGCGTTTACCGATTATTAAATGATGGGAACAAGTGTATCGAAAAGGCGGGACAGAAGGAACTAGTAAAGAGGGTGAAGCTAAACATTTTTGTTGTAGCCTCAAATATTAAATTTATGTAAAATTATTGCCATGGAAGATTTAAGAAAACACCTTATACAAAAGTGGCTAACTGACACTTGTCATTTAGACCACGTTATTTTGCATCCCATGCAAGGCGATGCGAGTTTCCGACGTTATTTCCGTGTGCAATTACCCAATCATTTGTCTTATGTTGCGATGGATGCGCCAGTTGAGCGCGAAGCATGCAAGCCTTACATTGCCATCAGCAAAGCGCTCCGCGACCTTGGTTTAAAAGCGCCAGAAATTATTGAGGCTGATTTAGGTCATGGTTTTTTGTTGTTGACGGATTTTGGCGATCGACAATTATTAAAAGAATTGACAAAAACCAATGCCCCACAACTTTATTCTAAAGCATTAGACGCGTTGGCGGTTTTACAACGTTGCCAAATTGTGGATGGTTGGAAAATCCAACCGTTTACTGCGCATTTTATGCAGCAAGAGTTGATGCTTTCGAAAGAGTGGTTTTTAGAAACCCACTTGAAGATAACTTTATCGACTGAAGATGAAAATATGCTCGAGAAGTTTTTCCAATTTTTAGCATTAACTGCGGCGAATCAACCACAAGTTTTTATGCATCGCGATTATCATTCTGCTAATTTGATGTGTTTGCCGGAAAGTCAGGTCGGTATTTTAGATTTTCAAGATGCGTTTTATGGTCCTGTTACTTACGATGTCGTTTCATTATTAAGAGATTGTTATATTGACTGGCCCGATGAAATGATTCGAAAGTTGGTGATGGAATATCACGAGCGTTTAAATTTATCCGTATCAAAAGATGAATTTTTTTATTGGTTTGAAATGATGGGGTTGCAAAGACATTTAAAAGCATTACTCACGTTCGCGCGGAAATTTGAGCGTGACCATAATAAAAATTATTTGCCTCACATTCCGCGAACATTAAAATATATCGAAAAAGTAAGTCAGTCTTATCCAGAAACGCAAGCTTTTTATCAATTTTTAAATAATGTTATTTTACCTGCCCATCACAAAGTGATAAGTACATGCGTGGAATGATTTTAGCGGCTGGTCGCGGTAGTCGCATGGGCCATTTAACCGATCATACCCCAAAACCTTTATTACGTTTGCACGGAAAATATCTCATTGAATATGCGATTGAATCATTTTTGCGGAGCGATATACGCGAAATAGTGATTAACGTGAGTTATTTGCAAGATCAAATTAAAGAAGCGTTGGGAAACGGCGAAAAATTTAATGTCAAAATTTTTTATTCCGAAGAAGATGAAGCACTTGAAACGGGTGGCGGAATTTTTAAAGCACTGCCTTTGCTCGGCGACGATCCTTTTATTGTATTAAGCGCGGATGTCATTTCCGATTTTCAGCTGTTAGACTTACCAAAAAACCCCGATGGTTTAGCACATATTGTGTTAGTGGATAATCCTCCTTTTCATTCTGTGGGAGATTTTTCATTGCATGGTAATCAGGTTTCGCTCGCATTACCCACCCCTTATACTTATTCAAATGTGGGTGTTTATCGCAAAGAATTGTTTGTGAACTGCCGCCCAGGCAAGTTTCGACTGGGAGATTTGTTAAAAAAAGCGGTGCAGGAAGGTCAAATTACTGGTGAGTATTTTTCGGGTAACTGGCATAACATTGGAACAGAGAATCAATTAGTTGAGTTGTGTGCGAAAGAAATTTCTACATAAAGTTTTTAAGTCGTAGATTTTTACCGAAATTCGACATTGCGAACGCGGCGAGCCCATTTGTCTTGTATATTTATTACCGTAATTATACAATGTGCTTTCAAATTTGCTAAGAATTTAAGGATAGCTGTATGTTTTTTTTAAAGGAAAATTATGTAAAATCCCTCCTTTTTTTTACATGCTTATATTCTTCAGCGATATTTTCTGCTTCCTCAAATAATAATGTTCGTCCTGTGGTATCTCTCTTAGGAGGATATGCCAGCATGAGTGTTGGACACTCTGATCAGTCATACGTAGGGACAGATGATGATATTTTTACTTATCAAAACGACAATCAAGGAAAAGATAGCGGTTTTGTAGGTACATTTATTGGATTAGAATGGGTGCCTGCCACGAATTTTTTTATGGAAGCGGGCGTAGAATATGATTATTTTGGATCTTTTACAGTAAATGGCTCAAATTTAGTTGGTGTGGAGCGTGCAACATCCACACCTTATGATTATGATTTTCAATTACAATCGCAACAAGTCATTGCGGTTTTTAAGTTATTGTATAGCGTACATCACATTTTTCACCCTTATGCATCCGTTGGATTAGGTGCTGCTTTTAATCGTGCGAGCGACTATTCCGCAACGACTTCACAAACCGGCAGCATTAATATCACTCCAACATTTGAATCAAATACAGAAACTGCTTTTAGTTACAACTTAAGTCTGGGGTTTGATATGGATGTGGCGTCAAATGTACGCGTAGGTCTTGCTTATCGTTTTAGTAATTTAGGTCACTACTCCTTAGATGATGGTACTGTGACTTACCATAATTACCAATCTTCCGTACCTTTTACGCTAAGTGGCTCTAATATTTACGCGAATCAATTTTTGGTAGATATCAACTTTTTAATTTAATTTCATTTCGTTAAAAGGATTTATACAAATGAATGCAAAATTACGTTTTCGATTATTACCTATTTATCGAGGACTCCTTCTCCTTGCGTTAGTGCCAAATTGTTATCCTTTATCACAAAATTTTTTAATTGAGCCAAATGGCTCATTACCGACTTCCGTTCCTCCCGGAGGTTCGGTGACCGCGAATTTTACGGTGACGAATCTTACGCACAGTGCACGTAATGGTTATGAAGTACAAGGATTGCCCGGAACCGTCACTCAGGTAACGAGTGGAGGAGGTGCGTGTGGTGATCCGATTAATCTTTCGGCGCTTGCAAGTTGTAATTTAGAGTTGAGTATTACTGGCGCTGTGCATAGTGGTTTTGCGATTTGTAAAGGCAGTAGTTGTACGACATCCTCAGTTCCCTTATCGGTAACGGTAGAAAATAATTCAAATTTCTCTTATTTAGCTTCGGGTACTTATAATGATAGTGATCTCGCGTTTTTCCCTTTATTAGTACAAAATAAAAATGGAACCGTCACTTACCCTTCGACAATCATTACCAATTTGCCAACTAATCCTACTTACAGCATGCCATATTTATTTGCCACAAGTTGTAATGCAAATATTTGTATTAGTGTAGGGGATGATAATTCTAACGGTATTAATCCCTTAGTTGCTTTTAGTGGTACGGGGGGTGATACCTGGACTTATCCAATTGGTGGCGTAGGTAGCTGGCCCACCGATTTTAATCCTGGCAGTGCAGGTATTTTTTCTGCTGCGAGTTGTACCACGAATTTATGTATTGCGGGTGGCACTTATACCGATCTCAATACGGCATTCCCGCATCCATTTATTGCGCAATATAAATCAGGCAGTTGGACTTATCCCATCACTGCGCAAAACCCGCCACCTAATTTTGATATATTTGGCAGATTTAATAATGTCAGTTGTATGGACTCTACCTGTATTGCGGTAGGAACCTACCAGAATATTTCAAGTATAGCTTTTCCGCTGATTGCAGAAACAACGGACGGTGGTACTACTTGGAATTATGTGGTGGATAATACGACTACGCTACCGAGTAACTATGCCAATCATGGAGAGTTTTTTGGAGCAAGTTGTTTTGACACAATTTGTATTGCTGGTGGGACTTATGAAGATCAGTCTTTTGCAGCAAGCTTTCCTTTGCTTGCGCAATCCATTAGTGGTGGGCCGTGGACGTATGTTATCGACGATGCGACGGGGCCAGCTTTTCCTGCAATACCGGACCCCTTTAGTTTGACACGCTTTAATACCACAAGTTGCAGCGCATCCATTTGTATAGCAGCAGGGACATATTTCTATGATTTAACTACTACAACGCAATATGCCCTATTAGCACAATCAACCAATACAGGCAGTTTGTGGACTTATGCTATTTCAACGACGGCGCAGCAACCCAGTGATTTTTCGCAAAATGCGCAGTTTACTAGCTCGGGTTGCACGGATAACTTTTGTGTCGCAGTAGGTTTTTATACAAATATAGATTCAAATCAATTGCCTATGATTGCGCAAACTACTGACGGCGGAAGTACTTGGAGTTATGCAATCGATGGGACCCATGGACCTCAATTACCGGATTATACTTCATCTGCACAATTTAACACTGCAAGTTGTTTAAATGGTTTTTGTATGGCCGCAGGATCTTATATGGTGGGCCAAGCAACCTATCCTATGTATGCACAAAGTAATAATGGTGGATCGCAATGGACATACATTGTGACAGATAATGCATTGACCTTACCTTCGAATTTTAATAATTTCGGAGTATTCAGTGGATCTGGTATAAGCGGTAGTAGCTTGATGAATAAAATCAAAAAGGCGTTATTTAAAAAATGATTTGCGTAAGATGATAGCAAAAGTATTGCCAATTGCTGAGCCTCTTGCATTAACCATGCAACCAGATATTTTTTATGGATATATGGCGGGTTTTCGCCAGCCGGTTGCTTTGCTTAACATGCGTGTGCATGACTTGTCATCAAAGCAATTACATACCTTAGAAAAAGCATTACATTATTATTTCTCTGATTATCATATTGCAAGTTCATTGCAATCGTTGAGAGACGTGATAGAAAGCTTTAGTAAAGTTATTTGCAATCTTCAACAAGCGGGTGGTTTACCTATTTTCGAAAAACCGGTTATCGAAAAATCTTCGTCTAAAAAAAATGAATTTTCTCTATGGATTCCTTTTTTATTTCCCATATGCTTTCATCCTGTCGCCATTTTTATCATGAAATTTTTCAATTATTATTTGTTGCAACCGTCTTTTATGATATCTCAAAGTATTGTTGAGGAATTAAATTCCTTGTTGAATACATTAAAAATGCATGCACCAAGAGGTTCTAACAGTTTACGTTTTTTAAAAGCGGCATTTGAAACAAAAATTCCTTGGCGTCACATTGCCAATAATACATTTCAATATGGTTATGGAAAGTTTTCTCGATGGTTAGACAGTAGTTTTACCGATAAAACACCTCACATTTCTGCGACTTTGATTGAAAATAAAAAAAATATTGCTTATGTTTTATCGCAGGCAGGATTTCCTGTGGCAGAAAATTATATTGCAAATAGTGAAATAGATGCACTTCGTATCGCGCAAAAATTAAATTATCCAGTTGTCGTGAAGCCAATAGATGGTCGAGCAGGAAAAGGTGTTTATACTTATTTAAACTCGGAGGATCACGTCAAAAAAGCTTTTTATGCCACAAAAAAACATACGAGCAATGTAATGGTTGAAAAGCATATTGTAGGTCGTGATTATCGATTATTAGTATTTAATGGAGAAATGATTTGGGCCATTGAACGTCTTCCAGCTTCCGTCACAGGCGATGGCATAAGTGATATTCAGACATTAATTGCGAAACATAATCAAGATCATCAATCGCATTATCCCCTCCGACATATTCAAATTAATGAAGATATTCTTGATTATTTATCGGAACAACATTTATCTTTGCAAACCGTAATTTCTGCGGGAAAATTTATCGCATTAACTCGCATTGCAAATATTTCAATGGGTGGAACGCCAGTTAAAGTTGAAAAAATCCATCCGGATAATCAACATTTAGTTGAAAGCGCTGCAAAATTATTACGGCTTGATTTGGTTGGGATTGATTTTATATCTCCAGATATTCAACAATCCTATCGCGAAAATGGCGGGAAAATTATTGAAGTAAATGTACAACCTCAGCTAGGTTCAACTACGGCTCCGCATATTTATCAACAAATTTTATCATCACTTATTCCAGATCAAGGACGCATTCCTATCATTATTATTTTTGGAAATAAAAATAATCATCTGCATTATGTGGAGCATATACAAAATTATTTAAAAATGAGTGCGAGCAAAATTGGCTTGGCCATCAGTAATAGCGTCATTATGAATAATGTTGAAATGGATATGCCATCACTTTTTACAGCCGGGCAACATTTACTAATGATGGATGATATGGACATGATTATTTATTGGGTAAATGATGATAAAGATATTGAAAAGCAAGGATTACCATTTGATTGCTATGATGATTTGATTTTGTTGGAAGATATGAATATTGATTTGGTGGATTCAATGCATAAAAATATGATGTTAAACACTTTAATTAAAGCATGTTCAGGCGAAATCATTATTGCAAATAATACTTCGCATCACATGAGAGATTTGTTATGTAAAAAATATCAAATTTCAGCGATCACGAAATCTTTTATCGACTATTTTTGCTTTGAAAATACAAAAGTAGGACAGCAAACGCTAAGTTGATCAGGTGGCGTAAATATTTCTTGTTCATTCAAGTATTGATTTAAATGTTGTTTTACCTCGTGTAAAGACGGAAATGTATAAAAAGCATTTTGATTTTTATAATGATTGATAACATTAATACTTTCTTCAGTCCATTGTAGTTTATCTTTTAAATGATGAATAATCGTTTTAAATTGTAGGTTCCAGCAATTCCACGTATTTTTTAATGAAACACCTTGTTGTATATCATCGTGAAGCGCGATTAATAACCGTAGCTTAAATGTCGAAAAATTTTTGATTTGTAATTGTGTCACATCATTTTTTAATTTTTCTAATGACGCATTAAGGTCAGGACGCAAAAAAAATCTAAATATAAATAAGCCATTTTGACGGAGCAATGATTGAATGGAGTGCGTTAACATTTTATATTCGGAGAATGCTAATAAATTATAACATCCATCACCAACAATGAGATCAAATGATGAAGGTTGAAATGGTAAATGTAACCAATGGGCTGCAATTGCAATAGATTTTACGTGTCGCGATTGTTTTCTAAAAATTAATTTTATCATATCCATATTTTGATCCACGGTCAGAAGTTTTGTTTTTTCTGGCCATGAGATGTTAACAATTTCCGGTGTCACACCGAGTAAAAGAACGGTGAGCGGTCGATAATTTGTTTGATAATAGCGATAAATCCATTGCGTTAAAACTTGTATATCCATTGTTGAGGGTCTTAATGGTTCCGTAATCTGATCCCAGTGGATCGCTTGCTTGTCCCAATGCGACATTTGATTCCTTTGAAGTTATTATAACAACTAAGATTTTGCCACAAATTAAGCGAAGGATTAAATGAAAAAATTATTGTAGATTAGTGCGGTCTGAAAAATTTCTTGGTAAAATAAAGACACGCCTGAGTTGTATATTAGTATCATATGTAGTATCATGCGCAGATGACAAAAATCGATAAAATAATTAGTAAGATGCATAATAATCCTAGAAATTGGCAGATTTCGGATCTTATGGTTATTGCTAATCGTTTTGATATTCAGGTGAGAAATGGAAAAGGGAGTCATGTATGTTTTACACATACAAAATGGATAGACATTTTAACCATCCCGGCTCACCGACCAATAAAACCTATATATGTAAAAAAGTTTTTATCATTAATTGCTTCATTGGAAGCGGAGGAAATATGCGAGTAAAAATTCCTGAATATCCATTTACTATAAGACATCTTTCCAATGAAGAAGGAACTGGATATTTAATTGAGTTTCCAGATCTCCCTGGATGCATGTCTGATGGCGAAACTATTGAAGAAGCTATAAAGAATGGTAAAGATGCAGTACGAGATTGGATGGAAACTGCAAAAGAAATGCGAAGATCTATACCAAAACCTGGGGAATTAGAAAGTCAGAGCGGCAAATGGGTACAGCGAGTTCCGAAGTCCATACATCTACGACTTGTTAATAAAGCCAAAGAAGAGGGTGTGAGTTTAAATACGTTGGTTATCACAATGCTTGCTGAATCATTGGGGTCTGTTCCATTAAATCATGCAAAACGTCACTCGATTAAAAAAAGAATTCGTTAAAGATGTTTAAGTTTTTATAATTTCATTAGTGCTTTAATCACGCAGCCTTATCCACGGGTTTAATATTTTTATGTACTTTTATCGCATGCCATAAATCCCAGTTTTGTTGTAAATTAAGCCAGAATTGAGGTTCCATTTGAAATGCGTCAGCGAAGGCAAGCGCTGATTCTGGGCTAACTCCGCGATGGCCATTTATAATTTCATTTAAACGGGTGTAAGTCCAACCTAAATGCTCAGAAAATTCTTTTTGAGTGATTCTCATGGGTTCTAAAAATTCTTTTAAAAGCATTTGTCCAGGATGGGTAGGGGGTCGTTTTTTTGGTAGCATAATATTTTTCTCCTAATGATAATCCACAACATCAACATCATGTCATATATCGATATTCGATATATTGCAATATCTTTTTTATATCATAAAAAGCGGCCCTGGAAGGTCAAATTATTGGTGAGTATTTTTCGGGCAGATGGTATAATCTTGGAACAGAAAGTCAGTTGGTTAAATTGTGTACGAAAGAAATGAGAGAGTAAAGACATGCTTAAGAGAAAGACCCCCGCCACTAACTTCGCGAGCTTTGCTCGTAACATCCCTAATAGCTCTATCAGAAAAAAACCTGAAAATCTTGAAGATAGTATTTA
This sequence comes from Gammaproteobacteria bacterium, assembly GCA_013287885.1. GTDB lineage: Bacteria > Pseudomonadota > Gammaproteobacteria > DSM-16500 > DSM-16500 > JABDCZ01. The sequence goes on from JABDCZ010000003.1 coordinate 16,908, forward strand.
CAAAGTCAATAAAAAAATTACTGAGCTTGAAACTGCCGATCACAAGATTGATATGAAAATTAAAATTAAAAACGAGCAATTATACTTGTTAGCAGATCAAATAAAAAAAATCGCTGATCCTCAAACAATTTCTAGTTATCGGGAAATCAGTTCAGAGTTAGCTAGTGCTTTTGAGGAAAAGTTGGAAAATGCTAAAAATTTAAATAAATTGCATGCAATATCAAAAGAATTAATAGGCGCAGCGATACGCCGGAATTCTCTGCCCCCTCAATCCCAGAGTTCACAAGATTCAAAAAGTTCTAGCTCTTCTTCTATTTTGCAGGCTTTTGATATGCAGCCATGCGAAAAAAAATCAGAAAATTTATTTGCTATACCTGAAGGTGATGAATTCACATCGGATATTCAAATGACGGATGCATATCTTTTTAATGATCGATTCAATGATAGTTTAAATAATAGTTTAAATAATCCTATGAATGATTCATTGCCAACGGATTTTTTTTCGCAACCATTAAGTCCGGTCGCGAATATTTCTCCCCACAATGATTTATTCGATGTGCCACTTTTCGATGGTAATGCATCTCCGAGTAAAATGGGTTTTCGGTGAGTGCTGTGAAAATCGTAGCGTTTTTCATGTTCCTCGCAATTGACGATTTTCCGTAGAGAAACAACCTTCTTTAAGTACGATAAGAAGGTTGTTTTTTTAAAAATTGCTGGTGCATTTTAAGAACAACTATGAGGTAAAGGTTTGCCCGTGTGATGGTGTGAAACCTATATTTTTTATTATTTCTGTCAATCGCTCATCGATTTTCTTTATTTCATCTATAGTTGGTTTTGCCTTTAAATTATCATAATATTCATTAATTGCAATTTTAAGATAACCTATTGTGGCCACTAGTGCGGCGGGTGTCACTGTAATAGCTGCGGCAGTCGAATCAGATACATAGTTTTTAAATATATCGTGTGAAGAAAAACCAAGAAGAATGCTGACAACCAAAGTGCAAGCCGCATTCCATGTCACGTTATTACTTTCATCTGAATTTTTTTTGGAATTCAATTTTTTTGATTTCTCTAAGGTTCGAATTAACTCTTGTCTTTCTTTAAGCAAAGATTGGGCGTCTGAATTTGATGAAAGAAGTTGTAGAACTTTTTCATCTGATTTATCAAAAAAGGTACCATAACCTGAGCGCATAGCAATATCCTTTATAATTTTAATAAGCGCGCAAGCTATCATTAAAGTTACAAAAAATCAAGAAAGCGAAGGACGAACACTTAACCTGCCGACGATTCTATCAAGCAATTTGAAGCAATTGATCGACGAATTTCGACTTCACGTGGTGCTTTATAGCCACCGATCATTCCTTCTTTGGTAAAAACAATTTGCCAAAGATGCATGGCACGTGCACGAAAAGTCCCGGCGCAAGATAATAAATAATAATTCCACATGCGATAAAACTTTTCATCATACTTGGATGTTAACAACGGCCAATTTGCTTCAAAATTTTTATGCCATGCCATCAAAGTTTTATCGTAATCTGCTCCAAAATTATGCCAATCTTCCATCACGAAAAATTTTTCGGATGCTTTCGCAATCAATGCAATGGAAGGCAGCATTCCATTCGGAAAAATATATTTGGTGATCCATTCGTTGGGGTATTCTGCAAATGTATTCCCGATGGTATGAAGCAGAAAAACACCGTCATTTTTTAAACATCGATGTACGGTTTGCATGTAAATTTTATAATTTAAAAATCCCACATGCTCAAACATGCCAAGGGATACAATGCGATCGAATTTTTCTTTCATATCTCGGTAATCTTGCAAACGAATTTGAATGGGCAAACCTTCGCAAACTTTTTTGGCGTGTGCTTGTTGCTCTTTTGAGATAGTGACACCCACGACTTCAACACCGTAATGTTCTGCGGCATATTTCGCAAGTCCACCAAATCCACAACCAATATCAAGTAATCGCATTCCGGGTTTTAATAATAATTTTTGACAAGTTAATTCTAGCTTTGCGAGTTGCGCTTCTTCCAAATTTTTAGCGTTTTGCCAATATCCACAGGTGTAGTTCATATGGCTATCTAACATTTTCTGAAAAAGATCCGTGCCGAGGTCATAATGTTTTTTTCCAACCGTCCACGCACGTTTTTGCGTTTGAAAATTTAAAATTTTGCTCAATGCAATTTTTAAAAGAAAGCGTTTGTTTTTTTTGATTTTATAGCCTATATTACTGCGATTGATTTTATCGAAAAGTTTATCGAGACTTTTTGTATCCCACCAACCTTCCATGTAACTCTCGCCGAATCCCAACGGTCCGTCTCGCAAAATGCGCGCATAAAAATCCGGGTGATGCACTTCTAAATCTCCGGGAATTTCAATGTTAGCGAGTTGGATAAGTTCCTTGACGATTTTTTCAGCAGTTTCCATGAGAGAGCCTCTTTCAATATAAACGAGTCTAGGAGATTATTTTATATGACACTTGCTATTATTCATAGTCGGGCAAGCGCCGGAGTCCTTGCGCCCCTGATTACGGTGGAAGTTCATTTATCACCTGGTATTCCTCGGGTGAATATTGTGGGACTTCCGGAAGCGGAGGTGAAAGAAAGCAAAGATCGCGTGCGCAGCGCTTTGCTCAATATGGAGTTTAAATTTCCACGTAAGCGTTTAACAATTAATTTAGCGCCGGCTGATTTACCAAAGGAAGGCGGGCGCTTTGATTTGCCGATCGCGCTCGGCATTTTAATTGCGTCAAAACAACTGATGCTTCGCGCTGAATTGTCACAGATGGAATTTGTGGGAGAGCTGGCTTTATCTGGGGAATTGCGATCCATTAGCGGTATATTACCGATTGTGCTTGGTGCTATGGCGGCAAAGCATCAACTCATCATTCCTGAAGCCAATGCATTAGAGGCGGGCTTGGTAAATGGGGCAAAAGTGTATTTTGCTAAGCATTTATTGGAGGTGTGCGCATATCTGCAAGGCGAAGCTACGCTTCCAGCATGTGAAAACAAAACAGTGATAAATCATGCTTCCGAACGTTTGGATTTAAGTGATGTGAGAGGCCAAAGTACTGCAAAGCGCGCTTTAGAAGTTGCGGCTGCAGGTCATCATCATTTATTACTCATCGGTTCGCCCGGTGCTGGTAAAACGATGTTAGCGAATCGTATTACTGGCATTCTTCCCGATGTCACGGAGGAAGCGGCCTTGGAAATTGCAGCGATCGCATCCATCACGCGACGCGGCTTTAATTATAATGATTGGCAACGCATTCCTTTTCGTAGTCCACATCATAGCGCATCTTCCATTGCATTAGTGGGAGGCGGGCGACCGCCCAGGCCGGGTGAAATTTCACTGGCACATCAAGGTGTTTTATTTTTGGATGAATTAACAGAATTTCAACGGCAAGTTTTAGAATCATTACGAGAACCCTTGGAGGCTGGGCAGATCACGATTTCTCGTGCATCTTATCAAGAAATTTTCCCAGCAAAATTTCAACTTATTGCTGCGATGAATCCTTGCCCATGCGGTTACGCGGGAAGTGGTGAAGATAACTGTCGCTGTACCAATGAACAAATTGAGCGTTATTTAGCAAAATTATCTGGACCTTTATTAGATCGTATTGATTTGCATGTCGAGGTGAGCGCTCCGCCACCAGAGATGCTCTCTATAAAAGTAGACAATCAGGCAGAAAGTATAGTAGTAAAGGAAAGAGTGGTTGAGACGCGAGAAAGACAGATAAAACGTCAGGGAAAATACAATTATGAATTAAGTGGTAATGAATTAATAGAATATTGCTCGATATCAACGGAATCACAAACGATGTTAAACCAAGTGATACGAAAATTTAATTTAAGCGCGCGCGCTTACCACCGAATTTTGAAAGTCGCACGCACCATTGCGGATCTGGAGGATGCGGCAAGTATTTCAAAAGTGCATTTAAGCGAGGCGTTGTTATATCGTAGTTTAGATAAGTCAAAATATGTACTGAAGTAATACGGCGGACATTATATCGATTATAATGAACAGAGGGATGGTGTTAATAATTGATTAAAATTTATCCAATATAAGTGAGGGGTGTGCATGGCGAATATGATTTTTTATCCAAAACATGGCGAACTTACTTCAAGTAACACAAAAGACAAATTAGATGCTTTATTGGCTGCGGCAGAGCAGTATAAAGCAATTATTCTTGATCCTGATAAAAAAGACATTAATGACCCGACCAAACGTCAGGTTCCTCGTGAAATGATGTATTCCTATAATTGGGATGAATTAGCCAAATTATTGCGAGAAATCCGAGATTTCCCCGAAAATTCCTCTGCTAACCGTATCAGTAAAGCTGAAAACTTATCAAAACTTGCTGAAATTTACGAAGTCCTCCGCGGCGCCAAAATGGCCAAGCTCGAAGCCGTCCGACTGGCTTTAGTCAATGAAGCTGGTCAATTGAAGGGTGGTGTTTAGGCTCGCTCATTTAGCTTTCACTCCCCTGCAATGGTTTTAAATAAGGCGGCAACACAGGGGGTTAAACAGCATATATTATTGAAACTTATGACGCTTGATTTTTGTCAGAAAACAATATATATTTTATGACAAGAGGATTGAAATATGAGTACCACCCATAAAGTTCAACAATATGTCCAAAAAACACCGCGAGGCAAGCCATTTACGACCAGCGCCTTGATGGGCTTTGGCACGCGTGCAGCAGTAGACCAAGCGCTTTCTAGACTTACTGCCACTGGGAAGGTGGTTAGATTAACTCGTGGCGTTTATGTGCGCCCTGAAGAAAATCGTTTCGTTGGACAGGTATTGCCAGAACCCTTTAAAGTTGCTGAAGCAATTGCAAAAAAAACAAATGAACAAATACAAGTAAGCGGAGCAGAAGCAGCTAGACAGCTTGGTCTATCTACACAAGTACCAGCTCAACCAATCTTCTTAACTACTGGACAATCGCGAAAATTTAACCTGGGTGGATTAGAAGTAACACTCAAACATGTAAGCAGAAAAAAAATCCCGCTGTCTGAATCAAAAGTTGGATTAGCTATTCTTGCTTTATGGTATCTCGGTAAAACCCTTATATCTAAAGAAACTATCAACAAAATTGAAAATCGGCTTACACCACAAGAATTCGAAAAATTTACATCGTCAACGGAATATATGCCCGCATGGATGAGCAATGTAGTTTTACAATATAAAAATTCAAAGGAAATATAATATGTCTGAGCCATATTTATCATTATCACAAAAAGAACAAGCTCAAATATTAAGATCATTATCAACTAATCCAAACATTAAAAGAGACGCTATTCTTTTGGAAAAAGATATTTGGATATGCTGGGCGTTGGAATATTTATTTAAAATGCCAAACCGATTTCCTATGGCGTTTAAAGGTGGAACATCTTTATCGAAAGCATTTCGTGTAATCGATCGATTTTCAGAAGACGTAGATATTACCATAGATTATAAAGCTTTTAATTGCGATAATCCTTTTGCTGATGGGGTTAGCAAAACTAAGATTAAAAATATTGGTATTCAACTCCGATCAATGTTAACTCAACATATTAATGAAATAATCATTCCATATTTTGAAAAAATCATATCGGAACAATTTACAAATAACTCACCTCGTGTAGAGCTAGATAACGACGGCGAAACAATGTATTTACATTATCCGTCTGTAATAGAGCAAAAAAGTGGATATGTCATTGATAATGTCAAACTGGAATTTGGCGGTAGAAATATAACCATACCAAGTAGCAAACAAACTATAACAACGGATATTTTTGAGTATCTCATAGATCTAGAATTTCCTGTAGCTGAGGCAACAACTTTATCACCTGAAAAAACATATTGGGAAAAACTCACATTGATTCACTATGAATGCAATCGCCCCACGCTTAAAGAGGATGCAAATCGAATTTCAAGGCATTGGTATGATGTATCAATGCTATCCAAAAATGACATTGGCAAAAAAGCGCTTACTAATCGCGACCTTCTGAATGAAGTAATTAAAGTTAAAAAGACCTTTTATGATTCAGGATTTGCAAAATATGACGATTGTCTGAATGGAAATTTACGGCTAATACCAAATGAGGATTACCTTCAGCTGCTCAAAGATGATTTTAACAAGATGCTTAGTAATAAAATGTTTTACGGTCAGCAACCAAATTTCGATAATATAATCTCTGAGATAAGAAAATTGGAAAACTTAATCAATGGAAAATGACAACAAATTATAAATAATAATATTCCCCATCAAAACAAAGGATATGAGAATGATACCCTGTTAGAAAAACTATAGTCAAACATAGGCACACGCTCGTCTGATTATGTTTTCCATCGCTTTCCGATTGACCGCTAAAAAAGACATAAATGATCCGACCAAACGTCAGGTTCCTCGTGAAATGATGTATTCCTATGATTGGGATGAATTAGCCAAATTATTGCGAGAAATCCGGGATTTCCCCGAAAATTCTACCACTAATCGCCAAAGCAAAGCCGAAAACTTAACAAAACTTGCTGAAATTTACGAAGTTCTCCGCGGTGCCAAAATGGCTAAGCTCGAAGCCGTCCGACTGGCTTTAGTCAATGAAGCGGGTCAATTGAAGGGTAGTGCCAGTTAATATTTAACTTTCTCATTTTTAACCCTCCTTTCCTTTCATTTTTTACACTCTTTTAGTGTAAAATATAAGGATGAATTTAAACAATGGTGAACAAGCATGAGTACTAATGCAAAGCGATATTTAGAAAAAACACGAGGAAAATTGACGCTTGGGCAAGCTATTCGTTCGATACGTCTTTGTGAGGAACAAAGCCAAACGGTTTTTGCAAAAAAATTACAAATATCCACCCAATATCTATGTGATTTAGAGCATGATCGTAAAAGTGTTAGCCCCAAAAAAGCTTTAAGAATTGCAGAAATATTAGGTTATGCTCCCGAACAATTTGTGGCTTTAGCGATACAAGATTCTCTTAATCGTGAGCACATTCACATGCTTGTTGAAATTAAGGTAGCTTAAATTTTATTACCAAAATAACCCTCAGCCTTGTGCTTCGGCAATATGACGTAAAGCTAATAAAAAAGCTTTCAAATCACCATCTTTTTGGTATTCAACTAGTGCAACTTGTAAATATGTTGCAGATTCTTTTTTATCTTTTAAAGAATGAATTAACCATTCTTCATAGTTACCAGTAGCTTGTCGAATTTTTTGTTTAGTCATATAAGCATGATCCTGATGAATGACTTAATTACCTATATTCAAAACACAGATACTTCAAAACGATGTACGATTTAATAGCATTGTCAGCTTATGTAATGAAAAAATCAGCGTCGGCAAGAAAAGTTGGGGCTAAGCCTCTATTCATGCGTGAGGCTCAATACTCTTTTTAATTTTACCATCGCATTTTTTTCTAACTGGCGGATGCGTTCGGCGGAGACTTGATATTTATCAGCTAATTCCTGCAGTGTGGATTTTTCGTCATTTAACCAACGGGCGGCGAGAATTTCTTGGCTTCGCGTATCCAATTGATGTAGCGCGGCGTGAAGGGAATTTTCTGATTTTTCTGACCAATTATCCGACATAATTTCTGTTTCGGGATTATATCGATGATCTTCTAAATATCCTGCGGGGATTTTAGGGGTAAATTCTTCATCGTCATCTGGGTGACTTTCGAATGGCATATCTGAATTATTTAAACGCATTTCCATTTCGCGCACGGTTTCGGGTTTGACCCCGAGATCTTCGGCAACTTGGTTAATTTCTTCGTTAGTAAACCAGCCTAAGCGTTTTTTCATGGTGCGTAAATTAAAGAAAAGTTTGCGCTGGGCTTTAGTGGTTGCAACTTTCACGATACGCCAATTGCGCAGAATATATTCATGCATCTCAGCTTTAATCCAGTGGACCGCAAAGGTAACCAGTCGCACACCCACTTCTGGATTGAAACGACGAACGGCTTTCATTAAACCAATATTGCCTTCTTGAATTAAATCCGCGAGCGGAAGCCCATAACCCATATAACCCTTCGCAATGCGAACGACATAACGTGCATGCGCTAAAACGAGTTGTTTTGCCGCATTAAGATCATTATGTTGTTGTAATCGGATGGCAAGATCTTGTTCTTCATCAAGCTTAAGCAACGGGATTTGATTCACGTGGCTGATATAAGCATCCAGGCTATTGATGGGTAAACGAATGTCTAATGTTTGTAAGTTAGTGTTCATTATCTAGTTTTATTCCCTATTTTTTAAGGATTAAAACCTATTTTAGCACTCTTTTATCGAGAGTGCTAATCTTCTGAATGGGTTTCAGGCATTTCGAATAAAGCAGAAATAAAAGCGTCCGCCTCGAAAGGTCGCAAGTCATCAATGCCTTCGCCAACGCCAATAAAACGAATGGGAAGCTTCATTTGTTTTGCGATCGCGAAAATAATACCGCCTTTTGCCGTGCCGTCTAATTTGGTCACGATAAGTCCAGTGAGACCAATGGCCTCGTGAAATTGCTTGGCTTGGTTAATGGCGTTTTGACCGATGCTCGCATCTAAAACCAATAAGGTTTCATGGGGCGCCGTCGAGTCAAGTTTAGCGAGTACGCGGGTGACTTTTTTTAATTCCTGCATTAAATTCGTTTGGGTATGCAACCGTCCCGCGGTGTCAGCAATCAGTACTTCGATTTTACGCGCTTTGGCGGATTCCATGGCATCATAAATGACAGCGGCCGTATCGGCGCCTGGTTGTTGGGCAACGACGGGAATATCATTGCGCTCCCCCCAAATTTGGAGTTGTTCAATGGCAGCTGCACGGAAGGTATCGCCAGCAGCAAGCATCACAGTTTTTTTATCTTCTGTTAAATAATGTGCAATTTTGCCAATCGTTGTGGTTTTCCCTGATCCATTAATACCCACCACCAAAATCACAAAAGGGTTGTCATTTTTTGGTATAATTAAAGGTACTTGGCAAGGTTGTAAAATAGCTAGCATATCCTCTCGCAAGGTCGCGAGCGCCGCTTTCGGGTTGTCTAATTCTTTTCGATTTAATTTTTGGGTTAAATGATCAATTAACTGTTTGGTGGCATCTACACCGACATCGGCGGTTAATAATTGTGTTTCAATAAGTTCAATCACATCTTTATCTAGGACTTTTTTGCCGAGAATTAAATTAGCAATCCCTGTCGTTAAATGGTTACGCGTTTTTGTCAAACCCGCTTTTAATCTCGCAAAAAAACCCGGCGCTTTTTCAGTTTTTTCGATTTTCTCGTCAGTTTTTTCCGAAGTGGGAGTGTCTTTTTTTCGTTTTAAAAAATTTAACATCGCTTTTCCTTTCTAAATTAGGCTTGTATATTAGCAAAGGCCAAGCGTTCCGTAAAATGAGGTAAAAAGATCATGAGGGGTGAAGTTCGAATTATTGGGGGTGAATTCCGTGGGCGGAAGCTAAAAATTCCAGAAATATTGCATCTTCGACCCACGCCTGATCGCGTACGGGAAACCTTATTTAATTGGATCGCACCCGTTTTGCCGGGAGCGCATTGTTTAGATGCGTTTACGGGGAGTGGTGTTTTAGGATTCGAAGCCATTTCTCGAGGGGCGGCACATGTTGTGATGGTGGATGAATCACTTACGGTTGTGAAGTTAATTCAAGAAGAACTTGAACTTTTTAATATAAAAAACGCAGAAATATATCAAGCGTCTTTACCAAGGCAATTAAAAAAACCCGAAAAATTATTCGATATCGTTTTTTTAGATCCCCCCTTTCAAACCGATTTGTTAAAAAGTATGAGTATTTACCTTGAGGAAAATGGGTTTTTGAGCCCTCATGCGCTGATTTATTTGGAAGCGAAAACGATGTTGACAGAAAAAGATATTCCAGCTAACTGGGAAATCATTCGCAGCAAAAAAGCAGGGCAGGTGGCGTATCATTTGGCGAGAAGATTGGTATAATCGGAACACTTGATTTTTCTCTAAAATATTGAGACGACATGGTGAAAACAAAACCACGATTATTAACCGGCGATACACCCACCGGGCGATTGCACTTAGGGCATTATGTTGGATCGCTCGAAAATCGAATTGCGTTACAAAACGATTATGATTGTTATTTCATTATCGCGAATATCCATGCTTTTACCACGCGTTCGGATAAACCCGCGGAAATTCATCAAAGCGTGATTGATATTGCGATGGATTATTTAGCCGCTGGTATTGACCCCGCGAAATCCACCATTTTTATTCAATCAGACATTCCTGCGATTGCAGAGCTCACTTATTTTTTTAGCATGTTGTTGCCTTTGGCGCGAGTGATGCGAAATCCCACGATTAAAGATGAAATTCGCGATAAAAAATTAGGGGATAATTATCCTTTTGGATTTTTACTTTATGCAGTCGGTCAAGTGGCAGACATTTTAGCGTTTCGCCCGGACATTGTGCCGGTGGGCGAGGATCAAATTCCGCATATCGAAATGACGCGTGAAGTCGCCCGAAAATTTAATCAGTTATATTGCGGTGTCGATCCGCATACGGAAGATAAGGATTATTTAAACGCAGGTGGGTTGTTTCCGATTGTTGAAACCAAATTGGGTCGCCAAAAACGGTTGGTTGGCACCACGCCTCCTGATGAGAATGGTAACCTATTAAAAATGTCAAAATCACTGCATAACGCTATCTTTTTAAGTGATGATGCCGATACGATTGTCAAAAAAGTGATGGGAATGTACACCGATCCCAAACGATTAAAAGCAAGCGATCCAGGGTCCACTGAAAATAATCCGTTATGGATTTTTCATGATACTTTTAATCCTGATACCGCATGGGTTAATGATGCTAAAGCGCGTTACCGAGAAGGAAAGATTGGCGATGTGGAGTGTAAAAAACGTTTAATCGAGGTGCTCGAAAATCTGATTAAACCAATACGTGAACGTCGCGCGCATTTTATGGATGATGAATCAGAAGTCATTAAAATATTGAAAAATGGGGCAGAAAAAGCGAATATGGTGGCGATGGAGACGCTAAAATTGGCCAAAATCGCCATGAAACAAAATTATTTTTAGTACTATACTTATAACAAATAGATAAAGGCTGAAACCAAAACGAGGTGTATATCATGATTAAATTCAATGATTTAAAAAAAATGGGAGAAGATTTTCTTGATTCTGCAAAATCTGTAAAATTTCAGGAAGTGATGGATAAGTTCAAAAAAAAGGAAGTAGTGCTGACTGATGAAGTTGCAGAAAAAGTGAATCAAGATTTGCAAAAAACTTTAGAAACCCTTGCAAATTTACAAAAATCGCAAGCCGAAACGTTGCATCAATTACAGCATCAAGTGGATGATCTTTTACAATTTCTCGATCATTTCCAAAATAAAACGAACCTTAAAGGAACAGAAGAACATGAACCCAAAGAATGAAGATTTAATGGAATACCGAACTTTAAAATTACCTTTGTTAAAGTTGATGTCGTTGCTTGCTGTTTTAGGTGTTGCGGCAACGCTTTTGTTGCATTACTTTTTTTAATGGTGATGTTTTTAATGACGCTGTCATGGAAGCGGAAAGCATGCTGGCATGACAGCGTTAAGTAGGGGAATGGTTATTTCTTGTATAATAAAAAATAATGATAAAAAACAGAATAAAACCGAGAATTAACTCGTAGAATTTTGCATCGCATTGGAAATTAAATATTCCACTAAATCAATTTGTTCTTGTGCCGGCTTATCATTGCCGAGATATTCAATAAGCTCAATGGCGAGGAAATTATTTTGGTCAAGTCGTTCCATAAGATCCTATTCTCATTTTTTGTGCCGGGTTCCATATGAAAACACGATGGTAAAAGTTTTAATAGATGAAAATATATAAGCGAATTTTATCCCATAAATTTTACATATAAAAAAACTATGATAAAATCGGCAAAAAATGAGGAGAAGTAAAAAATGAGCTCGGCATCCTATGAAGAAACACGTTGGGATGAAGTGAGGGAAAAGGTACAAAAAGTCAATCCCGGTTTTGCAGACGTGGTAGATAAAATCAAATCGAAAAACGATTATCCACTTTTTAAAGTTCGTTATCCTTTTGGTAGTAGTATCATTGACACGGGAAAGTTCCAATTTCCCCTTTCAGACGGCTCTCTTGCGCCAATGGATCATCCTGGAATCCCAGATCGTGTTCGACAAGAACTCGGCTATCACAACGGTCATATTCCTCTAGGAATGGTGTTAGATCGATCTGTTGAATTATTTATGCGAACAGAAAATCGTGTCATTCCATTTAATTTGATTAAAGCCGGACGATTAGTCGGTTTAACCTTTGTATTAAGCCCCGTGCATGTATGGCCGCAAGCATGGCATATGACATCCGGTGCACGTTCGATTTTTGTTTTACCCAAAATAACCGATATTCATAATCATCGAAAATTGTGTCGTGAACGTAAGATTAAAATGCCGCTTGCCCGTGATCTTCGCACACATTGGTCATTATTAACTAAAATGGCAGCGGATGAGAATTTTTCCCAAAAGTGGCATACCGAAATCCTTTTTTTCTCAAAAAATTGGATAGACAACAAAAAAAATGATAATTGGTTGCGTTTCAATTATTTTTTGTATAAAGATGGATGGGCTGCGATTGAGTACATGCTGACAAAAACCATGCATGATCATATTTGGGATATTTTGATTCGTGAATTAACACAATACGAAGTAAAAGCAAGCCCTTTTATCATCGATGTGACGAAATATATCATCATGGTAGGTCTTGGCGCGGTCCCCGGATTTTCACCGGCAATTAATGATGATGAAGCGCCTATTTGTGGATTACAGGAAGACTTTATTCAGCATTATGGCTTAAAAAATTATGCGCCAACGATTATGATTCCGCATCATTTTTCCGTCGAAAATAAGCGTCCGGTGTACTGGTCTCTTGCAATGCCAACCCATTTTGAATCAACCGTTAAGCCGAAAACCTTGACAAGTACGATGGTGACATTGCGGGAAATTCGTGAAATGATGTTTCATTTCAAACAGACCATGTTAAAATATTCGAAAACAAGAGATACCAATACTTCTACAGAGGAATTTTTGAATAAAGTACGTTTCGATTTTTTTCACAGCGAACCTGATGCAGAAGGTCAAATACGTTTAAGTTTAGAAATGCCAAAAGAAGACAACTCACTTACATTTTGTTCACAAAATATGGTTCGTCGATTTTCTGATGTCAGCCCTTTTGTGCGCGGATGTGTGCGTTTTAATACTATCTAATTCAACCTTAGGAGAAAATCATGACCGAAAATGTAATTAAAATTGAGGCGATAACAGAAATAAGTGTGCAAGAATCGATTGAAAATTCAACCGCAGTTGCTGCCAATATTATTTCAAGTATTGAAAATAATTCTCTCGATTTAACTTAATTGATTGGTATTTTTATGGCTTTTGTGCGAATACCAAGTGTTTTAATGAAATGGATAAATCCTGCGGAAAAATTGAATATCGCGGGTGATACCGTGAGTGTTGTGTTGCAAAATCTTTTTTTGGATTATCCTTCGCTTAAGCCATTCATATTTCCATCTGATGCGTTATCTCCGTTTATTAATATTTATGTCAATCGCTCACCCGCGCTTCTTTCAAACGCAGTTAAAGAAAATGATGAAATTGATATTGTAGCTGCGCTTTCCGGAGGATAATTTTTGCAGTTTCATGCTTCCGAAAAAACTCGATATGCACGCCAACAATTATTGCCTGATATTGGTGAATTAGGGCAGATGCACCTTCGCAATGCCCGCGTGCTTTGCATTGGTGCAGGGGGGTTGGGTTCGCCATTATTATTATATCTCGCAGCTGCTGGTGTCGGTACGATTGGTATCGTGGATCATGATATTGTTGAGCTTTCAAATTTACATCGCCAAATTATTTTTAATTCGGAAGATGTTGGTACAAAAAAAGTTTCTGCAGCTAAAAATAGGATACATGCATTAAATCCGCATATAGAAGTTCTGAGTTATGAAGACAAAATATCACGAGCCAATGCAGAAAGTATCATTGCATCGTTCGATATTATTGCTGATGGTACCGATAATTTTAACGCACGATACATTATTAATGATGCTTGTTTTCGTTTAAAAAAACCGAATGTGTCTGCAAGTATTTTCCAATTTGAAGGACAATGTAGCATATTCACCGATGATAATGGTCCGTGCTATCGGTGTTTATACCCCGATATGCCTTCTTCTCAATGGATGCCTAATTGTGCTGAGAGTGGAGTATTAGGTGTTTTGCCTGGTATATTGGGCACGATACAAGCGACCGAAGTGTTGAAATGGATTTTAAAAATAGGCAATTCATTAAAAAATCGTTTATTAACCGTCGATGCGCGAGAAATGCAGTTTCGTGAATTTCAGATTGAAAAAAATCCGCATTGTATTTTATGCGGTGAAAATGCATCGCGCGAAAATTTGATTGATAGTTTAATTGATAGAGAGGAGCAATGTATGAATGCTGTTATTCCAGAAATTTCCATTCAAGAGTTAAAAGCTTTGCAAGATAAAGGCGAAGAATTTGTTTTATTAGACGTGCGTGAACCGAGTGAATACGCTGAATGTGAAATGGGTGGTAAGCTCATTCCGATTGGTGAATTGGCAGCGCGCGTGAGTGAGCTCGATCCCACCAAAAAAACGATTGTGCATTGTCGTGGGGGTGGACGTAGTAAGCGCGGTGTTGAAATATTAAAAAATGCAGGATTTCACGATGCGCGTAATTTAACGGGTGGGATTACGGCATGGTTGAAAACTTTTCCCTAAATTCGTCGTCCCGCGACTTGTTCGCGGGATCCAGTGGCAGCTTCTATGTGGCTCTGGATCCCGCGGACAAGCCGCGGGACGACGGATATAAGTTTATTTTATGATAGGTTTTCTTTTTGCTTAAAATAGATAAAAAACTACCCCCCTATCTCCAAACTCTCGGCATCACTCGCGTTGCAGACATTACCGGATTAGATTGCATTGGTATTCCAACAGCGCTTGCCATTCGTCCGAATGGCAAACATATTTCAGTTTCCATGGGAAAAGGTTTGACGCAAGAATCAGCTTATATTTCAGCAGTCATGGAATCGATGGAAATATTTCATTTAGAAAATCCGCCTGCGATTTCTTTTGAAGATATTTATTCAGAAAACTGTGTTTCACCTGCACTTTTTAACACGGGATTTTTTTTAAAAAATAATTGGGATCATGAAGTCCTTGCATGGACTAAAGCATTTCATCTTTTCGACAATAAAGAAATTTATATTCCTCATGCGCTAACCAATCTTGATTCAACGGTTCCATGTGCGCATCGTGCATTTTTCGATGTGAGCACCAATGGCATGGGGGCGGGAGAAAATGTTGATGATGCGATTTGTCATGCGCTTTGTGAGGTGATAGAGAGGGATAGTTTAGCGCGTTTTGCTTTATTGCCTGATCATATTCGTCAAACAAAATTGTTTAATCAAAGTGAAATATCTTCAACAAATCATGACTTAATTGAAAAATTTTTACGACAAAATATGTCTTTGAAGATATGGGATATTACTTCTCATTTTAATATTCCAACTTTTCATTGTGTGTGTCATGATCCAAATCCTTTTCGTTTACAAGGAATTTTTCGAGGAACGGGCACACATTGGAATGCTGATATTGCATTAATACGTGCGCTTTTGGAAGTGGCGCAATCGCGTTTAGCGCTTATTTCGGGATCGAGAGATGATATTTTTGCGGAGCAATATGAAATCAAAGTGCTCTGTCATCCCCGTGAAGACGGGGATCCATTCAAAATAAATCACACGGAGCGTGGGAATGGCAAAATAGATTCGTCAATTTTAAAATCTCAAATTTTAACACGCCTATACGAAAATAATATCAATGATGTATTCATGGTAATACACACAAAACCTGAATTGAATATTCCTGTCGTACAAGTTTTTATTCCAGGTTTGATGCGATGAATATTATTGTTTTTTTAGGTCCATCGCTTGCCATTAATGAAGCGAAAAAAATATTACCCGATGCCATGTATTTACCGCCAGCGGCGGCGGGGGATATTTTGCATGTGATACGTTTAAAACCCAAGATGATTGCCATTATTGATGGATTTTTCGAAAAAAAGGCGTCTATTCTTCATAAAGAAATTTTATTTGCTTTGGAATCGGGGATTGCGGTATTTGGTGCAAGTAGTATGGGAGCATTGCGTGCGCGAGAGTGTCAATTCTATGGAATGATAGGTATTGGCAAAATTTATGAAAAATATTTTGTCGATTGTAATGAAGATGACGCCGTTGCCATGTTGCATGCATTATCTTCTGAGGAATATGCGCCAAAAACGATAGCATTAATGGATGTCATTTTTACTTTAGAAAAAGCAGTAGCATCAAATATTATTGATAAAGAAATCGCATCTTTAATTGAAAAATCAGCGCGAGAGCTTTTTTATATTTATCGAACATTCGAAAACATTGTAGAAAAAGTTAAACAAAATTCTGAAGTAAATATATCTTGTTTTGAAAAATGGATTTTACAAAATGGATGGGTTAATCAGAAAAAAGAAGACGCCATTTCTCTTTTACAATATTTATCAACAAATCCTGAAATTAAAAAAATTAATTTTTGTTTTGCGCGTTCTTTGTTTTTTCGTGCACACTATAAAAATGCAATGTGCCAGCCTTTTCCTTTTGATCACGAAGATTTACCTATTGCTGAAAAAATTGCAATTCAAGCTAAAAATAATGGAATTATTTATCGACAATTGCAGCGTATCTCTTATTTGCTCGCCATATGTTTTGCGCTTTCCAAAAAATATGTTGTAGGAGTGGATTGGGGAAAATTAGATACGCCTCAAAAACGATTTTCTGCTATTGAAAATCTTATGCAGACGCAAACCCATTCATCACATCTATTTTATTTATATTCTTTAATGCGTTTATCATCCGAAAAGGAATATCAATATTATCGTGATCAAGTTTCATCTGAAGATAAAATGGCAGAAATGTTTTTAGAAGATTCGCCTGTAAAATACCGTGTATTTGAATTATGTGCAAAATTGTGGGGGCTGGTTGAGCATTTCATTTCGAATTTTTTACCTCACCCGAAGTTTGTGCAAGTATACAGTGATAAGTTTCGTTTAAAACATGAATTATTAACGCCTGACGATACGATGAAATGGTTACAGCAAAATGATCTTACATTAAAAACCTATCAAGATTTGATGACAATGGCGACTCGGTTTAATTATATTGTGATGCAAAATAATGTGGAGGTCTTAGGTATTTTAGATCATGAAGAAAATATTTGGTGGTTTGGGGATGCGATGGAATTGTCGGGATCAGTTATCTCAATAACGTCGTCCCGCGACTTGTTCGCGGGATCCAGAGCAACATCGTAGGGCTTTCTGGATCCCGCGAACAAGTCGCGGGACGACGAGATTCTTGAAAACTTTTGATATTGTGGCATAATCCGGCCGTAAATAAATAATAACATTGAATAAGGATAATAAATATGAATCTGCGTGCCAGATATCTCGAAGCGCTTAATGCTCTCAAAGAAGAAAATAATAAATTTAGAAAGATAGTTCTTAAAGAGCCATCTGCTCAAACCAAAGAAGAAAATGATGTGTTGAAAGAGCCGCTCAATTTTTTTATGCCTGCTCTTGAAAAGTTACAAACTTTTTCTAAAGATGCTGATGAATTAATTAAAATTCTCAGTCCTGAAGATGAAGAGCAAGTAAAAAATATTTTTGACGATGCACAAAATAATATGGAAATTGCAATATTACGTGTCGATAAGGGACCAAAGATTGATCCTTTTGATTCACGTTCGGTCTCAAAAGCTCTATTTAAGGGTGTATTTGCACAAGCAGAACTTCAAGAAAAAATAGCAAAATGCAAAGAATTTGAAGCCAAGCATGCGTCCAAGGAAACTACTAAACCCGATGTGACCATGACCGCTGAACTCGATTCGAAACCAACACCAAAATCTACGCAAGATGTTATGGAAGATGATGGAGAAGAAATCATGAATCGCATCCGCCGGACGCGTTGTTAAAAACTCTGTCATGCCAGCATGCTTCTAGCTGGCATCCAGAATGGTCTTTAATAAAGACTCTGAATGCCAGAGCCCTTTTATCTGGAATTCGCGTTTATAATAAAGGAAAATGTAATGCCAATAAAAGAAAACCAAATTAACCTTTTAAAAAAAATACTAGCCAATAAAATTTCTACCATAGCAGAAGATTTAAAAAAACATAGTGGTAATCAATTCTATTCAGAATCATGTTTACCCGATGCTGTATGTTATGCAGAATCAGAAAAGGATATTATTGCTCTTACTAATTTTTGCGTGAAATATCAAATTCCAATAATTCCTTATGGAAGCGGAACAAGTGTGGAAGGCCATTTAACGCCAGTATTAGGAGGCATTTCACTTGATTTAAGTAAAATGAATAAAATTATTACGTTTCAACCAAAAGATTATTTAATTGTCGTTGAACCTGGAATATCTTACAACAAATTAAATGAATTTTTAGAACCACATGGCTTCCATTTTCCGGTAGAAGCAGGTTTCGGCGCAAGTATTGGGGGTATGGTTGCAACTAATGCATCTGGTGCAGGTGCAACAGACTCAGGCTCTATGGCACAAAATATACTAGGATGTTCAGTCATTTCATATAAAAATGAAGAAGCTTATAAAATTACTACTGGTAGTCATTCACTAAAATCCTCAGCGGGATACAACATGACTGCATTATTTGCTGGCTCTGAAGGTACGTTAGGAATCATTACAGAAATTTCTCTTAAAATAAGAAAAAATTTACCATGTAACTTTACAATTTGTACTCAATTCGATGATATATCATCGGCTATTGATTTTGTTATTGCAACCAAAGGTATTATACGTTTCAGAAGAGTGGAATTACTTGATAAATTGCAAACTGAAATGTGTATACAATTTTCAAATATTGATATTCTTGATAAAAATAAAAATACTATTCTTATTGAATTATTTGGATCATATGCTGTAATTGAAGATGAAGCAAAAATTATCAATATGAATATAAAAAAATTTGGTGGAAGTAATTTTCAAATTTATAGAGATAAGCAATCAGCGGAATTTATTTGGAAAATGCGTAAAAATGCTTGTCCCGCTGTTTTGAGTTGTTCTTCAAAATCTAAGAAAGCTATGGCAACAGATGCTTGCGTACCCTTATCAAAATTATCGGAATGTATTAATTCGTGTTACGTTGAAATGAAAAAATTAGGAATAAATGCTCCTTTAGTTGCTCATGTTGGTGATGGTAATTTTCATTTTACATTAACAGTGGATCCGAGTGACAAAGGAGAATTTGCTAAAAATCTTGCATTTAATAAGTTCATTGTAAATGAGGCGTTAAAATTTAAAGGCACTTGTACTGGCGAACATGGTATTGGTTTCGGAAAAAAATCATATTTAGAAACGCAATATAAAGATAGTTTATTCTTAATGAAGCAAATAAAAAAAACATTAGATCCTTTAAATATTTTTAATCCAGGGAAAATTATTAATATGGAAAATAAAAATGATCATGATTGTTATAATTCCACTAACTGTTCAGACACCTCTTATTCTGAACCGAAGATAAGGGCAAAAATTTAAAAAATAATAATTCAGGATCAAATTTATAATTAATTTTATTTGTATCGTATATATTAATTCCTTCTTTTCGTTTTAGATAATTCATCAGAAAGAGAAGAGGGAAGATCATTATTAGGGAATAAACCATTTTTAATATCCATGAGGATATAATTAAACCTAGAATACCTTTGATCGGTATTACACCAAAATATGTAATAATATATGTTATGATATTAAAAACAATTTCAGAAATAGCTGTTGACCATAAGCATCTTTGAACAAAATATTTACCCTGAAAGAAAAATTTAAGACGAGTGATTTTATAAATATTTGTTAGATCGCTAAATAGTAAACCAATTAAACAACCACCTACCAAGCGAATCCCATGCCCAAAAGCTTGGATAAATACTTCTTGATGTGGGGCTGTTTCTACTGATGGCATTCGTACTATGATGGCAATTATTGCTGTAAATGCAGAAAGACAAAATACGCTTGAATAAATCATTCGTAAAGCCAGGTCTCTTCCATATGCTTCTGCAACAGCGCCTCCAAGTAGGTAGGTTAAAGGAAAGATAAAAATTCCGCCTGGCTCACTGAAGCCGAAAAAATTTATAATTTTATATGGCAATAACGTTGATGCAATAAGAAGAGTACAATAAAACATTGAAATAAAAGTGAAATATTTAAATTGTTGATTAGGTCTTTCGTGAATCATTTTTAGTTATTTCCGTAAATATTTTTTTATGAATTCCATTCCCCATATGCAACCAATTTTATGAGCGTCTAGAGAAGAAATATTTTTGATTAAATTTTTGTCTAGGGAGGCATTTTCTGCCGTGACAGTAATCTTATTTTTAGTGATAACATTTGTAAAAGTTAGCATTTCGCTATTTGTTTCCTGACAAAAAAAAGTATCTGATAAAACTAATTGGCTTTTATGATATGTGATTTCAAATAATTGTTTTATATCTAATGGAGAAAAGTATTGAAAAAGATTTTCGTCAATAATTTTTTTAGGATCAACTTCAAGAACATGCGATTGTCCAGAAAATTGAATTTGTGCAAGAAGCTCACTTTGTTTTTCGATGATTTTAATTAATTTACACGGATATGGTAAAGCTTTTTTTTCCAATTGAATATACTTTGTAGTTAACCACTGAATAATATTAAAAAGATTCAGTTCTTTTTTTTTCATATGTATTTCCTTATTCGTTAATCTTGTGATCATATATAGTTCTAATGACCGTACCTATAATTCTATCTTTTATAGAAATTTTTCGGATTGTATCAAATTTATTATTAAATGCATTAATGAAGTTTCCATCGTGATTTTTTATGAAATGGCGCAGGATTGGCTTTTCTGTATTATAAATTTGTATAATAATGTAATTATTATTTTGCGGTAATAATTCCGGTTCGACAATAACTTTACAATTTTCTAAAAAAAGGGGCTCCATGCTTTGATCAGAAACATTCATAGCAAATGCCCTTTTACTAACTTTGCATTCGGAAATTATAAATTTGGTGGGTTTGTATTTATCGATTTCAAGGATTTGGAATTCATTAAATAAAGGGATTTCGTTCCAGCCAAAATGATTATTGGATGTGTATCCTTTCCAAGTTGTTGTTACATCTTTTTCTCCGATGAATTCACTTAATGATAGCATAAAGTAATCAGCAAGTGGTTTCATCGTTAATAATTTGGGATTTTTATTTTCTCCCGATAATAAACGATGAATGATGGGTTGTCTAACATTTGTTCGTCTGCTAAGTTCACTTTCAGAAATATTTGCTAATAACATAAGTTTTTTTAAATTTTTGGCAATATTGGGGTAAAATTTTTTTTCCTTAGAAAGACTTATTTTTTTTTTCGATTTAGACGAATTATTTTCCACAAATATTGTCTCTTAAAATAATTTAATAATTAATAAAATTGAATTTAATAAATGTATCATTTTTTTAAATAAGCAACTATAAAATTTTTTATACTCCAAAGTATTGATCATTATAATATTATACTTTAGAGTATATTCGGATTAGATTTTGAAGGATTATTAATTTATGGCAGCATTGGAACCCTTGTGTCATTTATTTGGAGTAAACCCAAATAAATTTTCAAAATATGAAAATATTTTAATCGAAACAGATATTTTTATAAGAATATTTGAGAAACTTAAAGAATTTTACAGGCAGCAACATTCTATTCACTCTTTTATATCGTTAAAATTAAATGGAGACATGATAAACATGATGGATTCAAACATAGCAAAGCATATTATTAATGATATTACCTCTACAAATGAATATACCATCCAAGGAATTTCAAATTATACAAGCATTCATGTAGATATACTCACTGATCTTGCAGCAGGATTAAATACAAATCCATTGTTAACAAATTTTAGAAGAATAGTTGAATTACATCGAGAGGTTAGGCCTAAGTTATATCATACAATAGCAAAAAAAATTATTGCTGAGTTTGAATTAATTTGTGAGGATGTAGACTCAAGTATATAAGTTGTTAAACTTTTCAAAGGCGCGATGATTATTTAAAAAATCACCATACATTCCTTATACTAGTTATATACATTCAAATTATTGTATCCTTTTTGTCATCCTGAGCGGAGCGTTGAAATCTTTTTAATTTTCGTTAGACCTCTCGCTTTCGCTAAGGATGAGAAGGTAATTTTGGTAATATTTTAATCAAATTTACTGATTTTTGCTAAGAAAAATAGACAAAAAAACTAAAATTGTTCATAATTACGCCTCAATATTTTTTGAGGCAGTCGTGATGGATAGTCATCGTAGTAATGGCATATTAACGGGTCGAACGAAAACGGTATTAGAAGATGTTTTAGGAAGAAAAGAAGGTCAGCGCTTAAAATTAAAAGAATCCAGCAAAAACATGCTGCGCAAAAGAGCGAAAGAATTAATTGTTGATCTCCATGAAGCCAAATTAATACTCGATGAAAAAGATATTCCCAGCAAACGACAAGCATTATTATCTGATAAAAAAAATAAAAAAATGTTCGATGTGCTCACTTTCATAGGTCCAAATATATTTATTACGGATCAAGATCCAACAGATTATCCTCCGCATTTTTATCCTTTGATACGGAAAGAAGAAAGTGACTTGGGAAAAAATACTTATACATTATATTGCTATAATTATAGCGAAGATCCTGCCGTTATAGAAAAAATAAGTTTAGATGCTACATCTTCCATTTCAACTTCCGAAAAACTTTTTTTCGATCATCCAGAAGATACTTTTACTCCCATGGTCCTTTCTCCGGGAGAACGATTTGAATTACTCAAAGATATCGATATTAATATTTATAAAAAAGGAAATTGTGGTTCTTTTTATAAATTTAATTCTTTATTATTTGGTATTGGATTTATTTATTTAGTGGAGAAAAACCACTGTGAGATTGATGATTTAAAGTTAACTGAAAAGGAAGTGATGGATGATCCCCTCTTTGGTTATAAAGTTTTTTTAAATGGTAGGGAAGCTTCAGGAATCATTTCAGAAAAAAATAATTTTTATTATTTTAAGGATTATAGTCAAGCAGGAATTTATGCGACTGAGCCTTTTACCTATACATTAAGAATGAACATTAAAACTCGGAACGAAAATGGTCTTTATCCTTCTCCCGTTGAAATATTATCGGGTAAATCTGATAAATTATTTTTTACCGAGCTTTCTAAAGACTACACGATACATACTAATACTTTGAAAAAAAGTATTGCCAAAAGTATTGAGAGAAATTATTCGGCAAGACCTTTCCAACCTTTTGCAGTCAAAAATATTATTGCGTATGTAAGAAGATCCACGCCTGAAAATAAGGTCGCTGAAGTGCTTGATTTTTCTGGTGGCTGGGGAAATCGTTTATTTGCATTTTTATTAGATAAATATACTAAAAAAATATCTATCAATGATGCAAATCCTAAAATGATAGCACAATATCGGAATATTGTTGAAAAATATAATTTAGGTCAAAAGGAGGTTGAATTAACCTGCTTCCCTTTTGAATCATATCCAGAAGAACAATTACTTGCAAAAGTGAATCGTTATGATTTAGTTCTTACTTCTCCGCCATATTTTAATAAGGAATTATATGAAGGGGATCGATCTTCCCATCAGCTGTATTCGACCTATTCTGCTTGGGCGAGCTCGTTTTTAGCGAAGTCTATACACAATTCTTATCGTATGACAAAAGAAAATGGTTATATCGTACTTTGCATTGCAAATATTAAAATGCATAGAAATGAGTTCGCAATGATTGTTGATGATACACAATCGGAAATGCAACGTTATTGCAGTAGTGTGACAAAAGTTTTATATGGGAATCCTTCTTTTATTCGTAATGCAATCACACCTGAAGTTTTTGTTATTGGTAAGGTACAAAAACAGCCTGATTTGTTGTATCAACCTTCTAGTCCTTCACATTTTCATTTGACAAGGATCGGGAATACTAAGAAAAATAAATCCTTAAAAGTGAGCAAGGTTAAAAATGGCTTTATGCAATTTGATGAACTGTTAAAAAATAACTTTAAAACTTGTCAATTGATATATAAAACAGAATTTAAAATAAAAATTACAAAAAATTTTACACCGTGTGATTCCAAAACTTTGTTTGCATTGTTGCACTCGATGTTAGAATTGAAATCAGGGGATGATGTTTTTACTGCAATAAAAACAGGCGAAGATCCGCTTTTGCAAACACCTATTTTGTTGAATGCATCTGCATTATATAAAGATATTGAGGATTATAAGCCACTCATTATCAAAAAATTACTGGCTTTTGTTTTAACAACACCACTGAACAATCATCATAATGCTGATGCGATTAAAGAATTCACATCAAAGGTTCATCAGTATGTGAAAAAACAAAAAATTGAAGTTGCAAAAGCAAAACACCAGAAAAAATTGGACGAAGAAATTGTTAAACCATTGACTTCTCGTATGGGATTGTTTGCAAAGAAGCGAAAACTGAAAGAAAATTATCAAACCACCGCAGAGTTCACTGCATCTGATACTTCAAATTTATACCTTGAAGAGACTAAATCAATGTTATCAACTGTTCTGTCATTCCCTTTGAATGAGTCTTCAGAGCAGCCAACATTGCCAGAAGGTATTCAATCAAAACGCCCGCGTTTGAAGCAAGATATAGAGTCATTACATATCGGGAGACCTTTTCGATCAAAGACTTCGCCTTTAAGACAATATTCGAGTTTTTTAGCAACAACTACAGAACAAACTGAAATGATGGAAGTTGATGAAGAAAGCATAATCAAACAAGTTATTTAGTGTTGGCTATACGTTTATTTTCATCTTGAAAGCTTGACCAATGCAAGCAATAATGTTTGCGTTTATAACAATATGATATGGAGAATCGAAATGCTAACAAGAATTCAGTCTGGCGATATTATTAATTTTATTCTTGGCCAAGAAGGTGCTAAAACACTAATGGAGATAGAAAAAATAGTAAATGATGCAAAAGAACCCGAAGACATTCATTATAACAGCACAATAATAGCGGAAGGATTAGCCACATATAAAACGATGCAACAGCATATTTATCGTAATAAATGGAGAGAGGGAATTAAGGGCGGAGCAATTGCAGGTTTGCTCATTGCTGGTATATCTCCTGCGGTTTCTTCTAATGTTACTTTGGAGTTCGCTGCATTGAGAATGTTTTCAGGAGTTGTGGCAGGAAGTGTCTCGTCTTTGGTTTATAGAGATCTGAATCAGTATTGCAATAAAGAAAAAAAACGTGAGGCTCAAATTGGCGTTTTATTGGATGTTGCCAATAATAAAAAAGCTGGATTAGAAAATACCCTAAAGCATACGAAATAATTTTGTCATGTCAGTTACTGTTTTGTCATTGCGAGCCCAATTTTTTTATTGGGCATGGCAATTAGTCTTAAATAGTCATGTTTTCAAGGAGAATGATTTGACTTCCCCACGTTTTTCATCAGAATTAAAAGAAATTTTTTGTGAAAAAGATATTTATTATCCTCAAAGTGTCGAAGAAGTGAAGCAAATAATTTTATTTGCAACGAAAAATTCGCATCTTGTTCGAACGGTAGGCTCTGGACATTCTCCTTCCGCTTCCATCTATGGTGAGGAAGAGAATGTAATTAAAATATGTTTAGACGGTGATCTTCGAAAAATTCATTCGTTCGAGGTTAATGAATCCAAAACGGAAGGCTTGGTAACGGTTGGAGCAGGGTGTTACTTAGGTATTAATCCAAAAGATCGGAGTTCCACTTT
Organism: Gammaproteobacteria bacterium; assembly: GCA_013287885.1. Taxonomy (GTDB): domain Bacteria; phylum Pseudomonadota; class Gammaproteobacteria; order DSM-16500; family DSM-16500; genus JABDCZ01. Next base: position 42,790 of record JABDCZ010000003.1, read on the forward strand.
AGACAATTCCTTTAATAAACAGATTGATGATAGAGGATTTGCTTTACCCATTTTAGGCACCATCAGTCATCAAACCGTGGCGGGATGTATACAAACGTCAACCAGTGGTGGATCTAATCAACATGGTCTCGCCGATGTGATTCACGCATTTGAATGGGTAAATGGTTTAGGTGAAATATGTTACGCTGAAAAGGGCGAAGCTAATTTTAATGCGGTCGGTGTATCGATGGGTTTGCTCGGTGTCATTACGCATATTACCTTTAAACTTCCGCAAAAATTTTTCGTGCAAGGCGTGGAAGTGAATCACAACATGAATGATTCTTTTTTAGCGAAAGATAGCAAAGGCAATTTTAGTAAATTAAGCAAAACATTATTTGAGGAGCAAGAATATGCTCGTTTAAGTTGGTTTCCTCAAAAGTACGTCCAACGTGTCAATGAGTGGACGGGGCGTTCGACGTCACCTGACGCAAAAGAAATTCCTTATCATCATCCCTTGGAGCCATATACCTATAGCGTACTTGCAGCAGGTGCTTTAATTATCGGTAATCAATTGGCAACGATTGGGACTGAATTGGCGCAGCGCTTATTAGGGATTTTAATTAGACCTTTTGTCATGTTGGGAGATGGTCAAGAATATTGTGACGTATGGTATAAAACTCTTCCTAATGATGACCAAGCGCATTTCGATCATCTCATTTCTCTTTCATTCAGCGAGTTTTGGTTCCCACGCGAAAGAATAAATGATGTGATGCATACTATTGAAGAATTAGTTGCAGCGAATCCTGAAGCCGCTGGTAATTTTGTCGTCGAGATTTACAGCGCAAAAGCATCTCCGTTTCTTTTAAGTCCTGCCGAAGGGCGTGATGTGTTTAGGGTGGATTTATGCTGGTATAACCATAATAGATGTGGAGATGCGAATAGATACTTTGGATTTTTTTGGGAAAAATTATTAATGATTCCAGGTGCTCGATTACATTGGGGAAAGTATTTGCCAAATATCGGAGAAAAATATGGTGAATTTGAATTTAAACCTGAAATTTTACAAAATAATTATCCGAAACTTTCTGAGTGGCTGCAAATCAGAAAAAAAATGGATCCAAAAAATATATTTGTGACGGATTATTGGGATCGGTATTTAGGGATTACTCAATCTCTTGAAATGAAAAGTAGCTTAGCGGATGTGAGGGGGACGATGTTTACGAAAGATGAGGTTAATCTCGGAAAAATTTCCCCGTTTGACTTCGTCAGGCGACCTTCTTTGTAAAGGCATAGTTGCCTAATTAGAAGCTTTGTCATGCCAGCCGAGCGTAGCGAGAGGTGGCATCCAGTGGGCACATAGCGAAGCCTCTTGGATGCCAGCTTAAAGCATGCTGGCATGACATAGTTGATGACGGAGCTACTAACCTAACAATTTAAATTCTTTATCCGCTTTTTCCGCTACATTATGCTTACTACTCAATTTTGAATTCGAAAATAGCATATTTTTGTCATTTCTCGATGATTGTAAATATGGATTTTTTTGATTTGATAATACTATTTTACATAATTCCTCTAAAATAGGATTGGGATCAATTTTAAAATTAATATAGTCATCATCATGTAAAATATAATCTCCTAAGGGAATATGAGTACCCAGTTCGGCCAATAGATTTTTTAATTGGCTAGTAAATTGTTGAAAACTATGATTATCGCTCATTGAATTATATTCGAGATAATCATAACCAAAGTTTTTGCATAAACTAATTAACTCGATATCCAAATTGGCTTTTATACAAGCCTGAATGGTTTCTGGATTATATTCCTTCATAAAAAATAATCGAAAATCCTCGCGATGTAAATTTCCTTTTTCGTCATTAGCAAAACCTGCAAGAGATGCAAATGGATCTTTCAATTCTTTCACATCCATCAATGGATTCCATTGTTCTGTAGATGCTTCCTTATGTAATGTTAAATAAGTATGAATACTCACATTGTCCGAAATCTTATTTGTCTTATTATGCTTATCGGCAGCAATATGAATAATAGAAGTTCTTTTTTCCGCAAGCCATTTCGCTAACGATACTGAAGATTTTAAATCGATGAGCACCGATGCGATGTGCCCAGATATACCTGGGGAACACATAGATAAATTCTTACAAAGAATTGAATATTGTTTAGTTTTTTTGGATAATTCAACAAAATCATCATTTAAAATCTTGTAAATTTGTTCTAAGTTATTTTTATTGTTTTCAAAGTAATGATTTAATTGCATACCGGAATATTCTTCCGTAAAGAAATTTTGTTGAATGCTATGTAATCCATGTTTTTCGCTGGTCCCGCAGCATTTATTTATCACGCCCCAATTTTCAAAACTATTCAAAAGTTGAGTAAATTGTTTTTTAAATTCAGTATTTTTCCCCCCTTTTTTATAAGTAGAGACGGGTGAGGCTTTATAAATTTTCATCTCGCGAGTAGGTTTCATTAATGGTGGAATGGCGAATGCTTGTTTGGGAAGATTTTGAAATATCGTGACGAAATCATACCGTAAATCCGCACCAGCTTCTTTTAATACATCTTCAAATTTTTTATTTTTGGATAATAGAGCAGCGGTTAAAAGTGTATTGCCTTCCGCATCAACCATATTGATTATTTTTTTGAAATAATCTTCCCGTACGGAAGTTTTTAAGAGCATGAACGTTTCTTCATTAATGGTTTCTATAGAAGATTTGAGTAAGTTGAATAATGCTTTTTCTGGGCTCATTCCTTTTTCATCTGCCATAGAGAGATCAATCGATTGATCATCTAATAATATATCCGCTAATTCTTTAAATTTTTTATGATGAATCAATTGAATAAGATGTGTGTTTAATATTTTAGTTTCAACATCAGGTGATGTTTTTTGCTCAATTAAAATTTTTTGTACTTCCGTAGGATGAATGGTAATTAATTGCTTGTATTCGTCATATTTATTTTGGTTAATACAATTTATTAATTTATTTTTTAAAATATCATGCGCCGTCTCGCCAGTGCTGCTAATGAAATCCCAATCAACTTCTTTGAAAGTTAATATTTTTTTTAATTTGGTATAGTTATTGTCTTTTATCAATTCTAACATATGCCATGATAAACATTTTGAATAATTATATCCGCTTTTATTGGTAGAAAGTGGATCGGCTTTTAGTTCTAATAAATTGTCAGCAATATCTTCATTTCCATTTAAACCAGCCCAATGCAACAATGAATTTTGCAGCTCGTCTTTTTTATTAAGAAAATCTGCGAATCGATCACTTAAAGTATCTTGCCATTGTTGTAATTCAGTCAAATTATTATTCTTAACTGCTGTTATTAAACTTTTAAATATAATTTCGGGTGGATGTTTTTTTACGTTTTGTGCCATGAATTGAATATTGATATCGACTTCTTTTTTTTCTAAGATTGTTTTCATTGTTTTGAAATCTTTTTTTTGTGCTAATTCATAAATTGAAATACTTAAATTATCAATATAATTTAAATTTTGATAACCCCGCACTTCTGGATTTGCTTTTGCATTTAATAAAAATTCTGTGGTATCCATAAGACCTAAATAACCTGCCCAAAGAAGCATAAAATCATTTTTGTTATTTGCCATATTAATAAAATCTTGAAAACGATCATTTAAACAATCTTGCCATTGTTGTAACCGAGGTAAATTAACAATGGCATTAAAAATGCAATGAAAAATTACAGCTGATGGAGTTATATTATTTTTTTTAATATCTAAATTAATGTTCGGTAGTGCTAATATTTTTTTAATTTTTTCTATCTGATTTTCTTTAGCCAACGTAATAATGGCGATACTTAAATTATCGGTATATGTAAAATTATTAGAGTCAAGTTCGAGCGCATCGGCTTTGGCCTCGATAAGTGAGTTTACCATTTCTATATTGCCGAGCTTCGCTGCGATATGTAACAGTGAATCATCATTTATTTTTTTTTGAACGAAATCGTGGAAGCGATCACCTAAACAATCTTTCCATTTATTTAAGTCTGACACATCATTATTTTTTACAGCAATTAAAATATGATCGGATATAAAGTTTTCTGGCGTAATAACTTCTTTCATTAATAGAATTTTTTTTATATTTTCGAAATTTTTGGTTTTTGCGAGATTGTTTAATGAAAGGCTCAAATTTGCATAATAATTTTCATTTTCAAAATCTTTTATCAACGGATCTGCTTTTGCTTCAATCAGTTTTTCGCAAAGATCGATATCTCCTTGTCTCGCTAAACAATTTAAGAGTGTCTCATTGTTCTCACTCTTCGTATTAATAAAAAGATTAAATCTATCTTTCAGTAATTCACGCCATTGATGAAAATCAGATAATTTATTATTTTGTATTGAATCTAGCATCATATTAAAAATGATTGAAAATGCATTATTATTTTTTTCAGTTTTAATATGTAAATTAACCTTATCGATAGCAAGAATTTTGGAAATGGTTTCTTTTTTTAAATATTTAATATGAATACAAAGAAAGAGGCTTAAGTTATCGTAATAATCGTGATTTCTATGACCTTTCGCATGAGGATCAGCTTTGGATTCCAATAGACTTTCAGCAATCTCTAGATTTCCCGTAAATCCTGCCCAATGTAATAATGAATCATTTCTTTTATCCGTTCTTTTATTCGTTTTTTCTAGCACGGTATTAAAATGTTTGCCTAAACAATCTTTCCATTTTTTAAATTTATCTGGTTCATTAAATAGGATGGTTTTCAATAATTTATCAAAAAAAATCGTTGCTAAATCATCTTTATCAGCTTCATATTTTTGAAAATCAACTTCATGATTGCTAATCATTTTTTTTATTTTTGGGTAATCATCGTTATCGATAAGATTGATAAGTTGAGTTTTACGTTTCTTTTGCACGTACTTGCGGATAAACATAGGATTCGCCTTTTTATTATTATTTTTAAGACTTTATTTTTCTTATAAAAAACAAATTTTAACATCAATACTGATGGTAAAACAATGCAAGTGAATAATTTACTACGACAGTGGATTTTTTTGTATTGAATAAAGCTGTGACTGCAAGGTTTTTTCAAATTCTCGAGGATTATGGATATCTCGAAAAGGATCGCTTGCCCCGCCGAACGAATTAATAAAAACGGTGCCATAATTCAACCATTGACCAATTAAGCTTTGATTCACGGTTACATTCGCAAGCGCTGATAATCGGGTGTCATTCGTATGACGAACAAAAAATCCTTCACGCATCATCACTCGAATGTTAGTGACGGCAAATTCAGAAAAATAGTACATTAACAGTTGATTAATCCAATAAAATCCAGCGGCAATCGCAGCAAGGATCGCTGCTTTCTGAACGAATGGATTTGCATTCAAGAGAAAAAATATGGCAAGTATTGAAAAGAAGACCGGAGCCGTAAAAATGATCAAGCTCTTTTTAGTCTGAAAAAGGATTTTTTCATTAGGGACTAAATTTTTTTGAATATAGCTCATTTTAGCATTCACCTCGTCATCAAAACCTGCCATGCCTACCATATTTTAATCAATCATATTAAAGAAGGCAATTGCTTTGCATAAGTCGCTCGTTCTTTCACCGCATTATTCGTCAAGACAAAACCCGCTAAGTTTTTGTCTTGATTATAAAATAATGCGTAAGTGTCGTTTTCTTTCGTCTCAATCATCCACTCCCCAGGCATACCTTTGGGGGGAGGGCAGACGGCAATAGGATGCGCCGGGGTCTTTACGACGACAGGCATGGCGGGGTATAGCACAGGTGTGGGGTTGCCGTTTAGTGTTTGTGCCAATGCTTTCGCACAATTTAAAATAGGGGCAATATAAGGTAATACATGTCCTTCGACTTCAGCGCAATCACCGAGCGCATAGATATTTTTGACACTCGTCTCAAGGTAGCGATTGACTAAAATGCCACGACTAGTTTTAATTTCTGACTTTTCAGCAAGTTCAATATGTGGCTTTAAACCAATGGCAGATAGTACAAAGTCCACTTCTAATTCATTACCGTTGGTTAATTCGAGATTATAGCCGTTTATCATTTTTTCAACACGGGTGGCCGTGCAACCCAAATGAAAAGTCACATTATTTTCTTCCAACGCCGTTTGTAAAATTTTGCCAATATTTTCTGGTATTAATAAATCTAAAGGCGCTTTGGCAGGAGCAATAACATGTACTTTATATCCAGCATTACTTAAATCATTGGCAAATTCACATCCAATTAATCCAGCGCCTAAGATGGCAATCGTTTTTTTATTTCTAATAAGTTCTTGAAAAGTTGCATAATGATAGATATGATTCACCGAAAGCACTTCTTTGGCACCACTTCCTTTTAACTGCGGTTTAATCACTTCTGCCCCACACGCTAATACCAACGATTGATAATGCAAAGGTTCATCACGGATTAAAACGGCATTATTTGGAATATCCAGAGCGGTGATAGGGCATTTGGTAATGATAGTCGCATTTAATTGAATTGCCATCGCTTCCGCGGATGCGGAGATGAGCGAGGTCGAAGTTTTGCCTTGGGTTAAAGCGGTCGAAAGTTGCGGTTTTGGGTAACTTTCGCCTTCATCCGCCGTAATTATGGTCAGAGGAGTTTTTTGATTTAGCCTCCGAAATTCACGAGCGAGTTGATAGCCGGCAAGTCCAGTTCCAATAATGACGATTGGGAGTTGCATGTTTTTTCCCTTATAATGAGTGCTTAAGACGCGAAAAGAATGTAATTATTATATTAAAACTACTGACGCACGTATACGTATATGATTTCTCAAAAAAAATGGTACAAAAATCTCGATTCTTCGGTCCCACCGAATTTATCGGCATGGCTTCTCCATGAAGGGTCATTCATGGAACGTTTAAAAAATCATGGCATTTTCGGTGCAAAAATTACGATTATTAATGAATCGTGGCAATTGCCATTTGATGATGAAAAAGAAATATTACCTATTGAAAGTGAAGCGTTAGTGCGAGAAGTGTGGATTACGAGTGAAAATAAATGCTGGATGTTGGCAAGATCTGTGATTCCATCTGGTTTTTTAAAAGGGAAATTTAAAGCATTACAAGATCTCAATACCCGTCCTATTGGCACTATTTTATTCCAAGATAAAAATATTGTACGAAGTGAGTTTGAATTTCGATTGATTGATCATACATTTGATTTATATCATCAACTCAAAAATAATATGCAAAATACCAAAATGTATGCGAGACGATCTTTATTTAGTATTGAAAAAGATGCATTGTTGTTAACAGAAGTATTTATGCCGGACATGATGACCTTATGAATATAGATACGATAAAACAATATTTCATTTTAATGCGATTACATCGACCCGTTGGAATTTTTTTATTATTATGGCCAACACTATGGGGATTATGGTTGGCAAGTGATGGCATACCAGAATTATCGTTTCTCATGATTTTTATCGCAGGCGTGATTGTGATGCGCTCTGCGGGATGTGTTATTAATGATATTTGGGATCGTCATAAAGATGGATTTGTGGAGCGAACACGAGATCGGCCCATTGCTTCAGAAAAAATTTCTGTGCAATCCGCTATTTTTTTATTTTTGATATTGATGGTATTAGCATTTTTGCTGGTTTTGCAATGTAATAAATTGACAGTGTTACTTGCTTTTTGTGGCGCTCTCTTTGCTGTGGTATATCCTTTGTTGAAGCGCGTGACGCATTTACCGCAATTAGGATTGGGTATTGCATTTACATGGGGAATTCCCATGGCTTTTGCGGCTGTCACCAATTCTGTTCCGGGGAAAGCATGGATTTTATTTTTTGGAAGTGCGATTTGGCCAATCATTTATGACACTCAATATGCGATGACAGATCGAGATGATGATATAAAAATTGGTATAAAATCGACGGCTATTTTGTTTGGAAAATATGACAAATGGATCATAGGGATTTTACAAGCGATCTTTCTTTTTTTATTGGTGTGTACGGGTAAGATTTTTCAATTGGGCGATGCATATTTTTATGGTGTAATAGTGGTTCTGCTATTATTTTTATACCAACTTTATTTACTGAAAGATCGAAACCCGCTTAAATGTTTTCAAGCTTTTTTAAATAATCAATGGGTAGGTTTTATTATTTTTATTGGGATTTTATGGGGACAAACGGTGTGAAAATTGTTGCTGATGAAAATATTCCGTGGGTATCGCATTATTTTGGTGATGCAATTTTAAAACCAGGCCGACAAATTACAAGTCAAGATCTTGTCGATGCTGAAATGCTTTTGGTGCGCTCGATTACCAATGTCGATCGAAGTCTACTGCAAAATACTCAAATAAAATTTGTCGGAAGCACGACAACCGGCGCTGATCATATCGATACGGCATGGTTGGATGAAAATAATATTACTTATCGAGTCGCGAAAGGCTGTAATGCCGATGCGGTTCTAGAATATGTCATTGCGATTCTTGCAAGCTTACAAAAAAGAAATTTTTTGCCGACCAAAAAATTACGCGCGGCCGTCATTGGTGTAGGTACCATTGGCAGTAAAGTGGTTGAAAAATTAGAATGGTTAGGAATGGAGGTTATTTGTTGTGATCCCATTCGTGCCATCAATGAACCTGATTTTCAATCAATAGCATTAGACAAAATTTCTGACGTAGATTTTATTACCTTGCATACGCCTTTAACGAACGATGGTGAGTATCCCACCTTTCATATGATCAATAAAGATTTTTTAACAAGACAAAAAAATAATTGTATTTTATTAAACACCAGTCGTGGCGGCGTGATTAATTCTAATGATTTAAAATTGTATGGCGGACATCTCATGTGGTGCCTGGATGTTTTCGAGGGGGAACCTTTTATCGATTTTGAAATGTTAGATGAAGCATTGATTGCAACGCCACATATCGCTGGATATTCAGAACAAGCAAAATATCGCGGTATTGAAATGATTTACCAGGCCGCCCACGAATTGAATATTATTCCTACTGCTTTGCCGCAAATTCATAAAAGAATATCCTGCGATGTAAATTCAATAGCAAAAAATTGGCGTGATGTTGTCCTTCAGATTTTTGATCCTTATGAATTAAGCAGTCAAATGAAGGTGCGGATGATAGAAGATCCGGATCATGCATTTGATGACATGCGAAAAAATTTTAAAACGCGTAATGAGTTTAGGTTTATAGATTTAGTAAATATGAAAGTGGATGAACAGAATAAAAAAGTTTTAGAGCAGTTGGGGTTTGGTTTATAGCTCGTCGTGCGTTGCCGTCGTCCCGCGATTTATTCGCGGGATCCAGAATGGCTTAGTCGCTGTCGCTAGATCCCGCGGACGAGCCGCGGGACGACGGTAGTGAAGTTTAGTAGACTGGGAGCTGCACTTTCCCGGTAATGACAGCATGGACTTTTTTCGCCTACCCCGGAGTGACAGATTTGTTGATGCCTTTTTTAGACGTTTCTAAAACCTCACTCATTTCCTTTAAAATAATCGCAGACTTTTGCGGTAAATTTACTTTATCCTCTGGTATCGTTAATTTTTCGGTTTCTTCATAATTTTTTGTGAGGGTTTGGAAAAAATTGAGTTCTTTTGTTTTTAAAGCCAGCTTGTTTGCTAATCTTGGATTGAATTCTTCAAGTTTTAGAATGGTATTATTTTTTTGTTCATCTTCAGATTTTTGTGACAGTGCATCCTTTTCTTTCGAAAGATGTGCAATATGCGCTTTAAGTTTGGGATTGATAACCTCATTTTTATCATCCGCTTTAAAAAACATGTACGGATTTTGTTTATAATATTCCACGGTACTGTCGTAACGTTCTTCCAGATATTTTTGTTGTTTTTCGAGATAGAGCATTCGACTATGTAATGTTTGCATGAGTTCATGATGAATAGTTAATCCACTATAATTTCCTGCATATTCAAAATGACTGACGATGAACGTGTACAATCCTCTTTTTGCTTTTAATGTGTTTTCTAAATATTTTTGATATGTTTCAAGACGTTCGTGATTCATGCAAAGATCATCTTTGTAGGTTTCAATGTATTCTTCTAGATTTTCAATGATTTCAGGAGGAATATTGAATAAAGAAAATGGTCTGTAATGCATGAATTCACGTAATTTTGCCAATTGCTCATCTATGACAATTAAATTATTTTCATTAGATTCGAGTCTTGCGAGATAATACACATACTTTTGTCTGGCATAATCGACAGGAATTCGGAGTTCATAGGTAATTTGGTTGTAACGTTCAACTAATAATTCAACATGATTTAATAGATATCCATCTTTGAGATGTAGCTCACTTTCCAAATTGTCAGCGATACATGCTAATTTTTCTAAAAGAAAATTTAATTTTTTTAATTGATTTTTTATTCCTTCCGTAAAAGGATTGGATTGTTCCGCAATGATGGCTTGATAATCAAATTGAAAAAGTGAATTGTAAGCGCGTCGCAAGTCTTTCACAAAGGTTGTCATCCAGCCGACACTTTGAAAAAAACCAGATTGTTGATATTCTTCATGATCATTTAATACTTTTTTAATACCAATGACACCATTTAATAATAGCTTAAGATTTTTAATCGTATCGGAATCTTTCGTATTTATTTCATAATAATTTAATATGTTTTCTAGCGAATCTTGCGATTCTATTTTAATTTCGCGTGGAAAATAGTCTTCAGGATAAATACATTTCACCCATCCGTCATTTTTCTTAACCAGAAATGTGACAAAATCATCTTCTTTTTTATCCTTTTTTTCAGACTCGATATCTTTCACGATCATTTGCTTTCTTCGAATATAATTTTCTTTATATTTTTCGAGTGCAATCAATTGTTCAATGCAAATATTTTCTAACTTTTCCAAATTTTCATGCGTAATATATTGCGATAATTTATTGAGTTTTTGAATGAGTTCCGGCAAAACGACGCTAATGATAAACTTTTTCGCCTGCGAGATATAAAGCGTCAAAATATTGTTGGTAGAACTAAATATTTTATAATTTTGGCGAAAATCATAGATATCTTGAATCATTTCCAGTTTGTTAAAAAATGCAATAATAGGTTCACCGTGAGAACACAATTGTTTTTGCGCTGCATTTTCAATCGCATGCAACATGTTTAAGCAAGCTTTTAAATCTCGTATCACCGGAAGATCATGTTCGACAATTAAATATTTTTTTTGCGCGTCACGAAATGAATTTTTAAATTCATGATGAAGTTCCGGTGTTACCATTTCTTCTAAGTGTTTGAGAAGTATTTCATTTAAGATGATGGTAACATGGTAAATAAATTCAGCAGTATTTTGGGAATTATCTGAAAGTTTTTGCAGAAATTTAATAATTTCTAAGATTTGTTCTGGCGTCATCCGTAACTCCAACATTTTATTTTGTGAGGTCCGTTAAGTAAAAACAGACCTTTTAATATACACCACCTGGATTATTTATTGAATCATCATGAGCCGCGGTCGTGTTATCTTGTGTCAGCGTACTTTGATCTTCCTCTGGTACAAATGGTGACATGAAATATTCGAATTTGGCAAGCGGGTCATGCGCGTTGGTTCTTTTGCCGGTTTGTGGGTCAATGCGAACGCTTACAATGCCAGGCGGTTGTAGAATAGGTTGTTCGGGATGATTTTTTAATGCAGTTTGCATGAAGTCGATCCACATTGGCAAAGCCGCTTGTGCACCATATTCATGTAAAGAACGTTGTTCATGATCAAAGCCAAGCCAAGTGATGGTGACAATTTCGCGATTATATCCGGCGAACCATGCATCCACTTCATTTTGTGTTGTGCCCGTTTTCCCGGCTAAATCTTTTCGGTTAAGTACTCGAGCTTGCTTTGCCGAACCATTTTGAATCACATCTTGTAAAGCTGAGGTAATTAAAAATGCATTCTGTGGGCTAATCACGCGAGGCGCATGCGTTGGGTCGGGTTTTGCTTTTTCTTCAGGCTGCGGACAGTCCATACAGGCTGAAAGTGGTTTTGCTTGATAAATGATTTGTTCGCCTTGCTGAATAGAATCAATCGCGTAGGGCACGACTTTAAAGCCACCATTTGCAAAAATAGCGTAAGCGGATGCCATTTGTAATGGTGTCACCATCGCTGTGCCTAAGGCTAACGTTAAATTGGGTGGTAATTGGCCTTTTGTGAATCCAAATTTTTGTGAATATTTAACCGCATAGGAAATGCCGGTTAAATCAAGTAAACGAATGGACACAAGATTACGTGAAAGAATAAGTCCTTCGCGTAAGCGTGTGGGACCATAAAAACGTCTCGAACTATTTTGTGGACGCCATAAGCTATTGTCATTAGGATTTTCCACCACGACGGGCGCATCGTTAATAATAGTCGCGAGTGTGTAACCTTTTTCTAAAGCGGCGGAATAAATAAAAGGTTTGAAGCTTGAGCCCGCTTGTCGATTCGCATTCGTAATGCGATTAAATTTGCTAGTTTGATAATCAAATCCGCCGACCATCGCAAGAATTTGGCCGTTGACGGGATTTAAAGCCACAATGCCGGCTTCGGCTTTCGGAACCTGAGTCAAACGGTACCCTTGTGGTCCGGGTGTGATTCGAACGAGATCGCCCAATTTAGCGATTTCCCCTGCGGTTTTTGGGAATCGATCAAGAAGATCTTCATTAATTTGTTTGCGGGCCCAGCTCAATCCCTGCCAAGGAATCGTTAAAAGAGACCCATTGGCGCGTAAAACTGTCATGGTGTTCGTAGTGATATCAATCACCACCGCAGGCTCTAGTCCATTTACGATTGGGATATTGTCGAGTTTCTTTTCCCATTCTTCCATTTGTTTTAAGTCAGGAACCCCTAAATTTCCTTCTGACCCGCGATAACCATGCCGTTGATCATAAGTGATTAAGCCATCACGAACGACTTGATTGGCCAATACTTGTAAGTGACTGTCGACTGTCGTGTAAACTTTAAAACCATCGGTATAGACTTCGTCTCCGTACATTTGTTGTAACTGTTGTCGTACGAGTTCGCCCACGTAAGGTGCTTTAATTTCTGTTTGTAATTCATGATAATGCGCATTGAGTGGCGCGGCTAAGGCTTTATCATAAGATTTTTTATCAATGTAACCGACCTCGAGCATGCGTTGTAATACATGGTCTCTACGCTTTTTGGCGGCGATGGGATTCGTTAAAGGGTTTAAGGCAGAAGGTGCTTTGGGTAATCCTGCCAACATCGCAAATTGATCAAGTGATAATTGATTTAAAGATTTGCCATAATAAACTTCAGCCGCGGCTTCGACGCCATAGGCGCGCGAACCGAAAAAGATTTTATTAAGGTAAAGTTCGAGGATTTTTTGTTTGCTGAGGGTATGATCGATTTTAAGCGCAAGCAAGATTTCTCGTAATTTACGTCCAAAGGTTTTATGACGCGTTAAATAAAAAGTGCGGGCGACTTGCATAGTGATGGTGCTGCCGCCTTGTTCTTTGCGGCCGGTGGCAATCAATTTAATGCTAGCACGCATTAAACCTGGGATATCAATGCCAGGATGTTGAAAATATCGTTGATCTTCAGTCGCAAGTAGCGCATTAATGAGTTGTTTTGGAATTTGATCATAAGGGACTGGGATACGACGAATTTCACCATATTCGGCAATCAATTTGCCATCATGCGTAAAAACTTGTAGTGGGACTTGTAAATGAACGGTATTTAATTCTTTGATATCGGGTAGTTGAAATTCCATGTAATATATGATGCCTGCGGCGGCTAAGCCCACTACCACCACACCCAGAATAAATAATTTTTTTATAAAGCGTAAGAAAGATCTCATATCATCAAACATTCAATCATGAAAGTTGCATTTTACACTAAAAGTAGCGAAAATATTACACTTCCCATCGTTTATTTTGTGTTTTTTTTGTAAATCCGACTTCAAATCTTCCCAAATCGTTCAAAAGACTTACAGCCTTTGGCAATTTTTCATTTTTAGGAGATATTTATTGCAAAATTTTATTCAAAAAATATCGCGATTAGCGATAAAAAATACCAAGATTTTTTGTTGGTGGATGGCGATCTTGGCATTTTTTATGTGGGTGATTCCGCACTTTTATTTTTTACATCGTATTCAGCAATTAAAGAATGAGGTGGTGGTGTTAAAAAATAAAATCGAAAAAAATCCAAAACCAAAAGACCCGAATGTTTTTACCAAAACGCTTGACGATGCCGCGCTTAAACAAAAATGGTTATCCAATTTATTTTCTTCGATGGCTAACAGTCAAATTCAATGGAAGCGCGTGATTGATCAAAAAGACAAACTCATTTTAGTAGGAGAGTCTCCAGAATTTTTGCAACTTGAACACTTTTTATTTGACACTAAAAAATCCCATCTTCGCTTTATCATTCAAAAAATCGAGATGATGAGTACGTTACATTTTGAATTAATCATGGATAAAAAAAATGGATGATATGCGCATTCGAATTATTATTTTATTTTTGGTAAGCGTAAGCAGTATATGGTATCTCGATTTTCCTTACAAAATATCGGAAATTAAGGATCTTAAAGCAAAATTATTGACATTAGATAAACAAAGCAACGTCACTCTGGCGCGTCCATCCACAATGTTTCTTATCAAAGATGAACGAGGGGCCGTTGAAATGTTGCAGGATTTTATAAGCTATTGTAACCATCAAGGAATTTTGATTAAAAAAATAAGTAATGTTCAACATGTCAGGAAAAATGGCTTTCAGGAAACACGTTTTTCTTTGCAAATTATCGGTGATTTTATCCCACTCATGACAACTTTTGAGAAGTTTGATTCGCCAATATTGTTACAACATTTTACGATGGACATTGAAGATAATATGGCGTTGATGAAAACAAATATCAGCATTTTTCATGTGAAAAGTAAATTAACGCGTCGTATTGTAAGCTTCGGTACGTTAACAGCGAATGGAGCGAATTTCAGCATTCATATTTTATCAAATGGCAAAATATTATGGAGAAAAATATGAAAAAATGGTGGATCTTATTTCTTATTTTTTACGTGACGTATGCGCACGCCTCCATTATTTCGATTGATACGGAAAATATTTCTTTAAAAAATGCGATTCATATTCTTGCCAAATGGACAAAACAAAATGTCATCGTGAGTAGTTCTGTTTATGGAACGGTTTCACTTCATCTCAATAATGTGGATGCAGAAAAGGCATTAACCGCTTTATTGCATTCTCATGAACTCACCGAATGGAAAATAGATGATGTCTGGTTTGTGGGAAAATACGCTGAATTTTTAAAATATAAAGAAGATAATGCAAAATTAAAAATTTCTTTAGATGAAACGGAAATTTTAAAAACACGTATTTGGCATTTGCATTACGCCAAAGCAGATACGATGCTGGCTTTAATTCAGGATTCAAAAAATTCATTGTTATCCAAGCGCGGCATGATACGTTCCGATTTGCGCACCAATATTTTGTATGTCCGAGATACTGAGGATCGGATGATGGATGTCGCGCGTTTTATTGCAAATCTTGACGTGCCAGTTCAGCAAGTGTTAATTGAGGTTTATCTTGCGAGTGTGGATTGTGACTATGAAAGAGAATTAGGCATTCAATTCTCATTTCAAAATGGTTTCTCCATCGCGAAATTGCAAAGTGAGGCATTAAATATTCAATTGGGTGCGCTTGAAAAAGAAGGACATGGTGAAATACTTTCGAATCCAAGTCTTTTAACTGCTAATCGGGAAGCCGCTTCGATTGAGTCGGGTGAAGAAATTCCTTATCAAGAAGTCAGTCGATCGGGTGCAAGCGGTGTTGTTTTTAAAAAAGCGGTATTGAGCTTAAAAGTGACGCCAGAGGTGATGCCGAACGAACAAGTATTATTACAAATAGAAGTCAATCAGGACAAGCCCAACAAACGTGTCGTTTTGGGGGTTCCTTCCATTACCACACGCCAAATGCACACTAATATTAGGATAAAAAGTGGGCAAACTATTGTTTTAGGAGGTATTTATGAGTCAAGCCATCAACAAGATCAGCAAGGAATCCCATTTTTAGGTAAAATTCCTCTTGTAGGTTGGCTGTTCCATCAGCAAAATGTGTTAAATACAAAACGAGAATTGCTGATTTTTGTGACCCCTAAAATTATTATCGAATCTTAAGGCATGAAATGAAAAAAGTTCACTCGCAAAATATTTTTTTGATTGGTCCCATGGGCGCTGGGAAGAGTAGTGTCGGAAAATTCCTTGCCAATAAACTCGATATGCATTTTTATGATTCAGACGAAGAAATTGAAAAAAGAACGGGAGTAGATATTGGTTGGATTTTCGATATTGAAGGTGAGACAGGTTTTCGAAAACGTGAAAATATAGTCATCACAGAACTTGCCAATCTTCCAAACATTGTATTGGCGACCGGTGGCGGCTCAGTTGTCATGTCAGAAACGCAAGAAGTATTAAAAAAACACGGTTTTGTTATTTATTTAGAAGTTTCATTAAGTTATCAACATACTCGCACGATGAATGAAACAAGACGCCCCTTGTTACGTGTTGAAAATCGCGAAGAGGTCATTGAAAAACTCCACGCTGAACAGGTTCCCATCTACGAATCACTCGCAGATTATCGCGTTTTAACAGATAATCGTAGCGTCCAAGCCGTTGCAGAAGATATCATGCATTTTTTAAAATTTTCGAAATAGTCATTTGAGGAGTGTTTTTATGTTAGGTCCTATATTTTCCCAGGCATTAGCACGTCTAGATAAAGCGGCTAAATATGCCAACATCGATGCTGAAGCCCTGCAAAAATTAAAACATCCTAAAGCTTGTCTTGAAGTTTCTATTCCAGTTCGTATGGATGATGGTAGTTTGAAAATATTTACGGGTTATCGCGTGCATCATAACGATCGTCGTGGTCCCGCAAAAGGTGGCATTCGTTTTCACCCAGGCGTGACTTTGGACGAAGTGAAAAGTTTAGCTTTTTGGATGTCGATCAAATGTGCAGTTGTTGGAATTCCTTTTGGGGGTGGTAAAGGCGGTGTGATTGTTGATCCGAAAGCGCTTTCGCGAATGGAATTGGAACGCTTAAGCCGTGGCTATATCGAACAAATCGCGAGCTTCATCGGCCCTGATACCGATATTCCAGCGCCTGACGTTTATACCAATGCCATGATTATGGGTTGGATGATGGATGAGTATTCGACAATCGTAAGACGTCTTTCTCCGGCAGTTATTACCGGGAAACCTATTCCATTAGGTGGAAGCTTGGGGCGTGATGATGCAACCGCGCGCGGCGGATTTTATTGTTTGAAAGAATTAGAAAAAAAACGCCAATGGAATCCACGAGACATTCGTGTCGCCATCCAAGGTTTCGGTAACGCGGGTCAACATATTGCAAGCTTATTGCATGCAGAAGGTTATAAAATTGTTGCCATCAGCGATTCGAAAGGTGGTATTTATCGAAAAGAAGGTCTCGATGCGCCGAGTATTATTCACATCAAAAATAGCGCGAAGGAATTGCAAGCCGTTTATTGCGAAAATTCCGTTTGTCAGGTAGTCGATGCTGAAAGAATTACGAATGAAGAATTGCTGGAATTGGATGTTGATATTTTAATTCCTGCCGCTTTAGAAAATGTGATTACGGAAAAAAATGCATCAAACATCAAAGCGTCAGTCATTCTTGAATTAGCGAATGGGCCTGTGGCCAATGAAGCAGATTCAATTCTTGAAGAAAAAAATATTTTAGTAATTCCCGATATTTTAGCAAATGCTGGTGGTGTGACGGTCAGTTATTTTGAATGGGTGCAGAATAGAGCGGGATATTATTGGGATTTAAAAACGGTTCATACTAAATTACACGAGATTATGGTACGTGAATTTAATTATGTGTATGGGTTAATGGAAAAGCATAAAGTGGATATGCGTACAGCGGCTTATGTGCATGCATTAAATCGTCAAGCAGAAGCCGTTACTGCTTTAGGCACGCATGAGTATTTTGCGAATCATGTGAAATAATTGAATAAACTTGTCATGCCAGCTTAAAGCATGCTGGCATGACACATGGTTTCTTGACCACCCTCATCAAACATGTAAAGCTTAAATTTTATAATAAAAGGATTTTGTTATGTTCTTTAGATGTGCTCACTCCCCAGAAGAAAAAGCATGGGATATAGAATGGCAAGCCGCTTCCCTCCAAGCAAAAATTTATTGGCACACATTATTTTGGCAAGAAGAAAGTCGTCATTTTCACAAAATTTTTGAGACACAAATCGAAGAAATTTTTGAAAGAATATCATCAAATCGAGATTTTATTCGATTATTTGATGACGATGATTTAGGTGATACCATTTTTATGATACTGGATGATTATAAAAATGCACTGTTAGACGAATTATGGAGTCGCCATACATCTGATAATGTCAGACATGTCATGAATGCGGCGAGAGCATTAGAAAGAGCAAGTCGCGCGGCAACATTTCAAGATGCTGCACAGTTTACGGCATTCAATGATGCACGCGAACAATTTAAAAATAAAATTGCGCATTCCACTTTTGGTCCCACAACCAAAATGGTGGGGGGTGTTTTGCTTTCTTATTATGTAAGTGCTGCTGCATTCTTTAGCGTCGTTATATTATGTTCTCTTTGTCCACCTGTTCTGGGATTAGTCGCAACAATTGCTTGTGTATTGCCATTTTTATTAGGTACTAAGTTTAGTATAGCGCGTTATAAAGCAAACGTAGATTCCGAAGATGCGGGGGAGATTGTTGCGACGAAATTGGATTCGTTGAAGTTAGGGTAAAAATCAACTTTACAATATGACCATAAATGACTATAATATGATTATATATAGTCATTTAGGGGAATATCATGAAATCTGTGAATATTGCTAAATTTAAAGCAGAGTTAGGTAAATATCTTGGATATATTCGTCGCGGAGAAGAGATTATTGTATTGGATCGAACTCAACCGCTTGCGCGGGTCATGCCTTTTAAAGCTGTTTCTTCCAAGTTAGTGATGGAGGCACCCTTGGATAAAGATAAGCATCTTTGGAGTTTGCATTTTAAGCCGATATCAAATAAAGACGTAGACAGTTTAAAGTTTCTTATTGAAGAACGAGGTGAGCGATGAAAGCCTATGTTGACTCTTCTGTTATTCTTAGAATTATTTTTGCAGAAAAAGATGTTTTAAAAATACCAAAAAATATTTTGGTATTTGCTGCAAATGAAATATTAAAAATTGAATGCTTTCGTACGATTGACAGAATGAGACATACGCTCAATATTGCAGACGATGAAATTGCTGAGAGACATGCGGCATTTCACAAAACACTACGTACGCTACATTTATTTAAATTTACGGATGCAATTGTTCAGCGTGCTTGTGAATCATTTCCCATTACTTTGAAGTCATTAGATGCTATTCATCTTTCAACTGCAACTCTTTGGAAGCAAGAAGAAAATACAGATATTTTATTTTTAACGCATGATATACAGCTTTCAAAAGCTGCGCGTGCCTTGGGTTTTGAAGTGTTGGGTGTTTAAGTTCCAAAAAGAATTGAAATTGGCGAGAAAGCGCTTGTTGGAGGTAAAAAACATGACATATAAACCTGTATTTTCCCATAACGATATTCGTCGTGAAGTATTAGATGATCCTGAGGCAAAAGCTATATACGATGCCACTAAGATGCAGATTGAGATCGCAATAAAATTAAAACAGGATGGAATCGAAAAACTCATTGGCATGAAAAAACAAGATGCCAGCTGAAAGCGTGCTGGCATGACAAGGTAACCCTCGCCCCCAACACCTTAGGGGCGAGTTTAAGACAATTATTGCTGTGGATTGGTACCAGCGTCTGGAGTATTAGTGCTGTCTGGAGATTGAGCTGCGCTTGGTGGTGTTGTTGCATCTGGTGATGGCGCTGCAGCTGGTGGGGTGCCTGCATCAGGAGAATCTGTTGCTGCTGGAGGCGTTGAAGCGTCTGGGGTTGTCGTTGTGTCATCAGCTGGAGCACTGGTGCTTGCTGAATTGTCAGTGGTACCAGTATCTGTGGTGTTGGTGTTGTCGGTTGAAGAATCTGGCATAGCAGGTGCAGGAGCTGCCGGTTCAGTCGTTGTGGTTTGCGCAGCTGTTGCATCCGCGGCTTCCGTAGAAGTATTTTCGGAACGTTGTTGACAAGCTGTGATACCTGCAATACAAAGACCAGCGATAGCTGCATATAAAATATGTTTACGCATGTGCGATTTCCCTTTATTTAAGACCAAGTTAATAACTAAGATATAAAAACAAGATGCAACATATTAACCTAATTCATTCCGTCTGCAAAGATGGGAAAAGTACTGAACTTGCTTATTCATTACTTTTTTGCGAGCATGCGAGTTTGAAAGAGAAAATACTATGAAAATTTTAAAAAACGACCGATTATTACGCGCGATTTATAATAAACCGCATGATCGAACACCGATTTGGATTATGCGCCAGGCCGGGCGATATTTACCAGAGTATCGTCGCATTCGTGAAAAAGCCGGAAGTTTTTTAACACTCTGCAAAACCCCAGAATTGGCTTGTGAGGTGACTTTGCAGCCATTGACTCGTTTTCCGTTAGATGCGGCAATCCTATTTTCAGATATTTTAACGATCCCAGATGCCATGGGTTTGGGATTATATTTTAAGGAAGGGGAAGGTCCTGCATTTTTAAAACCTATTCAACATGAAAAAGATGTCGAAAACCTCAATATCCCAAATCCAGAAGATCAATTAAGCTACGTATTGGATGCGATTCGCCTCATTCAGCATGAACTTAACGGCCGAGTGCCTTTGATTGGTTTTTCCGGAAGTCCTTGGACGGTCGCAACCTATGTGGTCGAAGGAAAGGCGGACAAATCTTTCCCAAAAATTCGCGCATTATTACAAGAAAATCCTGAAATGCTACATCGACTATTGCAAAAATTAACCGATGCCACCATTTTGCATTTGAATGCACAAATTCGTGCGGGGGTGCAAGTTGTTATGTTATTCGACACATGGGGTGGAATGTTGCAAGGGGAAGGTCAGTATGAAACTTTTTCTCTGCATTACGCAAAAACCATTTTTCAATCCCTCATTCGTGAATGGGAGGGTCAACCCATACCGGTTATTTTGTTCACCAAAGCGGGTGGTCAGTGGCTTCCCTTAATGGCTGAATCTGGATGCGATGTGCTCGGTCTTGATTGGTCTACTAATTTACAAGAAGCGCGGAAAACGTTAAAAGATCGCGTCGCTTTACAAGGTAACATGAATCCGAGTATTTTATATGAATCAGAGGCAGTTATTCGGGAAACGGTTGCCGAGATTCTCGCAAATTATGGTGAAGGTAATCGACATATCTTTAATTTAGGACATGGGATCCCACAGGATGCGTCACCAGATCATGTGGCGGTGTTGGTGGATGCGGTACACACATTAAGTGTTCCTTATCATGCAAATGCAAACAAATAACTTTAAACCTGCTTGGTGGTTGCGCGATGCACACCTTCAGACATTATGGCCTGCTTTACTGCGTCGTCCTATCAAAAATCTTGAGTTAAAACGCGAGCGCATTGAACTGCCGGATGGAGATTTTATTGATCTTGATTGGACGGAAGGGTCAGGTCCGATCGTTATTCTGTTACATGGACTTGAGGGATCTATAGATTCTTCCTATGCAAAAGGCATGTTGCGCGCGTTACAAAATAATCATTGCCGAGGTGTTTTCTTAAATTTTCGAGGATGTAGTGGGGAGGCAAATCGATTATCTCGGGCTTACCATTCCGGCGAAACCAATGATTTAAATACCATTGTACACTTGCTCAAGGCACGTGAACCCACTACACCGCTTGCAGCCGTCGGATTTTCTTTAGGCGGAAACGTATTACTCAAATGGTTGGGTGAAACAAAAAAAGAAAATCCCTTAAAAGCTGCCGTTGCGATTTCTGTCCCTTTTGAATTACATAAAGCGATTTTACGCGTCAATCGAGGATTTTCCCGAATTTATCAATGGCATTTATTAAAATGTTTACAAAAAAAAATGAAGTTAAAATCAGTATCCACAGAACAATTTGGTTCCTTGCGTGATTTTGATGACCATATTACGGCGCCTTTGCATGGCTTTAAAGATTCGAATGATTATTATATTCGCTGCAGCAGTCGGCAATTTGTGCCACATATTGCTGTGCCAACTTTATTGTTGCAAGCCAAAGACGATCCTTTTATGACGGAAGATGTCGTACCTACGCTTCAAGAATTACCACCCCATGTCACACTTGAAATTTCAGAATATGGCGGTCATGTCGGCTTTGTGAGTGGTCATTTTCCGTGGAATCCGATTTATTGGTTAGAATCGCGCGTGCCAGCATTTTTGCAAGGATTTCTATGAGTCGATTTCATGAAGAAATTTCTGAATATGTGTGGCAGATGAAATATCGCAATAATCATGAAAATTCGATAGAAAAAACCTGGAAACGAATTGCGAAGGCTGTCGCTCATGCCGAAAAAAAAGAATCACGAGCGGAATGGCAAAAAAACTTTTATGACATTTTGGAAGATTTTTCATTTTTACCAGGCGGTCGCATTATTGCGGGTGCGGGATTAAAAAAACAAGTGACTTTATTTAATTGTTTCGTGATGCCAATTGTTGAAGATTCATTGCATGGAATTTTTGATGCATTGAAAGAAGCGGCGCTGACATTACAACAAGGTGGGGGGGTGGGATATGATTTTTCTGTGCTACGGCCAAGTGGATTACCTGCAAAACATGTAGGTGCGATTGCATCGGGGCCTATTTCATTCATGCGCATTTGGAATGCGATGTGTGCCACGATGTTATCAACTGGCGCGCGCCGCGGGGCCATGATGGGTATTTTACGCTGTGATCACCCTGACATTGAAGCATTTATTCAGGCAAAATCTGATCCGAAAGAATTGAGACATTTTAATCTTTCCGTTCTCGTGACCGATGCTTTTATGCAAGCGGTGGAAAATGATGATGATTGGGATTTGAAGTTTTCCTCAAATGAAATGGTTCGAACAGTGAAAGCGCGTATGTTGTGGGAAAAAATAATGAGAGCCGCTTACGATTATGCTGAACCTGGCGTTATTTTTGAAGATACGATCAACCGTCAAAATAATTTGTGGTACCGTGAAAAAATTACCGCTACCAATCCCTGCGGTGAAATTCCTTTGCCGCCATATGGCGCGTGTAATTTAGGATCATTGAATTTAACGCAATTAGTTCGTGATCCCTACACAGAAAGTGCGGCCATCGATTGGAAAAAATTAAAAAATACCACAGCAATCGCCACGCGATTTTTAGATAATGTCATTGACGTCTCGCGTTACCCTTTAAAAATGCAAAAACAAGAAAGCTTGGGTACCAGAAGAATTGGTCTTGGCATGACGGGATTGGCCGATGTTTTTGTGATGTGCGGATTGCGGTACGGTGAAAAAAATTCTTTGCAGTTGGCGAGCGATATCATGAAAACTATTGCTGAAACGACATTCGAAACTTCCATTGCGCTTTCGAAAGAAAAAGGCGCTTTTCCCTTGTTGCAAAAACATAAATATCTCGAAGGTTATTTTGTGCAGCAATTATCGGATGATTTACAACGTGGCATTGAAAGAGATGGCATCCGAAACTCACATCATAACGCCATTGCACCGACGGGTACGATTAGTCTTTTAGCGAATAATGTGTCGAATGGTATCGAACCTATTTTCAGCGCGAATTATGAAAGAACCGTGCGCGAAGAGAATGGAGAATTAAAAAAATTTTCTGTGACAGATTATGCATTATCGCAATGGAGAAAATTACAAAAAGAAAAGTTGCCTCCCGCATGGGTCGATGCGCAATCTTTAACACCAATGGATCATTTGGCAATGCAAGCCGCAATCCAGCCTTATGTCGATCATGCAATTTCGAAGACCATCAATCTATCAGAAAACTTTCCTTTCGCTGAATTAGAGAATGTCTATACGGAAGCATTTAAAATGGGCCTAAAAGGCTGTACGATTTATCGTCCGAATAAAATTACCGGAAGTGTGTTAACGCATTCCGACTGTGATGATTTGGATCGGTGTTGTACGGAATAATATCATTATCGAAACAGAATTATTTTGGTTTGTAAATAATACTTTTTCCTGGCGAACCAAATATTTCATCTCTTACAAGGGGGTGCATGTAAGACCCAGAGGATGAGGGTTTGATACTTAAAATATAACCTTTTACTTCAATTTTTTTGGATCTTATTTTGTTAATTGCAGATGAAGCTCGTAAAGCATAATTAGTTGTAATTTTTTCCTCAGGCGTTGGTGTTTTAAAAATAAGATTGTTTAATCCGGGCAGAGAAGATTTTATTTTTTGTTTTTCTTTTGAATCCACCTTGCCCCTTAAATAAAGTTGAGATTCTCTTTTAATGAGAAGTTGATTAACGTACATATTTTTTTCTTGATTAATTAAAGTATTTCCCGCATGGTCATAAATGTTTTTGTGCAAAGCTGAAATAAGTGCAGGCATGTGTTGTGCGATTTTATTGGCGGATCTTTGGGATTGGTAAGGCGTATCCTTTATGAGGGTATTCCATTGACTACTTTTAAAATATGTATTTTCCTTACTTTCCAATGGAATGGTAGCTAAATGTTGAGTCTCTTTATTATCATTGAAAAAAAAGAGTTCCGAATTTGATTCCTTGCTATCAATTACTGAAAAATAGCATGGCGGAACAAGTTTATTTTTATCATCCACATTGTTCATTAAAAATAAATTAATATTTTTAGGTTCGATATATGCAGATTGACATGCCAAAATAGTTAACCGCTCTAGATGAGGGAATTGTTTTTCATCAGCTAATAGTGGGCAAATTATATGAGTGAGATTTTGCGTTATTGGATCTTCTTTATCTTCAAATCTTTCTGTACTGCCGTGACATACAAAACTTACTCGTGTTGTTAAGTTGGCTAGAAATTTGTCTCTCACATTAAGCTGTTCTGAGGGAAAAGGTAGTGTGCTAGTGAGCCCTTTTCTTTTAAAGAATGCTTCCCTTTTTTGGTGTGCAGTTAATATCATCTCATCGTCAGGTGCGGTATTTATTTTATTGGGATCTAAAATAATAGATAACACTTTAACATCATATTTTTTTATTGTAGCGCTGACTAATCCACAGATTTTTTCAATTTCTTGAATATTTTTATCGTCAGAAACTTTTAATGCATCAAGAAATTTTTCAAAAACAGGATTCACTTTTTCATAATTTTTGGAATCTTTTGTTTCATCTAGTAATGTAACGAACGCTTCTGCAAGTTCTTGAAGCTGGCTTAGTGTATTTTCTCTGCTGTTCGACATGCTAATCACCCTATGTGTATTTTCTGGATGCTTATTGATAATTATAGCATATTTTAAGCGGTTAGATTAAGGTTGCACCAGGAAAAACAGGGAAAATAGCATTAGTACAAAAGGTTACGTTAAATCGTTTTTAGCACCTGGCAGTCGATCTTGACATATTGACGAGCATATACAACGCAAAAAATGTCAGCACCACTCCTATCCATTGATATAGATTCAACTGTCGATTAAAAAATATAATATCCGTTGCAATAGCTACGATTGGATCTAGATAACTAATTACTGCAATTTGAGTGAACGTTGTTTTCTTTATCGCTTTATAATAAAGGTAATATGCCAGCAATGTATGTACTACTGCTACCGCTATTAAACAGGTCCCAGCAATTAATGAAATATCCTGAAAATGTATAAATGGAAATAAAATTACAACACCGATAAGAAGCTGTATGAAAATAACCTTGAAATAATTTAGGTTAACTGACTTCATCAATATAGTGACAAAGGAATAGAAAAGCGCCGCAAGTAACGCCAAAAAGACTCCCATAAGGATATGTGGCGAATTGAAATTCTTAAAATCAATGGTAAGCATTACACCCAATAATGTTAATCCAATGAGAGCCCATTTCTGTAAATTTATTTTTTCGCCGTAAATAAAAATGCCAAGAATAATTAAAATGATGGGTTGCAAATAATATGACATATTTCCTATTGTAATGGACGATATCTGAAAGGATTTAAATAGTAACATCCAATTTACAATTAAAAAGATACCTGCAAGAGCGGTGATTAAAATCGACTTGTCTAACTTAATGGAATCTTTTTTTCGAATTAACCAACAGCCCATTACAAATGCACCAATAAGACAACGATAAAAAGTGATATCAATAACCGCTAAATCTGACCAGAGAACAAACGCACCAAGCGTTCCCCATAAAGTCATGGCTACGATTAATTCAAACATTTAGGCCCTCGCAAAACATTTCATATGATCATAAATTTGTTTTCGATTAATGAATAGTAACGTGCAGGAAGAGAAAACAAAGCAACAAGGTAAAATAAATAATGCAGTTTGATAATTTGCTATAGTAAAGACAGGACCCACTTTAGAAATATCAAGCATTCTGCCGATAAATGGTTCAATACATGACCCAATTAAACCTTCGCCACTATTGATAAAAGCAACAGCAAGACCTATTACGTATAGTGAGTTCATTTCACGGCAAAGTTGAAAACTTAACATAAAGCATCCTACCGAGAATCCAAATATAAAAAATAGTATTATCGCGGAAAAATAAGAAATATCCCCATAAATAATTATGAGAATTGTCAATAGTGATATTCCATTAGTAATATGCATTAAAATTTTTTTATTTCCCATTCGCACTGACAATAATGCCCATAGGGGAGAACCAATAGCATGACCCACAAACATAATGGACAACAAAAATGACGCATTTGTGGCAGTAAGAGTATACTTTGTCATTAAAAATGGTGTGCCCCATAATCCGCCTAAAATAGCAACAGGTGAAAAAGTAAGGCCTGAATACAGAAGTAACAACCAATTATCACGTTTCGCGAGCACTTCTTTAATGTTTTTTAATCCTGATAAATGTGGCAAACGATTCTCAGTTGTTGTTTTTGTATTTTGAAAGATTAATATAGCGGAAGCTATTAATAAACCAACCATAGCTAATCCATTCAAACCAACCTGCCAACCGAACTGTTCAAATAATAAAGCAATCGGCGTACCCCCACATGCTGCGCCTAACATAGTTGCAGTTGCTAAAAAACTACTAATGATGCTGAATGTTTTGGGTGTAGTGTAATATGCGGCGCATTTCATATAAATAACGGTAGCAAATGAAGCGCCTATTCCCATGATGATTCGACTTAAGCACATTAAGTAAAAATTAGTTGTGTGCGTGAAGACGAAAATCATGACTGAAATGCTTAAAATGGCTAAAAACATCGGAAATTTAATGCAGTAACGATCGATAATCAGACCCGCGACTACTTGCATTATTGAATATGAATAATAATAACTTGATGCCATGACAGCAATCATCACACCATCATAACCAGCTGTTTTTAAAAGTTCATGCCCGATTAGTGACGGGAATAACTGTGCGATGTACTTAAAAAATAAAAATAAGCCGCAGAGTGAAAGTACAATAACCGCATTTTTTTTCATATGGTTCTCCCTATTGTCCAGCCACCATCGCATACTAAAACGGCGCCATTGATATAATTATTGAATAAGCAAACATCAACTAATGACACTACATGTTCAACTTGTCCCCAGTAACCTACAGGAATTGCTTGCTTGATTCTGGTAGCGAGGACAGGATCATTAAAATAGTGTTGTGTTAAAGGGGTTTCAATTATTCCTGGTGCGATTGCATTGGCAGTGATTCCATATTTTCCATACTGGAAAGCTAGCTGTTTAGTAAGACCAATTAGAGCATACTTAGATGCAACATACGCTGCGCGATCGGGCTCAGCTTGCATACCAGAAACACTAGCGATATTTACTATTTTCAAAGGGCGTTGATTCGCTAATGCATGGCGGATCAATCCTTGCGACAATATAAAACTTGCAGTAAGGTTAACATCCATTACATTATTCCACGTTTCATGGCTCATTTCATGTGGCGCTTCAATTTCACGTATTCCTGCGCAATGAATAAAAACATCAAATTCATGTGATTTTTCAACAAACGCACTGACCGCTTTCGTGTCAGTCAAATCAATATCTTTTTTATCTATGGATGTGACTGAAAGCGAAGAATAATATTGGCTACATGCCAATCCTATGCCGGATGCTGCTCCGGTAATCAAAATTTTCATGTCGCTGACTCCACTTGTGTTGTAAGAGGCTCGACAGTAAATAAGAGGATGTCACGTCTTGCTTCGTTATTACGTGAACCAAGTGGTGTAACGGCATGATAATAATCTTGGGTTAATAAAATAGTTTCAAAAGGCTTTTCCAGTCTCAGGACATTAGTGATTTTCTTTGTTTGCAAGTCAGCAATTAAATTGTCTCCACCCCAAGCATTGCAGGTTAAATTCAAGAGATGAACAAACACTAAAGGTTCATCGTCTACATGCAATGTATCAGGGGAGCTATAACTAGCGCCATACTTATGTGTTTTGTACTGAATAAAATGCAGACCAAGCACTAATTCCTGGTGTTGCAGAAGTGGCTCAAATGTCTTTATTAGTTCTAAGTTATATGTCACGACATTTTTCATGACAGGTACATCAAGTACACGCTTATCCATGATTGCAAATTGACGGACTTTTCCGCCATCAATTAGGTTTGAATTGTGACTCTGAAAGTACGCTTGATTTTTTGCTAGGGATATTTGATCGAGCTGTCTATTCCAGATCAGCTTTAAATAAGCTCTATTCCTAACACCATCTGGTCGAATATTTGATTCAAATAAGGTCATGAGTGGTAGCAATGAGTCTTGGTCTTCTGGGGATTTTATATAGTTATCAGCATGGATGTAGTTTTCCATTATTATTTCTCCTCACTTTTTATTAATGAAAGGAGGGTAGGTTTGCATATAATTGTAAACATTTTATAATCCTTTAGATTTTTTAAGTAAAATAAATTTCATATGAGTTTTTAATTGAATAGTAAATAAAGAAGTGAATGCGGAATTTTCGGAGGCTTGATTAATATTTCTATTGGGCTGTAATTAAATTGGATCTTAGGGGAGTGTTTGAACTTCTTGCTTTGATCTTGTATCTTAAAATACGACGGCTAGTCTAAACCGTTTTCGTTTAATGTCAACAAAAATAAGTTGTATTTTATTATCTGCTCACTGCCGAAGAAGTCTTAAGTTTTGGATATCTCCCAGATCATTTTTTGTTGAACGATAAGGGTTGATGTCTAAACCGCCTCTTCTGGTGTATCGACCATAAATAGTTAATTCTTCTGGTTGGCAATAACGCATAATATCCATAAAAATTCGTTCTATACATTGCTCATGAAACTCGTTATGGTTTCTAAAAGAAACAATATAACGTAGCAATCCTTCTCTATTTATTTTTTTCCCTTGATAGGATATTTGTACGCTAGCCCAGTCAGGTTGATTAGTGACAAGACAATTAGATTTAAGAAGATTGGAGTAAAGTACTTCGTTCACTATTTTATTTTCGGTTTTCAGGAAGGAGTGTTCAACCATATAAGAAAAACCGTCAATGTCTAAATCGTCTAAGCAAACGCCACTCAATCCAAGAGATATTTTATCATCTTGAAGCTCTGTCAATGGGATAATCTTAACAGAAGTGGGGTGTCCTACTCGCTCTTGAATGTCTTTTTGTACTATGGATTGAAACGCATTAGCATCTTTAAATCGGGTATTATTCAAAGAATTGAAATAAAGCTTCATTGACTTTGATTCAATAATAAAAGGAGATTCACAGCTATAGCTTATTTGCGCCAATGCAACAACAGGTTTACCTTTTTCATTTAGCCAGGAGACTTCATAATGGTTCCATAAATCAAGTCCAAAAAATGGTAATTCACTAGTGAGACCTATTTCATCTCGTTTATCTTTTCGAGGAATAGGGAAAAGCTTCTCCGGATCATATAAAGAATCATACTTGGTCTTTTTGCCGAGGCTTGAATTTTCTGGATTTAAATGATGAGACATGACGAATATTTACCTTTTAGGCGGTTATTATATTTAGACGGTTATTATATATTTTTGATGCTAATCTGGCAAATAAGACGATTTAAGACACTCTTTGAGGGTAAATGGCGGTTTTTTAGGAAAAGCTTTCTCATCGATACCTGTTTGTTCTGCAGCCATTCCTATGGCTCTTTCATAGGCATGCTTAAATTTCTCTTCTATTTCTTTTTTTAAGCTTGGACTTTCTTCAAGTAGATCGTTTATTTCGACTCTTTGGTTTTTAATCGTGAGTGCCCAACTTATGCTTCTTCTTACTTTTTGAAGTTTCCATTTTAAAAGATGTGCCATTAAAACAATTAATCTGTTTATTAATTCTCTTTTCTCACTCTTTCCCATGCTTTCAATTTCCTCAGCAATGTTTTCTATATCGATCTCTGATAACTTCCTTTTTCTCAACAGTTCTGCATTATGAATTGTCCAAGCGTAAAAATCTTTCTCATATTCTTGCTCTTTCTGAATTCTTTTAACCATCTTTTAATCCTCTAAGTCACCACGAGTAACAATAAGATTTCTTCATCCTCAATTTTATATACCAATCGCAAATGATCGATCGCTTCGCTATAAAGTCCTATCATTCCTGCGACTTTTTTGGCGCCAGGCGGTCTTGGGTTAACCGCAAGGGCTTCAATCAGTTTGATGACCATTTTGCGGTACTTTTGCGAGAGCGCATGAATCTGTTTGACGGCCCGCGGTGCGATTTTTACATGATAAGGCGTGGTCACGTCCCGCTTCCTACTTCTTCCTTCAATTGTTCCAATGTAATGGTGCCAGTATTTCTTGCTTCTTTTAAGGCATCGATGGCTTCACGTAAATCATGTTTATCTTCAGATTCTTCGATGAGCTGTAAGTCTTCGAGGGGAACGATGGCTGCGATTTCTTTGCCTCTCCGTGTCAAAATCACGCGTTCCTTATGATGCGAAACGCGCGTTATTAAATCTGCAAATTGTTCTTTTGCATCCATGGTATTAATGAAGGTAGTAGTCATCTATTAACTTCCATTGTTCTGACTTTCAAGGTTAAAACTGGCATTCGGACATTCAAATGCCAGCCCAAATTTAAGCAACGGATTTTTCTTTTTCCATGCTAGTTTTATATTGACCTAAGGATGCAAGGCTATTCAATCTTGCTCTTTCATAAAAAGCCTGTTGTGCTGCAGCGACATTTTTGGTTTCGCCATGCCAGATTTTCATTGCGTATTCTTGTAAAGCGCGCGCATAGGAAAAACTCACATTCCAAGGACGTCCAAGTGAAAGTGTATTCATCGCATTTAAGTTCGCAGTGGCTTCTTCAGAAGTTTGGCCGCCGGATAAAAAGTTAATGGTGGGTACCGCTGCAGGAACCGTACGACGTAATACAGTAATAGTATTCAATGCGACATCTTCCGCACTCGCTTTCATCGAAGATTTTTTACCGTTAATCACCATGCTTGGTTTTAATACGATGTATTCGAGTTTAACTTTATGTCGAGAAAGTGCGCGGAATAATGCATTTAACACGCGTTCACTGACTTCAAAGCAGCGTTCAAGGGTGTGGTCACCGTCGATTAATACTTCGGGTTCAACAATGGGAACAATACCATTGTCTTGGCAAATCGCAGCGTATCTTGCTAAACATTCAGCATTCGCTTTAACGGCAAGCATGCTGGGGGTTTTGTCAGAAATCGCGTACACCGCACGCCATTTTGCAAATACTGCGCCTTTCGCTTTGTAAGCTTGTAGTCTTTCGGCAAGACCATCTAAACCTTGCGTAATTTGTTCTTCGCGGGTGTTGGGTAAAATGACAAGACCTTTATCTACTTTAATGCCGGGTAAAATTCCTAAAGATTTTAACTTTTCAGGAAAGGGGGTGCCGTCAAGTGTATTTTGGTGCAATGTTTCATCAAATAAGATCACACCTGCAATAAATTCATTAATATTTGGCGTGGTAATTAAAAGATCGCGATAAGCTTGTCTCGTTTGTTCAGTTGAAGTAATGCCTAATGCTTCGAAACGCTTCGTAATCGTGCCGCCACTTTCATCTGCAGCGAGAATACCTTTGCCCTTTTGGGATAATTTTTGGATGGTGGTTTCGAGTTCTTTCAATAACATAGACATAACAAGGAATCCTATAAACATTCAGAAATGGGTGAAAGGGTAGCATAAAAATGGGGGTTTCGGAAGGGTAAGCGAGGGAGGAGAAAAAGTAAGGTGAACTTTCAAAAAACCCTCACCCCTTACCCCTCTCCCGCAAGCGGTAGAGGGGAACTTTTCCCCTCTACCGGAGCGTAGCGAGGGGAGAGGGTTTGATAGCGTTAATACGCCCTCGCAAAAATCACCCGCTGCTTACTTTTCCCACCACTAAAAATACACACGCCGCTCTCACCCGCATCGACCATCGGAATACAACGAATAGTGACGTTTAAATCCTGTTTAATCTTCGCTTCGATCGCAGGATCCCCATTCCAATGTGCGAGCGCAAATCCCGCATTTCCCTCTTTAAAATAGCTATAAAAATCAGCTTCACTATTAATAATTGCGGTATTTTGTTGTTGAAATTCGCGCGCGCGTTGCAAAAGCGCCTTTTGTATATTGGCTAATTCTTCTGAAAGAGTCGAAACAAACTCACTTCGCGAAATCGCTTTTTTATCCTTATATTCTTTATCGCGTCGTCCCATAAAAACCGCGTTATTCTCGACTTCTTTCATGCCGACTTCCACACGGAACGGTACTCCTTTTTTCACCCAACTCCATGCTTTTTCTCCGCCAGCCAATTCGCGGGTATCGATATCAACCCTGATCGGTTTTTTATCGTAAGATTGATCACGTAATTCACGTGCAAGGGAATCACAATACGCCAAAATGTCGGCGCGTTGTTCTTCTTTGTGAACAATCGGTAAAATGATCACATGCAATGGCGCGATTCTTGGGGGAAGCACTAATCCATTATCATCGCTTAAGGTCATGATAAGGCCGCCGACCATACGCGTCGAACTACCCCAGGAAGTCGTATAGGCAAATTCTTCCCGGCCTTCTTTATTCGAAAATTTAATGTTGAAAGCGCGCGAGAAATTTTGTCCCAAGAAATGCGACGTTCCCGCCTGTAATGCTTTTTTATCTTGCATCATCGCTTCGATCGTATAAGTATGGACTGCGCCCGGGAAACGTTCGCTTTCCGATTTTTCGCCTTTAATGACGGGCATCGCCAGTACATTTTCTGCAAAATCCGCGTACACGTTCAGCATTTTTAATGTTTCGGCTTCGGCTTCTTCCACGGTGCTATGCGCCGTATGACCTTCTTGCCATAAAAACTCGGAGGTACGTAAAAACATCCGCGTGCGCATTTCCCAGCGCAGCACATTCGCCCATTGATTAATGAGTAACGGCAAATCGCGATACGATTGAATCCAGCGAGAAAAGGCTTCGCCGATAATGGTTTCAGATGTCGGGCGGATGATGTAAGGTTCTTCCAATTCACCGCTCGGGACTAATTTTCCTTCCGCATTTTTGGTTAAGCGCGCGTGTGTGACGACCGCGCATTCCTTCGCAAAACCCTCAATTTGCGCTGCTTCTTTTTCAAGAAAATGCACAGGAATTAAGAGAGGAAAATAAACGTTTTTATGTCCCGTTGCTTTAATCGCATCATCCATGATTCGCTGCATATTTTCCCAAATAGCATAACCCCAGGGTTTGATCGTCATGCAGCCCCGCACGGGAGAAACTTCTGCTAAATCCGCGGCTTTAATAACTTGTTGGTACCATTCTGGATAGTCTTCGAGACGGGTGGGTGAGATTGCTGATTTTTGTTTAATGCTATTGGTCGAGTTCATGTAATACCTTTTGAATATGTTCTTTGACTTTGACTTTACGCCAAATGCCTTGGATTATCCCATTTTCATCAATGAGAAAAGTCGAGCGTTCAATACCTAAAAATGTGTTACCGAATAAACTTTTTTTATTCAGTATGCCATAAGCTTCGCAAACATCGCCATTAATGTCGGAAAGTAAAGTAAAAGGCAGCGTATATTTATTTTTAAATTGCGAGTGTTTTTCTGCGCTATCTTTCGAAATGCCAATAATTTCAGTATTTTTGGCTTTAAAATGCATTTCCGAGTCACGAAAATCACAAGCCTCTTTTGTGCAACCAGGCGTATTGTCCTTAGGATAAAAATATAAAATAACTTTTTTTCCACGAAAATCCTTGAGAGAAACGGTTCGATTCTCATCAGAGGGTAGTGTGAAATCTGGGGCTTTGTCTCCGATTTTTAAGCTAACTACGCTCATGCTTTTAGGTCCTGATTGCTGGATGGATCGAGTATTATAGGGAAAAAACCTCTAATTAAAAAGATTCATCGAATGTAATGCTGAGGCTTAACTTGTTAAAATATAACCAGTTTCATTTACGTCTCGGCTGGCAATAGGATTTGTGTTAAATTTGTACAAACTCTCTAAGTTTGGTACAATAAGCCAACATAAGATACAAACGAGGCGCAAATGTTTAGTTTATCAACCATAGACCAATTAAAAAAGGTTATTCGTGAGGAATTAAAGCAAAGCCAATCGCAATCTCTTGAAGTGAAGACGGCTAAAAGAGAAATAAAAAGTGGCAAGGAAGAAAAGAAAAAAGCGGCTAAAACCATTCTGAAATTTTGGCGTAGTTCGGTCATTATTAAAAAAATATATCAGCAAAATGGATATGAAACTTATCTTTCCATGTTATTACCTTCCGATAAAGACTCAAAGATTGACGAAGAAATAAATCAATTAGCGAAGCTCATGTTTGGTAGAACCGTGGCAAACAGCAGTCATCAAAAACAATTTCCATTTTTAAATCCTTATCTTCACCATTCTGCACGCTATTATCGCACTGATGAAATACAAGGACCTTTGTTTGACTTAGTTCTTAAAGATTTTGTGCAGACACCTGATTTGACAAAGTATCTTTATATTCCCGTTTCTATGCTTTCAAGTACGCCTATTAACGATGTCATCAATGATTATTTGATAAAACATGGTGAAGTCATTTTATTAAGTAATAAAAGTGACATTGGATTTTTGCGTGTAGATGGTTCTTATCTCTACATTAATAAAATAAAAGCAACTGGCATTATTGCTTCCCCTTGGCAGATTGCAAAATACTGTATGGAAAAGCATAAAGATGCTAAATCAACGAGCTCCATGCAGCCTCATACACTGGATATTGGAGCGCCAAAAAACATTTCTTTATTTTTGAAACATCCTTGTATGTCTGCATTAAGGGACCTTGGGTGTTCATCTTATCCTACAAAATATTTGGCGCAATGTCTTTTTAATATGTTGCAACTTT
>JABDCZ010000004.1:0-18409 GCA_013287885.1 Gammaproteobacteria bacterium
CATAATTTTGGCGCTATTCTTTCCAACGTAATAAAACTATAAGAATAAATATTTTCTGTATCAGGCTCATGATCCTCCCGATCGATGAGCTTCCATTCTGACATATCAAGCTCGGGAAAATAGGCGTCTCCTTCAAAATGATGATGTATTTCAGTCAGATACAAACGACAGACGCGCGACAGCAATTGCTGATACAGTAACGCGCCTCCGATCACAAAAGCCTCTTCACTGTATGCAACGGCAAGCAAAGCGGTTTCGATTGAGTTCACCACGACACATCCCGGCGCTTGAAAATCAACATCGCGTGTAATCACAACATTGCAACGATCTGGCAATGCACGACCAATCGATTCAAAAGTTTTTCGGCCTAAAATAATGGGATGGCCCGTCGTAATTTTTTTAAAATGTTTAAGATCGGCAGGCAAACGCCAAGGTAATTGATTTTGACGACCAATCACGCGATTGTCAGACATGGCACAAATAGCTGAAAGATGCATGCAAAAAAATCCTTACTATTATCGTGAAACTATGCAAAACTTGAATACAAGGAATAATAACAAAACATGATTAAAAAGGAGAGGAAAATGATATCCATCACCTGTCAATTCAACCAATTCCATCTTGATGAAACCATCCGAAAGCCAAAACAGCAAATGCAAGATTACGCAAGACAGATCACTTCCGCGATTCGTGATACGCTCAAAGAAATTCAAAAACAACATTTGAAACAAATTGTGGAGTCTGCCGCTTTTGTTGTGCTAGAACAAAATATGGCGGAATTTATTCATAATACCATCGATGCATGTTTATTAAATAAATTAGCTTTAGAAAATCAATCCATTCAAATTAAAATTCCACAAAAATTGCATCGAGAAATTAAAATTTCATACACGGATACTGCAGGTGGATTTCCTAAAGATTTTATGGAGGATAAAAAATCTTTAGATTATTTTAAAGATAAATTAAAGGGACAAAAAATTTATGTGTCTTCACATAAAATAGAATCCAGTCACATTTTTATTGGTGGAAATGGCCTCGCATTATCTCAAACTTGCCGATTTTTAAAACTCTACCAAGGAAAATTAATTTTAAAAAATAAAGAAAAAGGCGCTGAAATGCTTTTTATTTCTCCGCAACGGCCTAAAAATAAAAAGCCGAGTTTTAATAATTTCAAGGGAATAGATTTCCAAAATGTTTTTGCGCATGATGAAACAAATATATTAATGCGTTCTAATTCAAGACCAGACTTAACATTACTTAATATTCCCGAAAGAAACATTACGCTGCAAAAACTCGATTCACCACAATTTAATTTATCGAGTACAGATTCAGAAAGTGCGCTTTCGCCCTTTCCTTCACCTTAAGCTATACTGCGCACTGGCTGATTGTCCAGGGCCATTAAAAACTTTTACTGTCACGGCCTTGATCGCGTTATTATTTAATTCATTCAAATCAGTAGTTAATTGCTGCAAAAACCAGTGGGATAATTCTTCGATTGTCACATTAGTCACGGGAAGAATGACGACATCACGCTTTAAAAAAGGAATAGGTTCATGATTAAAATGCGCGAACCACATTTCATTTTTATCTTCTAATTGTAAATACTGCGAATGTTTTGGTAATAAAAATTTACGATCTAAAACATCACAGAGGGTTTGAAGTTTTTTCTTATAAAAACGATAATCAAAAGCCATGCCGTTATTATTTAACAAAACCGCAAAAGAAACATGCACCGTGTAATTGTGTCCGTGTAAATCTTCACGATCTGTCGACGAAAAAATGGTAAAATGACCTGCAGAAAAACTATGCTCTTCATTATGTAACTCAACCACTGCTTGTTTCACGGAAATCCTCGAGTTTTAAGAAAAATTTGGGGGTATTATAGCATTGATGGGTATCTACACAACCGTCGTCCCGCGGCTTGTCCGCGGGATCCAGAGCGACACTGCAGACTTTCTGGATCCCGCGGACAAGCCGCGGGACGACGTAGTTTATTTTAAAGACTCCCTCGAAGATCTTGAAAACTAAACCCCGAAAGATCTCTATCAAAACCCTTCCCGAGCCCAATCACTTTAATAATTTCCCCCATTTCCTGCGGCAAAATGAGTCTTTTTATCGCGGCGTTTTCACGGATAGAAATATTTTTTTTCGCAATAATATCAGTTAATTCAGAGCCTAATAAAAATCCTGCCTGCGTCGTAAATCCTAACAAATCAAAATCCGTACTTTCGATGACCGTAGTAAAATCCACATGCGCAGTAATATCTTGCAAACCAGGATATAACAAAGGATCACTATGACGATGATGTTGCAAAAAACACATCAAAGTCCCCATCATTCGATCGGGATGATAATATTCTTTTCGCCCATATCCATAATCAAAAAAAATTACCACACCTTTTTTTAAAGTTTTTTCGATAGATTTCATCAATGGAATGATATGAAGATGAATTTCAGATTCATATCCATCACTGAATGAATACTCTGCAAGCAATGCATCCATTTTATCGAGAAAACCTGCAGAAATTGGATCACTCAACACCCACTGTAATTGATGATTTTCAATCGTCACTAATTTTTCTTTTGCGGATCCTTCTTCGATACGAAAAATATGACAAGGTATCGCATCTAATATTTCATTTCCAAAAATAATGCCCTCCATGGTAAATCCCTCGAGTGTTTCTAACCACTGAAAACGGTCGATTAACGCTCCACATTCTTTTTCTATCGATTGTTTTTGCCTTTCTCGAAGAAGAGGACTTTTTTCATAAATATAATAGTACCGGGGTAACATATTTTTTTCGTGAAGCGCTTTCATGACTTCAATCGCAAAAATGCCTGAACCTGCGCCCAATTCCAAAATATCACCCTCCGGAATGTCCTGAAGAACAGTGCTAAATGGATTGGCAATACATTCTGCGAATAATGATGAAAGATGAGGCGCCGTGATATAGTCGCCACACGCCCCCCATTTTGCGGAATCACGCGTATAAAACCCTAATTGATCCGCATATAAAGCAATTTCCATATAACGCGCAAAAGAGATCGCGCCCCCCGCAAGTGCAATTTCACTTTTTAGAAAATCCAAGAGATTTTCTTTTACTGTCACTTCTGCTGGTGAAAACTGAGGGAATTTCATATCATTATAGCAATTTAAATTTATCATGAAGTTTATCTATGCAAAAAGTCGCACTTATTACCGGAGCTGCACGGCGTATTGGTGCCGTAATTGCCCGTATTTTACATGAAAATGGGATGAATGTGGTGATTCATTTTCACCATTCGGAAAATGAAGCTCGCCTTTTATGCGAATCATTAAACAATATCCGAAAGGATTCGGCCCTTGCAATCATTGCGGATCTGCAGGATAAAAATCAATGGAAACCTTTGATAAATCAAACAATAGAATTGTCTGGTCGATTAGATCTGTTAGTCAATAATGCCTCTGATTTTTTTGCAACGCCCATGGGATCGATCACAGACGAAGATTGGAATCTATTATTAGATGTGAATCTGAAAGCACCCTTCTTTTTGAGTGAATATGCAGCCCCGCATTTACAAAAAACCAAAGGCTCCATTATCAACATCGTAGATATTCACGCAGAACGTCCCATGAAATCTTATTCCATCTATTCGATTTCTAAAGCGGGCCTCTTAATGGCAACTAAAACACTTGCACGTGAATTAGGTCCTGACATTCGAGTTAATGCGGTTTCTCCCGGTCCTATCCTATGGCCAGAGGGTGAAAATGTCATTTCTGATTCTGACAAACAACACATATTAGATGCCACCGCGCTCAAACGACATGGAAGTCCCGAAGCAATTGCGAAAGCCGTGTTATATCTGGTGCGTGATGCCAACTATATCACGGGAATGAATTTATTGGTGGATGGTGGACGTTCGGTAATGATTTGAGATTGACATAGGAAAATCCATGAGCTTTTTACGCAACACATTCATGAATGTTTATAAAAATAAAGCTTATCCCAATTATTGGGATGTGATTGCTTTGTCCATCGTATTAAGCATTATTTTTCTATTAGCATGGGTTGCGAGACAAATGGCGGTGCCTTATGAGTTAGGCCAACGACTTCCCATCTCGCTTGACCCAAGCTATTTACCAGGCTATGCGATGCGCACTGTGTCTAGAATGTTAATTGCGCTCTTTATTTCATTATTATTTACTTTTATTTTTGGCACTCTCGCGGCCAAAAACAAACGCGCGGAACGCTTTATCATTCCCATGATTGATATTCTTCAATCGGTACCTATTTTAGGATTTCTTTCCATTACCGTTGTCGGGTTCATTTATTTATTCCCAGGGTCGCTATTAGGGCCAGAATGCGCGGCAATTTTTGCGATTTTTACCTCACAAGCCTGGAATATGGCGTTAGGCTTTTATCAAACCGTACGCTCCGTGCCCTCTGAAATGAATGAAGCCGCTGACGTGTTTCACCTGTCTTCCTGGCAACGTTTTTGGCGTATCGATGTACCGTTTTCCTTACCCGGTTTACTATGGAACACGATGGTATCGATGTCTGCGGGATGGTTTTTTGTCGTGGCATCAGAAGCTATTTCGGTTTCCAATCAACAAATTCTTTTGCCCGGTATTGGCTCATACATTACCGTCGCCATTCAATCTGCGGATGTTAAAGCGATTATTTACGCGATTTTAACCATGTTTATCGTCATTCTTATTTACGACCAACTATTATTTCGACCACTCGTTGCTTGGTCACAAAAATTTAAAACCGAACAAGTCACCGATGGGAAAGAAGTTCGCTCGTGGGTCATTAATCTTTTGCATCGCACACGCTTTTTGCGATATTTAGGCCTTCAAATGCGTTATTTCTTCGATGCTTGTGTGAACGTTCGTTTTTTAAGAAAGAAACCAGACCTCATTTATACTGAAATCGCAACCGGTCATTCCATGAGTTTATTGTGGAATAGTTTAATCATTATTTTGATTTCAAGTATTGTATTGTTTGCAGGTATTTTTATATACCTTTATGTACCCTTAGACTCTATTCACCATATATTTGTGTTGGGACTCATCACCGCATTACGCGTTTTCATTTTAGTTATTCTTTGTTCTCTCATCTGGGTGCCTGTCGGTGTATGGGTAGGATTACGCCCCAATGTTGCATACATTGTGCAACCGCTTGCACAATTTCTTGCAGCATTCCCCGCCAATTTATTTTATCCTTTTGTCGTCATCGTCATTGTCACTTATCACTTAAACGTCAATATTTGGGCGACTCCTTTAATGATTTTAGGCGCACAATGGTACGTGCTATTTAACGTCATTGCCGGAGCCTCCGTTATTCCCAAAGATTTATTGCAAGTAGCAGACAATTTGGGTTTAAACACATGGCTGAAATGGCGACGATTAATTTTACCCGGCATTTTCCCTTACTATATTACCGGCGCCATTACTGCGGCGGGTGGAGCCTGGAATGCGAGCATTGTCGCTGAAGTCGTGACGTGGGGAAACACAACACTAGTGTCAACGGGATTGGGCGCATATATTACAGAGCATACGATGAAAGGTGATTTCGTGAATATTGCTTTGAGTATTGGGATGATGTGTATACTAGTTTTAGTATTTAATCATCTCATTTGGCGACCTTTATATGTCTTTTCTGAAAAACGTTTTATTCAGGATTAACCAATGAATAATGCTACTTTAATTGAAGTAAAAAATGTCCATAAAACTTTTAAAAAAGGTGATCGCCAAGAATTATTAGTTTTAGAAGATATTAATTTTCGCATGGATGAAGGAGAAATCGTTGCGATTTTAGGAAAATCTGGTTCTGGAAAATCAACTTTATTACGCATTTTAGCAGGGTTAATTCAACCAAGTAGCGGGAATGTTTTTTATCGTGGCAAACCTGTGTTAGGCCCTGCACGCGGTATTTCCATGGTATTTCAAACATTTGCGTTGTTACCTTGGCTCACCGTATTACAAAATGTTGAACTCGGTTTAGAGGCCCAAGGAATTAATCGAGAGGAAAGACGAGCACGCGCATTAAAAGCGATTGATACGATTGGTTTAGACGGTTTTGAATCGGCTTTTCCAAAAGAATTATCCGGCGGAATGCGTCAACGTGTTGGTTTTGCGCGCGCCCTCGTCGTCAATCCCGATGTTTTATTAATGGATGAACCTTTTTCTGCTTTAGATGTGTTGACCGCAGACAATTTAAAAAGCGATTTACTCGATTTATGGGAAACCAAAAAAACCGGACTGCACGGGATTTTGTTCGTCACGCATAACATTGAAGAAGCCATTTTACTTGCCGATCGCATTATTGTTTTTAATAGCAATCCAGGTACGATTCGAAATGAATTACGAGTGACTTTACCTCATCCCCGCAATGATTTAGATCCGCGATTTCGCAATCAAGTCGATCGTGTTTATACTTTAATGACAACGTCAGAAACCCAAGATTCAATGCATGGACATCCACAAATTGATTTAAGTTATCGTTTACCTGAAGCAAATATTGCAGAAATTTCTGGTCTTTTGGAATTGCTCAATTCACCGTTAAATCAAGGAAAAATGGATTTACCCGATCTTGCAGATACC
This sequence comes from Gammaproteobacteria bacterium, assembly GCA_013287885.1. GTDB lineage: Bacteria > Pseudomonadota > Gammaproteobacteria > DSM-16500 > DSM-16500 > JABDCZ01. The sequence continues at coordinate 6,587 of JABDCZ010000004.1, forward strand.
TTAATGTTAGACATCGATGAACTTTTTCCATTGACAGAATTATTAGAAATTTTGCATTTTGCTAAAGTGTCGAAAGGTGATATCACGATTACTGATGCGGGTATTGCATTTGTGGAATTCGATATTTTAGAACGTAAAAAATTATTTCTCGAACATTTAAAAAAATACGTCCCCCTCGCGCGCTATATTTACGAACAACTGATGCGCCATCCAAGACATCGTGCGCTTGAAGAAAATTTTCTGTCTTTACTCGAAGATTATTTTTCAGAGAAAGAAGCTTCGCGTATTCTACGCACCGTTATCGAATGGGGACGTTATGCGGAATTATTTGCTTATGATTATAATGCGGGTGTGTTGAGTTTGGAAAATCCGAAGTAACCGTTCACACTGTCATGCCAGCATGCTTTGATGCCACTTTTAAGCATGCTGGCAGGCATCCAAGGGGCTTCGCTAAATGGCAACTGGATGCCAGCTAAAAACATGCTGGCATGACAGAATTGATAAGAATACGAGAGACTAAGACCCCTTATTTTTATTTAAAGCATACTTCCCTTCGACATCAATGAAATCCTTTAGTTTTTTCATGAAATTAATTTGAACAGAATACTACATGTGGTATAATTTCGCCCCACAAAAGACGCAAACCACGGCACGAGGTTAACATGTTTTCCTATTTAATTACTAATGGGGCTGATGAGTATAGATACCTAGAATTTTTGGTAAATTTAGATTTGAAAAGAATGTATTTTTGGATTTTATATAAATCCTTGCCAAGTTTGCGTGAGTTTCCACCCGTATTTGATTATCGTCATATGTTGTTTAGCTCCGAAGCCACTGGGACAAATATTATAGCATCCGAATCTGACGTGCCTGATTTCATAGAAAAAATTTTTAGTAAAATCATGAGCGGTAGAATCTTGATGGACACAAAGGACATCGGTTATTTAACCCCTGAAATTTGTCTCGATATCAACAAAAAATTTCGCAAATTCTATCAATCCCATAGGAAAGGACACGCCGCACATAGCCACAATCCTTTATATGACATTGGATATTCTCCGAAACCACTCACCGCTGGATGCGATATTGATGAAAACAAACTACCTGAAGTCCATATTTCCTGTCCAAGCACAGAAGATATCGACTATTATCTTGAAAATGGTAACTTTTCTTTTGTAACCAGAATAAAGCGCCCACTAGCACCAACACGTGCCATCCCCGAACCGTCGATGTTATATCAATATTGGTGGCTCGCGGTATTACCCGTTGGTCTCGCTTATTTTTTATATACCAAATGTAAAAAAGGAAAAGCACCTTCCGATCCGGCTTTTTTAAAACATACATTAATAAAAAACGTATTAAATGAGTATATTGAAGCGGTGGACCTACAAATAAGAACCATTCCTCGTCGTACAGATATGAACGTTTCTGCATTTAATGCATTCAAAGCGAAATTTAAAAAAGAAACTGAAATATCGCTTCAAGAAAAATTAGAAAAAATATGGAAATCAAATTCTCCAACAAAATTTCGAGAATTATGTGATAAAAAAGCGAAAGAAATTATTCCTGAAATCATTACCACATTTAAAAAACAATTAAAAGTTTACACGCCTGCTCCGACTACTTTTCGTGTTGATGATAAAAAAACAGAAACAGAAACAACAAAGTTTCCTTTGACAGATTATCTCAAAGTAAAAACAAGTCTAATTGAAAAATGTGAAGAATATACTGAAAAACTAGAAGTATTACGCCAGTTACACAAAAATATCAAAGTCTTGAATAAAGACGCTCCCGAACCTTCGATTCTAAAATTAAAAACAAGCGATAATGAAAACCCCGCGCAAATTCAACGCGTTATTACTATTGATCAACAATCCACTTTTGAGACTGCCAATCTTTCACATTTGCAAAAAATAGAAGCGTACTCTCAAATTGTAGAATCCAAATTACAAAACTTAGAAATTAGTATCAAAAAACACGAAAAAACCTTAGAAAAATTAAAAGCCAATGAAGATAAAAAACCTTATGTTCATCCGACGAGAGCTTTAAGACTTGTTACAACTCCGCCTAAGGAAAAAAAATTAGCGCCAGAAAAAAGTAGTACTGCAAAAATTCAAACGCTTAAAAAACCTACCGTTGCAAAAGTATCACCCCCCACTCGGGAATCGAAACGTGAAGAAGAAAAATTTGAATTTAAAAAAATAGATCACAATCCAGTACAGCACAATACAATACAGCCACAAAATATTAAAAATGTTTTACAACGAGCTAATCGTTTAATCACTAAAATAAATATTCCCATTGACAAGATGACAGATGAAAAAGAAGCAGAATTACTTTTAGCCAAAAAATTTTCGGAGTCAAAAATTTCATTCGCCGATAAAGTTGCGTTAAAACTTGCATTAGAAAGTGTATTTATTGATTTTTGTATCAATGCGCCTATCGGAAGAGAACGTCATAATCAAAGAAAATTTCGCAATACCGCTTTGTATAAAAAATTTAATGGAGAGAATATCTTCCTAATGAGTGTGGTTAAAACAGGTAGTTACGATGAATTTAATCATCGAAAAGTATTAACTTTTCTCGCAGAGATGTTGATTGGATTATATGAATATACCCACTTAATCCACCCAACAGGATATTTACAACATGAAGATAAAACCCCGCATTCAAAAATTTTAGCGGAATCAACAGAGCCGACGCTCAACCCAGATGACATATTTTCATTGTTTTCTGAAAATCCTCTGAAAGCGCATGGGGATTATTGTGATTGTTTTCAAGAATTATTATTTTCTGGCATTATACGTAACAGCCAATGGCTCGAGGAGAAAGACAAACCTTTTGTCGAAAGTTATGCTTTTTTGCGTATGATTTCAGATTCTGTCAAATCTGATGGTAGTTATACTCACGAACAAAGACGTTTAGCGAATCAATGGAGACATGGAAAAAAATTGCGTGATGAAATTACTAAAACAGTAATGGCGGATGAAACATTTATTGTTTTAACTTCTAAAGATTCAATCAATTTTTCGAGGAAAAATAATTTTTAATGAAAAATAATTTTTGTCATGGAAGTGATTTGTTTTAAAATTTGTTCTGCCGAAAACAAATAAGTGTAAAGGTACATAGCGTCTTCTTGTTTTTCTTGCGTGACGATTTCAAAAATATAATTTTTAAGGGGCGCCAATTCTGGAATTTGGATAGTCTGTGTATCGACTTCATGCGTTTCAATACTTAACGCGATGTCATCCAACACTTTACAAACTGCAGAATGAAAATTTTGAATAATCAATACATTCGAACATAGCATTTTCACTTGCGGCGAAATTTTATAAGCGTATTGCATTGCAGAAATCGCTCGTAAAATTTCTTTTTCTGCATATAACAATTGTTTAAAATCATACAGATTAAATTTTTCACCCAAAAATTCACGTACCGCATCGGCTGCTAATTTTCGTTGCTGCACCAAAGATTTTCCAATATCTTCATCCAATACTTGGTAGCTATCTGCTGTTTCACTAGAATCTGTGAACATCGTAGCAAAATAATAATTTCGCAATTTTCGAATAGTATTTGCTTGATTCAATGTCAAATTTTCGCGCGCATGAATCGGCAATACGAATTGTGAAACCAAAGCAGCAATAATGATACCGAGCGTAATTTCTAACACTCGCTCTACTGCAAAAATAAAACTCGGATTATTGCTAATCAAAATAATAACGACGGTGACAACACCTAATGTGCCTGCCTCGCTATAACTTTTTTCTCCCGTTGCAATATAACTAAATAACATTGCAGATAAAGTAATGGTTAACGCAATCACAATTTCATTATGATCAAAAAAATGTAAAGTGAATAATGCAATGATCGAACCAATCAAGGTTCCTAGAAATCGCATATACGATTTTTGTAACATACCGCCTACATTGACTTGCGCGCACATGACAACGAGAATCGTAATAATCAGCCATTGATCGACGGGGAAATCAACGGCTTTTGTTATAACGTATCCAATAAGACAAGCCAGCGCAGTTTTAACGCCGTGAATGAAACGATCCGCATCCAGTTTCTTTAAAATCATTTAACACTCTATAAGCTGCTTTTTAACATCCAAGCTGCTTTATCATGTGATTTCATACGTTGAATCAGTAAGTCAGCCGTTCCTTCATCACCACTTTTTTGAAATTTAGGAATTAAATGACTTGCGTGTTTAGACAAGGTTTCATGATCTAACATTAATTTTTTCAACATATTTTGCGCATCTACTTCATGCTTTTCTTCTTTCAATGAAGATAATGTCGAAAATTCAGAGAAGCTTGCGCGCGTAAAACAACCGAGGGAACGAATGCGTTCTGCAATTTCATCCACGGCAAGTGCCAATTCTTGGTATTGTTCTTCAAATAATTTATGCAAACTATAAAAATTTGGACCCGTGACATTCCAATGAAAATTTTGCGTTTTTAAATACAACAAATAAGAATCAGCTAAAAAATGTGTTAGCTCATCAGCAATTTTTGTACAGGGGCTATTTTTTGCAGCAATCGAATGGACCATGGGAAGTTCCTCAAAAGTCGAAGAATATACCCATTTTAACAGATTTATGCAGCATCGTCGTGCAAGATTATTGCACAGCGATGCTACATTTATCTTTTATCGTTATATCCTTCTGCGATGAATATTCGACGCTGTAGTTCCAGCTTTACCACCAATTGGTGTACTAAATAAACGAGATGGTTTTGTGAGGACCTTCGTAGGCTCTGTCCTTACTGTCTCTTTGGGAACCTTCGTAGACTCTGACCTTTTCTCAACGGTGGCCGTCGTAAACTTTGGCTTTACTGGCTCTTCTTGTGTTTTTGGTTCTGTCACCTTAATAGTTTTACGCGAAGAGAAAATACTTGGCAGGAAAGCCTGTTTGTATTCTTGTTTACCTTTTTCAAATTCTTCATCTATTTTAAGCCTTGTTATAATTTCAGTATTTGCTGCCTCAACAAATCGACCATCACCAGAATTTAACCACAGTGCAAAGGTAGACTTATCTCCCCAATGTTCTTTGATGAAATAATTTAACTCTTGATTGGTTAATAATTTACTTAAATGAGGATTAGCCAGTATTAATACCAGACCTTCTTTTTCTTTTGCTAATAAGGTTAAGACCGACATTCCTGCATTCGTGGACCAAGTAGGTATTACGGAATGCAATGCTTTTGCATCGATCTTTTTACAAAGCGCAGGGTTTTCACGAAGAAATTTAATTCCTTTTTTACTACTCGCTAGAAAAGTTAAAGCTGAATAACCATGAAACTTATGTGAATTGCTATTTCTTATTTCCAAATCAATTTTTGCGCTTAATGACTCGGTCGTAATTTTATTGCAAAGTTTTTTATCGCTATTGAGTAAATCTATTCCATCGGGATGCTGGACTAACATAGTGACAGCAGTGGCTCCACGGAAATTTCCATCACCACGCACAGCATTCAATGCATTCGGCTGAATTTTAGCGCGAAGTTTTGCATTACTGCTTAATAAAGCTCTACCTTTTTCATTCGCAGCAAAATTAAATACTGCAGAAAGACCTTTATTTTCACCGTTGGTACCAATAGCATTCAAGCCTTCTGGCTCAATTTTATCAACAAGTTTGTTTTGAATTGCATAAGTAATAGCACCCGGTTGTCCTGCTAACAACGTAACAGGCGTTAATCCTTCATAACCAGGCACATCCTCTACTACTTGATTCAAATATTTTTTAGAACTGACCAGTAATTCATTTATTTTTTTTATTGTAGTTAGTTTACTTTCATCTTTTAACTTTTTTTCCATTAATAAAGGTAAATCATGAAAAAAAGACCTCGCATTAAAAAAACGCTCATCATTAAAATCTGGTTGTTTTTTTAAAAATCTCTCAAAACGACGATCAAATTTAGGATCGCTTTCCCAACTATATATTTCAGTTCGACAGGTAGGACATTTGCATATTTCTCCTCGCTTCATTTTCCCAATCATTGTAAGGAGATTCTCTTTTTCAAAAAAATGTCCACAATTCGTAACGACGGGCTCAAAAAATGCCTCGAGAGAAATTGGATCTTTGAGTTCTTCCTCAGTCATTTCGGGTCGAAAAATTACTTTTTTCTTTTTGTGTCCTTTCTCAGTTTTACTTTTTCTGCCGTTCATTTTTTGCACCCTCATTTTGATATGATCCAATATCTTAACAATTAACTGCATATTTGTCAAAAAAATATACAGTTTTAAAATCATTAATAATCAATTGGTTAAACAGGAATCAGGGGATAAAAATGATAAAAATAATGATATTTATTAAGAAAATAGCGAATTTTTAACAAAAATAAATAAAAGTCCCACTTTGCTTCTGAAAGTGGGACGCAGGAGCTTAACGCTTCATGGAATCAAAGAAATCTTCATTTGTCTTAGTCGCTTTCAAACGATCTAATAAAAATTCGATCGCAGCCAAATCATCCATCGGATGCAATAATTTGCGGAGAATCCACATTTTTTGGATTTCTTCTTGATTGACAATCAATTCTTCGCGACGTGTACCGGAACGATTAATGTTCATTGCGGGGAAAATACGGCGTTCTGCAATACGACGGTCTAAGTGGATTTCCATGTTACCGGTACCCTTAAATTCTTCATATATCACATCGTCCATCTTAGAGCCGGTTTCTACTAATGCGGTGGCAATAATAGTTAAACTACCGCCTTCTTCGATATTACGCGCAGCACCAAAGAATCGTTTTGGACGTTGTAAAGCATTCGCGTCCACACCACCGGTTAATACTTTGCCGGAAGCCGGAACCACCGTGTTATAAGCACGCGCAAGTCGTGTAATAGAATCTAATAAAATCACCACATCACGCTTGTGTTCGACCAGTCGTTTCGCTTTTTCAATCACCATTTCTGCCACTTGAACGTGACGATTCGCAGGTTCGTCAAAGGTACTGGCAATCACTTCCCCTCGAACCGAACGTGTCATTTCTGTCACTTCTTCAGGACGTTCATCAATTAATAACACCATTAAATGGCATTCTGGATGATTTTGCGCAATCGAATGTGCGATATTTTGCAACATCATGGTTTTACCGGCTTTCGGCGGAGAAACAATCAAGCCACGTTGACCTTTACCAATTGGCGATACTAAATCAATCACACGCGCGGTAATATCTTCGGTGCTACCATTGCCACATTCTAACTTTAAACGTTCGTTCGCAAATAACGGTGTTAAATTTTCGAATAATACTTTCGTTTTAGCATTTTCAGGTGCATCAAAATTAATATGATCTACTTTCAATAAAGCAAAATAACGCTCGCCTTCTTTTGGTGGGCGAATTTTGCCGGAAATCGTATCGCCAGTACGAAGATTAAAGCGGCGAATTTGACTAGGAGAAACATAAATATCATCAGGACCCGCAAGGTAGGAACCTTCTGCAGAACGTAAAAACCCAAAGCCGTCTTGCAGAATTTCTAAAACACCATCGCCATAAATATCTTCGCCGCGTTTTGCGTGCGCTTTTAAAATGGCGAAAATAATATCTTGTTTACGCGACCGAGCCATGTTCTCAAGACCATATTCTTCAGAAAGCTGGATTAGTTCGGCTGCACTTTTTTTCTTAAGTTCGGTTAAATTCATAGTGATGATTGCCTGTTATATAGATATAAATGACTGTCTTTTGATCCAATGTTATTAATGAGTTTCGCAACGTTTCCTTAGCGCGTTTTTTACAAAAATCGGGGTTTTTGAAACTGGATTAATCGATAGGCTCTTTAACGAGGATATCTTTACGGTCCATAAAATAACACTAAATTTATAAAAATACTAGCCCCTTTAACAATAAAGTCTCCGGCCTTTAGGCCGGAGTAAATTTAGGCTTGGGAGGAAGTGTGCGCCCCTTCCAAGCCGCGACATGCCAAAACCCCGGCCTTCAGGCCGGGGTGCGTCGCTCATTCCGCCCTAAAGGGCAGGGTTTTAAACCGAATCTGAACTTCGATGAGATTAAATATGGGTGTCGATAAAATTCATTAAATCGGCCTTCGAACTTAAACCGACCTGTGTCGCTTTCACCTGACCATCCATAAATAAAATCAAGGTGGGGATACCACGTACGCCGAATTTTGGCGGTGTCGCTGGATTTTGATCCACATCCAATTTCACGATTTTTACCTTTCCTTGGTATTTTTCGTTTAATTCATCCAACATCGGTGCGATAGCTTTACAGGGGCTACACCATTGCGCCCAAAAATCGACGAGCACCGGTACTTTTGACTCAATCACTTCACTTTCAAATGTATCATCACTAACTGCTTGAATATTGCTCATATCTGCCGCCTTTTTTAGAATGCTTCATTATAACAAGAAGATTGCGTAGGTCTAGGGGATCAAGTCTATGGGTTTCTTGAGGTAATTTAGTGAGTTTATTGAAATAGTTAGACCCGCTCTCTAAAAACTTCGCTTGCATAAATTTCATACTTTTAGTATTATTATTAGTATGACTAAAGGTATGAAGATATGAGTACACAAAAATTATCAATCTCTTTGCCACAGCAACAATTTGAATTTATAGAACATTATCAAGCCCTGCATCACTATAAAACTCGCTCAGAAGTGATAAAAGAAGCATTATATCTCTTGCAACAAGCGCAATTGGAAGCCTGTTATCGCAGTGCAAATCAGGAAATAGATGATGCTTTTGAAATAACTAACTCAGATGGATTAGAAGAAAATGAAACGTGGTGAAATTTATTTTGCTAATTTGGATCCAACAATCGGTTCAGAGATTAAAAAAAAACGCCCGGTGCTTATTGTTAGCAATAATGCCAATAACAAAGCAGCGTCCACAGTTACCATCGTTCCCATCACGTCAAATACGAATAAAGTATACCCCTTCGAAGTGCTACTAGAAATTAACGATTCGGGGTTACCAAAATGTTCTAAAGCTCAGTGTCACCAAATAAGAACAATCTCTAAAATTAGAATCACAGGCAAAAGAATGGGACTTATTAATAAAGAAATTATGCTGAAAATCAATGCAGCTTTAAAGCTGCACTTAGATTTTTAGTTTTTAGCACGCATAAAACAGCGAAGTAAGAGGAGCTGGGGAGAACTTTCTAGAAACCCTCACCCCAACCCCTCTCCCCTCGTTACACTCCGGGAGAGGGGATTTCAATCTCAACATTCCCCTCGTTACACTCCGGGAGGGGGGATTTCAATCTCAACATTCCCCTCGCCCATTTATGGGAGAGGGGTAAGGGGTGAGGGTTTTTTGAAAGTTCCCCGACTATCGATTTAAACCCATTGTTAAATTTTGAGTTCGCATACTAAAACCCAGCTCTCTCACAAAAAGCTCAGGTCGCGTCAATGCAGCCGAATGATTAAAGCGATACGGCGCGTCAAATATTTTAATGAGGTTCTGATCTTTAATACAATTTCGAATTTGTTGACTGGATACAGACTCATCTTTTGCTTCTGAAATTTTATATAAACTATTAAGATCAGAATGCTCTTTAGAAAAAAAATTCGATTTGTAATTAAACTGATTTAATAAATTAACAAGATCAGCACCTTTAATAGAGGGTGAAGATGTCGATTGTTTTAAACGAAATAATTCTGAGTTTTGTTCGGCAATTCGAGATTGCGCTTTGTTAACAGCATCAGTCACCTGTTCCTTCTCTTCCATTATTCTTTTATTTTCTCGCGATGCATTCTGAAGCTCCGACTGTAATGCTTTCATGTCTTGTTGCAGCTTTTCATTTTGAGAAAGTGTATCTTCTAAAACGGAAGCTTTATGGGCTTCTTGCAACTTAAATGCTTCAAATTCTTTTGCCAACTCCCTCTGCTGATTCAACAAATCATGATATGACTGTAGTGCCTGCAAAGCCACTTGATCTTGCGCATCTTTAATGGATTCTTCAATAAATTCTATTTCCGTTATATCTCCTTTTTTTTCATTATGTTCAGCACGGTGCATGATTTTGTTAAAACGAGCAACCGACCCTTTTTGTATAAGTTTTTCTTCTATTCTTTCTAAATTTTCTAAATATCTTTTTCGCTGTTGTAGTTCAATGAAAAGTTTTTCATAATTTAGAAAAGGTGGATTAGGTTTAATATCCAGATTTAACCAACGAAAATCTGCATCAGGCTCGGGATAAAAATTAGTACCACAATCAAATCGATATCCATTATATTTTACACCCCATATAGATTTAATATTTTGAATAATGCGGGAACTCATGAGGCCACATCCAGTATTTATCGTTCTTTCCAAATCCGCTTGCATGATACGCAAAGTATCCAAATATAAATTCACTTCTTCCATATTGAGCATTGCAATTTTAGCCGATCTATCTTTCTCTTCCTCTAGTAAATTTTGCACCGCTAACATCGCATCATTGCCAGTTATAATTTTATGTTGCATATAGTCCCTTTTTTAATTTTATGTTGATAAATTTAATTAACCATGAAATGAAATTCTTTCCAATAAACTATGTCGCATTTTTCTTGTTTTGCTATCGCGCTCTTCAAGGGCTGCATTAATATTAGAAAAAAATAGTGCATCTTCAACAATTTGTTTATCATCAATTATTTTATTGATATAAAGCCACTCTGTGACTTCACTCCATTTCCATAATGGTGATTTTTCAGTAAGCCTCATGACAGGATAGGGAAAGGAATTCCGGCGTTCTCCTTTTATCCATAAAGAAATTGTTTGCCTTGCCATCTGAAGTCTCTTTGCAATTTCTGATTCAGTCACTAAGTTATCTGGAGCAACGCTTGCAACCTCAGCGTCAATAGATTGGATATTTTTAATTGCAGAGATAACCGCTTCTTCAAGTGAGGATGCTGTTCTATCAAAATTCAAATAAACTGCGCCATTGCGAAAATTAATTAATGCATCATCACAACTTGCTTCAAAAAGACTATCCTCTAAATTATCCATGTTTATAGGTATATTTTTTAAAACCAACGTAAATTGAAATGTTTTGTTCGATTTCATTGTTTCACTCCCTCAGTTTATTATTATGGCAGGATGTTGACATATATCAACATAAAAAATTGACAATTGCTGTTGACGTCACTACTAAATGTAACTACAATAGCACATATGAAATTCGAATGGGATAATAAAAAAAAACGAGCTTAATTATTATAAGCATGGATTAAGCTTTGAAGACGCACCGCTTGTTTTTACAAGCAGAGTTATTTCATTTAAGGATGATAGAGAAAATTATGGGGAGGAGCGCTTTATAACGTTGGGTGAATTAAAAAGTCGAGTTGTTGTCATTGTACATACAGAACGCGATTTTGTAACCCGCATTATTTCAATGAGGAAAGCTAATGAACGCGAAAAGAAAATCTATTTCAAGCGACTTAAAGAGATTGGATAAAATGACAGATTCAGATATTGATTATTCTGATATTCCGCCATTGGATGAATCTTTTTTAAAGAAAGAAATGGTTACTATTCCACAAAAGAAAGAAAGCATTACCCTCAGAATTGACCATGATGTTCTTGAATTTTTTAAGCACCAAGGAAGAGGTTATCAAACCCTTATCAATGCTGTATTAAAAACCTATTACCTACATACAAAACAAAAGAAACAACGAAAAAGTAAATAAAAAAATTAAAAATTTTTAATAAGATATTCTGGAAGAAAAAACTAATTTTCTATAATATTCATTCATCTTTATTCTTGAGAAAAAATAATGGCTATTTCAATTGTCGATTGGGAAAACGAACTTTCTTTCGCGAAAAAAGACGAAAAAGTCGGAATAAAAATAGCAACATTATCAGAATCTCAAGACAAAGGAACCTA
>JABDCZ010000004.1:18509-77293 GCA_013287885.1 Gammaproteobacteria bacterium
GTCGATTGGGAAAACGAACTTTCTTTCGCGAAAAAAGACGAAAAAGTCGGAATAAAAATAGCAACATTATCAGAATCTCAAGACAAAGGAACCTACACCTCCCTTCCGGATCTATTGCGACGAAGCAATCCAGAGATGCTGCTAGATCGCCATGGCCTTGCGGCCTCGCGATAAAGGAGAATGGTTAAATGATTTCACCCGCCCATAGCATTTGTAAAAATACATTCCAGGGCAAACAATGAATTTGATTCATCATTTTTGGCTCTTTCTCAAACGAAATTAAATAACATTTTTTTACTTCATGCGCATCAGCAAGATCACGTAAACCTTTACTATCTATCGCATGCACTTGCTTTGAACTTTTTATTTCAACAGCAACTTCCATATCACCCAAAATAAAATCCACCTCTTTTCCCGCACTTGTTCGCCAATAATGTAGCATTAATTCAGGATTTTTATAGGCCTGATAAGCTTTTAATTCCATCAAAATAAAATGCTCGAAAGATTTTCCAAATTCAGGTGTGAGAAAAGCAGGTTTTCGTTGCGATAAATAATTCGAAATACCCACATCAAATAAGTAAAATTTTTCTGTTTCAATCATGCGTCGATTTTGACTTTTACGCCATGCTTGCAGACGATAGCCTAGCAAAGTGTCTTCGAGAATTTGAAAATAATTTCGTACCACTTTTGCGCTCACACCTGTCTCTCTTGCAACATTGTTATAATTTAATAGTTCGCCCGTTGTTATTGCTGCGATGCGTAAAAATTCGGAAAAAGCCGGAATATTTTGAACAACCGCTTCTGCTGCAATTTCCTCTTTTAAGTAATCAGCAATATAAGCGCGCAATTCTTGTAGTGGATCAGGACTTAAAAGATGATCGGGTAAAAGTCCTGATTGAAGCGCTTTTTCAATATCAAAATGATTAATTTCATCATAACAAAGCGGTGTCATGGTATAACGCCAAGCGCGTCCCCCCAATAAATTTGCATGACTGCGCTTTAATTTTCGTGGACTGGATCCAGTTAAAATAAAAGAAATATTTTTATTTTCGATGAGCCAGTGTACCTCATTTAAAATATCAGGAACCATCTGCACTTCATCAATCACAATGTATTGATCTTTCACATGGCTAAAACGTTCACGAAGTAAATAAGGCCTTGAAATATATTCTGCGAACACATCCGTTTTGAGAAAATCGATAGTAATGGCATTTGACATATGATGCCTTAGCCAATAGCTTTTCCCCACTTTGCGAGGTCCCCACAAAAAGGCTGATTTGCCTTTTGGGAGAGAAATTTGAAGTAATCGATTTTTTATTTCCATATAAGGAATTTTATCCGGATAAAACTTCCTGTCAAGGATAATTTACAATGTTAATGAGCGCAGATAAGAAGATATATCCGATAAATATGAAAAAATCGTTAAAATACATATGCTTGCCACTAAAAATTTCTTACTTGCATGAAAAACAAAACGTAAAAATAAATAAATTAAGAGCTCACAACAATAATACTCTAGAAGAATAAACTAATTTTCTATATTATCCTTGCATCTTTATTCTTGAGGAAAAACGATGGCTATTTCAATCGTCGATTGGGAAAACGAACTTTCTTTCGCGAAAAAAGACGAAAAAGTCGGAATAAAAATAGCAACATTATCAGAATCTCAAGACAAAGGAACCTACATCACTTCTCTTCCTCCCGGATCCTCCGTCACCCCGCATTATCACGAAGAAGGTGACGAAGAATACCACATCATCAGCGGTAGCGGCGTTATTCGGCTACTTCCTGTCAATCATATGCATACTGAATTTAAAATGGTTTGCAAATATGTCACCGCAAAAAATTCTTTTGTCATCCCAGCGAATGTTATTCACCAATTAATAAATAACAGCGCAACAGAAGAATTGATTTTAATTTTCAGCTGTCCCTTATCCCACTTAAAAGAAGATCGGATTATTATTGAAAACAAGGAATTTCGCATTGATGAAAACATTAATCATCTCAAAACAAGATGTTTATGAATTACTACCCTTAAAAGAACTTATCAGCGAACTTCGTGAAGCATATGTCACTTATTCTTTTAATAAAACAGTAAAATCTCAAAAAATAAACTCACAAATTTCAGAAACATCCATAGTAGTAAATATGCCTTGAAAGAAGATATAAAGTAACATGACTAAATTCAAATATCTTATCCAATAAAAATTTATATTATAAAGTTTAAAATCGTATTGTTTTAGTGGCGTGACTTGGACTATAATAACATTATCCAAACCCGCCACGCCTCTCAACGATGCGCACCAAGGCGGGTTATTTTTATGGAAATAAAGAAGAAAAAATTTTCAAAAAAGTCATTACTAATCAATGAACAAAGTGAACTTTTAATTAGTCGTGGTTTAATTATAAATGATCTTAAAAAAGCGGAACAGAATTTAGCTACCGTTGGTTATTATAGATTATCTGCCTATTTTAAGCCTTTTTTAATCGCTCATGATAATTCTCATCAATTTAAGAAAAATTCAACCTTTGAACAAATTTGGGAAATATACGTTTTTGATAAAGAATTGCGCTTGCATGTATCTGATGCGCTGGAGCGCATTGAAATTGCATTACGAACCTCTTTATCCAATAGTATGTCTCATAAATACGGAAATCTTTGGTATTTATCTAAAAAACCCTTTTCAAAGCAGTGGAACACTGAAAAAGAAGTTTATAAAAAAAATAGCCCACATCGATATTTTTTTAAAGAAATCAATGAAATTTGCAGTAATAAAAAAGAAGAATTTATTAGTCATTATTATAAAAACTATAATGATCCAGAATTCCCTCCAAGCTGGATGATTATGGAATGCTTGTCATTTGGTAAATGCACAAGTTTATTTAGAAATCTAGCTGAATTAAACGATAAAAGGTTAATTTCTAAAATATTTGGTTATCATCCTAGAGTCATTGAATCCTGTTTAGAGCCATTAAGATATACAAGAAATCTTTGCGCTCATCATTCCAGATTGTGGAATAGATGGTTTGTATATACACCAAGACATTTAAATGCTTTTGGAAATGTAAATTCCAAGCCACATTCATTTCATATGCAGGCATTCGTAATAAATAAGTTTAATGAAACTATTTCACCTGATTCAAAATGGAAAGAACGATTGTATCAGTTATTTGAAAAATATAATGATAGTGTACCTTTCCATTTAATGGGATTTCAAACCAATTGGCAATCTGATTCATTTTGGAATTAATAAATATCTTTTCTCTCCTCCCGCACCCAACACATCAACACCCCGCCGATGAGGAAAAACACGAGGATGGTGGCCATGCCTGCGCGCTGGGAGTGAAAATGCAATGTGATTAAACCGAGAAGCCATGGGCCGATAAAAGCCGTGATTCGGCCTGAAAAAGCGTACAATCCAAATAATTCAGTGGATTTTTTAGGGTCCGCGAGGCGTGCCATTAACGATCGGCTGGCGGCTTGCACGGGCCCGAAAAATAAACTTAACGCCAGACCGCATATCCAAAACCATTTTGCTTGAGTCACCAATAATATTGCTGCACCAAAAATAATGAGAAAAACTAGCGAGATTAAAATGGTCGGCTTTGAACCCACAAAGTCATCCACCCATGCAAATAAAATTGCGCCAATTCCCGCTGCAATATTCATGGCGATACCAAATAAAATGACTTCAGATAAACCCATTTTAAAAGTGCCCGCTGCATAAATTCCACCAAAAGCAAATAATGTATTTAACCCATCGATATAAATAAGATGTGCTATTAAATAAATAAAAAGATTTTTAGATTGCGGAAGCGTACGAATGGTTTCATATAAATCCTTACACCCCAATCGTATCGATGTCACGAGAGAATGCTGTGTTCGTGGGGTTTCTTTTAAAAAATAAAATAATGGTATACAAAAACAAGCGAACCAAACTCCCACCAGTGGGCCGCAAATGCGAACTTGTTGAAGCGTATGTTGATCTAACCACAATGGTGCAGATTTCACAAAACCGAAAAGTGCAATACTTAAAATAACAATGCCACCAAAATATCCGAACCCCCAACCCCACCCTGAAATTCGGCCGAGATAATCTTTCGATACAATATGCGGTAAAAAACTATTATAAAAAACTAATGCAATTTCAAAACTTACCGTCCCCAACACCACAACAAAAAGCGTGTAAAACACATAATTTGGATTAGGATAGGCAAACCATAATAGGGAAGACCCAATGATGCAAACCACCGTAAAAAATAAAAGCCATCGTTTATGGTGACCGCTATAATCTGCGATTGCACCAAATATTGGACTTAACATTGCGATAATAATACCGCTAATTGCAGTTGCCATTGCCCATTGATAAGTGCCTTCAATTTCATTTATCGCAATTTTTGAAGTGAAATAAGTCGCAAAAATAAACGTCGTGATAATAATCGGAAATCCCGATGACGCCCAATCATATAAACACCAAGAAAAAATCATTTTTTTATTCATACAATACTCGCTTCAAAAAATATTTTTTGAGAGAGGGAAAGAGGTCCAATGCTACCATCGAAGTTTGTCTTGCCATATTCCACAAGAAAAAATCCGTTGAAAAAATAGAAGATAAATGATGCGACAAATGAGTAGGTATTTTATTTTTAGAAAAATCAACTTTATCTTTCGTTTCTTTCGAAAAATAATCCATTAACAAAGTAATTTCATGCAATGCGATATTTAATCCTTGCGCTGCAATCGGTTGCATCGTATGCAATGCATTTCCCATTAAAATAATGCGATCTTTTTGATTTTCGGAAGCCTTAATATAATGCAGCGGATAGGAATATCTTTTCCCGATTTGTTTTAAACGCCCTAATCGATATCCAAAAGTTTTTTGTAATTTTTGTAAAAAAGATTCATCGTCTAATTGCAATAGTTCATCAACCAAAGATTTTGGCGCAGTCCAAATAGTCGCAACTACATTGTCTTTCAGAGGCAACATGGCAATCGCACCATCTTCGAGAAAACGTTCGTAAGCAATAGATCCATGAGAACGCTGCAATAAAGTTGTTGTAACAATTGCGCTTTGCTCATAATCTATTTTTTCAGTGGGAATATTTAAATATTCTCGCACAAAAGAACTACTTCCATCCGCACCAATCATATAATTCGCAGTAAATGTTTTTGATCCTTCATTCGTTTCAACTGTTAAATTAACTTCATCTGAAGTTTGATGAAATTTTTTTAAAACACCTGGACGAACAATATCAATGTTTAACAAATCATGTAGCGCGGCATTAATATATTTTGCAGGAACCACGTAACCTAGCGCATCGATATTCAACAAATCCTTAGAAATCCGTGTAATCCCAAAATTTCCGCGTTTTGATACATGTATTTCATGAATCGGCGTCGCATGTGATTCGAGCGCGGACCACAATTGCAAATTTTTTAAAAGACAAATACTCGGGTGACTTAATGCAATTAATCGATGGTCTTCTTTAGTTTCAAGCGTTGCATCGATTAATAAAACACGAACATTGGATTGTAAAGCGACAGCCAATGTTGCGCCCACCATGCCGCCGCCAACAATAACAATATCGTACTTCATGTATTCATCATCGCTTCGATATCATCGATTTTTTTTGGCGCTTTTTCGCTTAAAATTTCGTGATTTTTTTCTGATACAAATACATCGTCTTCAATTCTAACGCCAATGTTATGCCATTTTGGATCGACTCCCGGAATATCTTTTGAAATATAAATACCGGGTTCTACCGTTAATACCATGCCAGGTTGTAATATTCGCCATTTGCCATCTGCTTTGTAACGCCCAACATCATGCACATCGAGACCTAACCAATGACCGGATTTATGCATATAAAAATCAAAAAACGATTCTTTTTCGATAAGCTCATCGAGAGACCCTTTTAATAATCCAATATCTTTCAAACCCTGTGTAATAACTTCGACGATAGCTTTTTGCGTAGAATCCCAAGCGCTTCCAGGAATTATCGTTTTAATTCCTGCTAATTGTGCTTCGAGTACTATTTCATAAATCGCACGTTGCTCACCTGAAAACTTTCCATCGACAGGAAACGTGCGTGTAATATCCGACGCATAATATTGATATTCACATCCTGCATCAATTAAGACAATGTCTCCATCTTGAATTTGTTGGTTATTGTCGTTGTAATGTAAAATACAGCTATTTTCACCACCTCCCACGATGGAATTGTACGCAGGAAATCGAGCACCATGCTTCATAAATTCATAAATAATTTCAGCTTCCAGTTCATATTCGTACATCAGTGGTTTGCATTTTTGCATTGCTCGAATATGTGCATTCGCACCAATTTCTGCTGATTTTCGCATTAAATCAACTTCGTTAGGACTTTTAATTAATCGCATTTCATGAATCGTGTGTGACACATCGACAAAAGCAAAAGGTGGTTGCAATCCGCTACGAATTTTTCCACGAATTTTATTAACCGCTTTTAAAATGATTTTATCAAAATGAGGATTCACACCTAGTGTATAGTGAATTTCTTCACGTCCTTCTAATAATTCCGGTAGTTTTTTTTCAAACTCATGAATCGGAAAAGCGAGATTTGCACCAAATTTTTTGACAGCACCTTCTTGGCCCGCGCGATATCCCGTCCAAATTTCATCGAGGCGATGTCGCACTCGGTTAAATAATATGAATTCCCCTTCTTTATATTCTGGTAATAAAACGATAACGGCTTCAGGTTCTTCGAATCCACTTAAGTAATAAAAATCACTTTGCGGCCTGTAGGCAAATTCCGTATCACCATTACGTGAATAATGTAGCGCTGCAGGTAAAATCACAATACCTTCAGCACCAATGACTTTCATCAATTGCTGACGTCTTTCAGAAAACTCTGCCTGTGTAATCATTTCATCTCCTAATGAATTGATGGGGTATCATTGTGAGTAGTCACTTGCGTATCTTTTTTCAATTCGTGAAAAATCATCAGAATACTTAATCTGACATATTCTACTAATTCAAAATATGCGGTTTCATCTTCATCATTCGTTGCAATATCACCAAAATTAATTTTCGAAATTTCCATCATATCTTCGAGCGCTTCGTTCACTTCCTCTGATACTTCGGTTGCAGGCACTTGACCTAAACCAGTTAAAAATCCTTGACACCACAATCCTAAACTTTCAGCGCGCGTATTAATATCGACGCTATCCGTTGGCAGTATTAAACTAAATTGAAACGAGAATTCACTTAATTCATGATAACTCGATTCATACATTTGATCTAAAAGCGTGAGCGCTTTTTTGCTTTTTTTTGCAAGCGGGAAAAGTTTTGCCATTTCGATATCAGCGCCTCCCTTTGCACATATCGCTCCACATAATAATCCATGTATTTGTGCAACATTGCTATTTGGCATTATTTTTTCAAAAACACGAGCTAATTCAACATAATTCGGTAAAACAGGGGCTTCTCTCATTTCGTTCTTTATCCAAAACCCTCATAGTAACAAAAATAGTCCGGTTTTCGAAAATGTTTTCATCGAAAGAGAAATGATGGATAATGATTTTTTTTAAGAGGTTGGTATGAGGATATTTACAGAGCACCCGGAAAGCATTGGCGAAACCTATTTTCAACATCTAAAGCATGCCCTATGTTTTGGTTTAAAAATGGCCATTGGTGGCATTGCTTGCATGATTCATGCGATTTTTCCGTTTCTTTTTCAAAAAACAGGAAGTCGCGCGCTAGAAGAATTACATAGTAAGTTCGCCAAACGAGCAAATAAGTCAGCTAACGGTAAAGGTTGAGAATCACGTTATTTAATACGATAATTCGTATTTCGCCCACCCGCGATATCCTTAATGAGTATATCCTTATCTATAAGATCATTAATGTCGCGGCCAGCCGTATCTTGTGAACATTTAGCCATTTTTGCCCATCTAGAGGATGTCAGTTTACCTTCAAAATTATCTAACAAATGATTGAGCATCAATCGTTGACGATCGTTAAGCAATTTCATTGAATTCTTTTCCCAAAACTGAGCTTTAATGAGCACTACTTCGAGAAGTTCCTCTGAATTTTTAATGGACCTTTTTAAACAAGACAAAAACCATTCCATCCAAACAGTAATATCTAAAGTGCCTTTTTGGGATTTTTCTAGTATGTCATAATAATCTTTACGTTCTTTTTGAATTTGTGATGACATACTATAAAAACGCTGCGCACTTTTTTCTGAACGAGATAATTGCAGATCGGTAATCGCTCTAGCAATTCGTCCATTCCCATCATCAAATGGATGTATTGTCACAAACCAAAAATGCGCTAAGGCTGCCTTTAGAACAGGATCAATATCTTGTTTTTTTTCAAACCATTTTAAAAAAATAAACATTTCTTTTTTAAGACAACTATAATCTGGCGCCTCATAATGAATTTTTTCTCGACCATATGCCCCTGAAATAATTTGCATTGGTCCACTTTCTTTTGTTCGCCATTCACCTACAATAATTTTGTTTAAATCACTTTTACTAGAAAACAATGCTTCATGCCAATAAAAAAGTCTTTCCTTTGTAAGAGGATCAAGATAATTTCGAGTAGCATCTAACATAACATTTACAATACCTTCCACATTGCGATCTTTGTGGAAAGCACCATTTATATCAATACCTAACTTTCTAGCAATTGAAGAGCGGACTTGATCTCGATTTAATTTTTCATTTTCAATTTCTGAGGTTTTTATGACATCTTGTGTGAGAGTTTGCAATGATGCATCTTGACGTAAAGAAAAACCCAATGCTGTCATTCTTCCTATTAAATGGCCTTGTAAATACCGGACTTCCGCCAATAATTCCCCTAATCTT
Source organism: Gammaproteobacteria bacterium (assembly GCA_013287885.1). Taxonomy (GTDB): domain Bacteria; phylum Pseudomonadota; class Gammaproteobacteria; order DSM-16500; family DSM-16500; genus JABDCZ01. The sequence continues at coordinate 27,358 of JABDCZ010000004.1, forward strand.
TCCCCATCCCAAGTAAATTGAGGCCAATTTTTCTGCTCATAAATATACATATAATCTCCGCATATTATAAGGAGATTATATCTCACATTCTCCGCAAACACCAGCTTATTCTCCGCATTACGTGCGTAGAATAAATAGAAGAGATTTTACGAAGACTCATAGATTTTAACAAAAAAGCCGGTTATGATACGAAAACAAAGAATATTGAGTAAAAGAGGAACATAAAATTATTAAGTTGATCAAAGGGTTATTGCAACGTTTCGCAAAAGAAAAACCTTTATACAAAAAAAACATCCCCCTACTGATTCCACGCGCGGAGCACCAGATATCTCGCAGTGCTATCAATCGTAATGCATTAAAAGTGTTATACCGATTGCATGAAGCAGGTTTTAGCGCTTATTTAGTCGGTGGATGCGTCAGAGATTTATTATTAGGCGTGAAACCCAAAGACTTTGATATTGCAACGGATGCACGTCCTGAAGAAGTGCGAAAACTTTTTAAAAATTGCCGCTTGATTGGCAAAAGATTCCGTTTAGCACATATATTATTTGGTCCTGAAATTATTGAAGTGGCGACATTCCGTACCCATCATGAAAATGCAAAAGAACAACACGGCAAAATGCATCAAGGCATGATTATTCGAGATAATGTTTATGGCACCATTGAAGATGATGCGTGGCGCCGTGATTTTCGTATTAATGCTTTATATTATAATATTGCTGATTTTTCGATAGTGGATTACACCGGCGGTATTCAGGATATTAAAGATAAAGTATTGCATATGATTGGCGATCCGATGCAACGTTTTCATGAAGATCCTGTGCGTTTACTTCGAGCGATTCGTTTTCTTGCAAAATTAAATATAAGTATCACCGAAGAAACGGAAGAACCCCTGAATCGCTTAAGTTATTTATTAGGACATGTTTCTCCTGGAAGACTTTTTCAAGAAGTTTTAAAATTTTTTCAAGAAGGCGCGAGCTTACCTACGTTTCATTTATTACAAAAATATAAACTTTTTTCACAATTATTTCCGGAAACAGGTAAATTTCTCGAAGAACCTGCCACATTAGATTTATTACAAAGTGCCCTCACGAATACCGATCTGCGTATTAGAGAAAATAAAAATATTTCTCCCGCTTTTTTATTTGCAGTATTTTTATGGCATCCCGTTCAAAAAGAATTAGAAGAATCCACTAAAAATGGTTTACCAATTTATGCCGCATACGAAAAAGCATTACAGTACCACGTAAAAAAACAAACGGAAGTCTTGGCGATTCCGCGCGTCATGCAAATTACCATTCGTGATATTTGCTTATTACAATATCGTTTATCACAACGACGCGGCAATCAACCTTTTCGATTATTGCAACATCCCCGTTTTCGGGCAGGATTTGATTTACTTCTCATTCGCGCAGAAAAAGAAGTTGATGTAAAAGAGCTTGCCACATGGTGGACGCGCTTTATTGAAAGCTCACACGAAGAACGCGAAAAACTTTTAAAAGAAGTGGAAAAACCTAAAAAATATAACAGGCGCAAAAAAAGAAAAAAGAAAGAGTGAGATTAAAAATCCGTATCACGTCAGCATGCTTTCCTCATTAACGTCGTCCCGCGATTTATTCGCGGGATCCAGAAAGCCCCACGATGTTGCTCTGGATCCCGCGAATAAATCGCGGGACGACGGTTGTGTAGAAACCTATGTTTGATAAAGGGGGCGAATTTAGTTTTTCAATTTATTCCACAACGACAAAAATCCCGGACATATTTTTTCAGCTACTTCGACTCCCTTAATTTCGATGCCTGGCAATTTTAATTGAATAATGCTTAAGGCCATTGCCATGTGAGGATCATCATGCGCATCTAAAACCGCGGGTTGCAAGTTGCTTGGATAAATTTTCAGCCAATCTTTTCCCTCTTCAACTTTCGCTTGTAATTTTTCTAATTCTTTATGCATTAACGATAATCTTTCGCCATCTTTGGTGTGCATTTTTCTAATATTGGTAATTGTTGTTGGTGTTGTTGCAAAAGAAGCGATGGCTGCCATCGTCATAAATGCATCAGGAAAATGACGTGTATCCACGTTTACCCCTTTTAATTCATCCGGTCCTTGCAAAGTGAGTCCGAATTCATTTTCGATAATTAAACATCCCATTTTTTCTAACACTTGTAGAAATTCAATTTCGCTTTGCTTCGACGTATTACGACTAACGGGTTGAATCGTAATACTCGTACCCATGACTGCAGCGCTTGCTAAAAAATTTATTGCGATCGATAAATCCGGTTCAATCACATAATCACGCGCAAGATAACGTTGCGGCACCGGCACCGAATAACGTCCTCTATGCATACGACGCACTAATACATTGAAATCAGCCATCATTTCACAGGTCATTTCAATTAATGGTTGGCTGATAGAATCATCGGTTTTAATCAGTATCGGTTTTTTTGCAAAAGGGGCTATCATCAAAAGCGCCGAAATATAAATGGCGGAATCATCATGAAGCAGCTCAACTTCACCGCCTTTCAACCCATCTTGTCCTTCGATTTGATTAGCAGAAACTTTGGCTCCTAAACGCGTTAACGCAATATTGTAGGTAAAAATCGGAGATTTTAAAGATTCACTCGAGTCAAAATCAAAAATACCCGCGGAATTAGCACAAATCGTTAACATTAAAATTGCTTCTTTTTTTCCATTATCAAAAAAAAGTTTGCCATTTTCACGTGGTAATTTGCCTCCAGCTCCCCCGATAATACAGGTACGAGTTTCTTGATCGAGTTGAATCATTAAACCCATTTCGCGCAATGCATTAATGAGTCCTAATATGTCATGAGAAATAAAAACATTACGTAATTCTGTTACACCGTCAGCCAATGCACCAAGAAAAATAGCACGATATGTCATTGCAATGGAGCCTGGAATATGAATTTTTGCTGCAACCTTGGTTGCAGGAATTGCTTGATTCATGGATGTACTTAAACCTTTGTCTTTAAAACGTGGGTGACGACAGTAGATGCTTCAGATTATACTCTCCTAGCATTATAATGACAGTGATGAAAGCAATCGGGATAAAAAGAATGGCAAAATATGTGATTGATTTTAATACTGCTCGAGAATTACATCGAATGGGTGATTTAAAGAGCGCCAAAGCAGCATATCTTGACCTTTTAAAATCCAAGCCTCGTAATGCAGAGCTCTTACATGCGCTCGGCATTTTACATACTCAAGAAGAAAATTTCGAAAAAGCAATCGATTTTCTAGAAAAAGCGATGATGCAAAATCAACATGATCCAAGCATCCAATCACATCTCGCGAATGTTTATAAATTTCAAGGGTTATTAGATAAAGCGCAAAATTTACTGGAAAAAACAGTTTCACAATTTCCGGAACATCTTCCTTCTTTAAATAATCTCGCTAATATTTATTTTGCATTAGAAAATTATGAACGCGCTATTTCCTGTTATGAAAAAGCAATCAGCAAAAAACCTGATTATATGGATGCCTATTATAATTTAGGTTTGACTTACATTAAAATGCAGTCTCTGAGTAAAGGAAGAGACACTTTTCAAAAAATATTAGCATTGCATCCCGATCATTTCGCTGCAAGATTTCAACTTGCTTGCATTCTCATGCGAGAAGAAAAAATAACGGAGGCAACAAAAGAATTTTTAGCCATTGAAAATGCACATGCGCATCACTTTGAAACGCAAACTAATTTGGCAACGTGTTATTTAAAAAAAGGTGAAATAAAAGAAGCAAAAAATCATTATAAAAAAGCGCTTGATTTACGTCCGGATGATACACAAATTATTTTTAATTTAGGTGTCGTATCCATGCAAGATAGTAATGTCGATGCGGCCATTCAATACTATCAACAATTTTTGCTATTAAATCCCAATGATTTTGCAACACATAATAATATTGCCGTCGCATTTCTCGCAAAAAATCACTTGCCCTATGCACTCAATCATTTTAAAGAAGCATTACGTTTAGATCCACAAAATGCATCGATTGCCTATATTGTCGAATCACTCTCACAAAATAAAAGTTTGCGCGCGGCTCCTCGCGATTACATTCAATCATTATTTGATAGTTATGCTGATCATTACGAACCGCATTTATTAAATGCATTGGAATATCAAATTCCTGATATTTTTATAAAAGCCATTTCACCTTTTTTATCCAAAAATATCACGATTCTAGATCTTGGCTGTGGAACGGGTTTATGCGGTATTCCTTTTAAATCATACGCCAAAAAATTGGTGGGTGTTGATTTATCCGGAAAAATGCTTCATTTTGCGCGAGAAAAAAATATTTATGACGAATTGATTACCGATGATGTCAAATCATTTTTGGAAAATACTAAAGAAGTATTCGATCTCATTATTGCGGGAGATGTTTTAGTTTATACGGGAGATTTAGCAGAATTATTTTATCTTGCCCACAAAAAATTAACGCCGAATGGGTTATTTATTTTTAACACGGAAGTAAGTGAGCGTGATGACTTTACGATGAATCAATCGGGGCGTTTTAGCCATCATAAAAAATATCTGGAGCAATTAATTGATCAAACACATTTTAAAACGCTGCATTATCAAACTTGCCATACCCGGATGCAGCAGCATCAGTTGGTGGAGGGGCATTTGTATATTTTGTCGAAAGGGATGGTGTGATAGCATATGAATACAAGCCGAACTTATAATGACAACTGAAATAACGCTTATTAATAGTAGAAATGTCATCTCCGCGCAGGCGGAGATCCATTCAGAATGGATTCCCGCCTGCGCGGGAATGACATGAACTTAGGGGACACTATGAAACAATTACTTAAGTTTAGCATTTTTCTCTTAACTATTATTCTACTCGTAAGCTGCAGCTCGATAACTCCTACCGACAAATTACCGGGTAATTACAGCAATCTCCGCGAAACGTGGGCGAGCCAAATCAATACCGACCCCAAAATTTGGATGAAAAATGCAGATCATTGGTTTTTAACCGGTGAATGGAATGCAGATGAACAACGCGTAATCCATGAAGTGAGAACCATTCCAGTATCCGCTTTTCGTCAAATTGAAATTGCAGGAAATTTTAAAGTCGAAATATTGGGCGGCCAAAAAGAAAATTGCATCATCATTTATGGCCCTAAATCTGAAGCCAATCAAGTTATCGTTAATAAATATCCTGATCGAATCATTGTTCGCCAAGCCGCAGAAGGTAGTTTACCGAAAATTATCGTACGCATTGGCGTCAAAAATTTATCGAATTTAACGCATTCAGGAAATGGTTTAATTGTAGGACGCGATATTGAATCCAGCAAACTGACCGTGAATAGTCATGCATTAGGTTCTACTTATTTATCAGGCCATATGAATTTACGAGAAGTGAATAATATGGGAGATGGGACCATTACTCTCATGGGCGTTGAATCTCCCTCGGTTTATTTGAAAGTCATTGGCGCCGGGAATGTAAATTTATACGGTAATATCGGTATTCAAAACATTATTCATAACGGAAATGGCTGCGTGCAAATCATCGGCGCTAATTCCAAAGCATTATCCATTTATGCCTATGGCGATGGTCTGACGACCGTTGCAGGACTCGTGAAATTAAGAGCGGTCACCGCATGCAACAATAGTCGCGTATTGGTCAATTGCGCGCGTAGTCATGAAATTTCTGTTATTGAAAGAAATACCGCTTTTGTCGGTATTGCAGGCGTCACGAATATTGTAAATGTCGATATTGCAGATCATGCATGTTTTCAAGGAGGAAGATTAGTCGCTCACGATGCTTATGTTCGAGCACTTGGATTTTCAGAAGCAAATGTCGGCGCAGATAGAAAAATCTTTGCAGAAGGCCGCGATTTTAGTCGCATTTATTATTTTGGCGATACCAACGTTTCCGCTTTTCCAAGCAAAGATGCGAGAATTTTACGGCTTGGGGCGTTTATGCCGCAGGGGGTTTGTCAAAAATAACCGCCCCTTGGATGGGCTTTGTTGCATGTGAGGTCATCCTGAACGAAGTGAAGGATCGGTTTAATTCTCCACCATCATGTGGATTGTAAACTGATCCTTCACTTCGTTCAGGATGACAAAGCCTGACAAGCATTAGCGTTCCGACGTGAATTTCAATTTTTTCTGATGGTTAGCAACAAATTCTGATAACTCTTGCAAAATATCTACTGTTCGAGGTTTCACTTTTTTCATCAATCCTAAATTTGAAACACGTGCAAGCGCGTCAGCAAGATAACTTGGGCTCGTCTCAGGCGTGCGATTAATTCCAAACATTTTTTTTTGAAGATATTCCTGAAATATAGTCAGTTCTTCGAGATTCGTTAAATCAATCAGTTTAAATTTTTCTACCGCTTCGGATAAAGCCTTTACTTTTTCTTTTGATGCAATATGTCCCTTCGTTTGCTGTTTTTCCTTTTTTTTGGGCGTTAACTCATCAAATTTTTTCTGATCCTTTGATACTTCATTTATTTTTTCATATATTTTATTAAATAAATTTTGTTTTTCTTGGTAATTTTTTACAAATCCAATTCCAAAAATAAAATCCTTAACGTTTTCATCGTGCAGGGAAAATGTGGCTTTATTCACTTTCTGACTCACCATAATTTGAGGATCTTTAATTTTATATTGACTCTCATAAAGAAAAATACTCGCTTCACATTGTGAACGTATACCACCATTTTCCAAAATTAACGGTTCTTCAGGATCATTATTTAAAATCATTTTGGTGAACTGATGTTCTGCCATTATCGAGACGCCATTTTCTTCGGGGCGAAAGGTTTCATGCCAAACGGAAGGATGCATTAAATATTTATCGCTGGTCTGAAGAGAGTTTTGAAGTATGAGAAAACTGAGCGCCCAAGGTAAACCTGATTGATGCAAGTGTAAAATTGCATGGTCTGCTAACGCCTCTTTTTTCTTTTCGTCTGCGACTTTAGAAAAAAGATAATCTGCATAAAAGTGTTTTAAACCTTCGATACTATTAAAAGTCACGTGAGATTCAATATTCAATACAAGATCGTATCGCTTTTTATCTTCATCATTTTTATAAATTTGTTCTAATAACTTTGATAATGCTATTTTTTCGTCCTTAACATATAAATAAATGGTTTGAGCTCCGCTTTCTTTTTTATTATCTTTACCCGGTACAATTGGTGCAGCACGTGCCCAATCTTTCAGAGATTGATTATAATCTTTTTTACCTTCATTTAAGGCTGCGCCAGGAGATTTTTTTCCGCCAATTGAAACATTTTTTCGCTCGGGAAGATTATATAAAGCTTGACATTCTTTCGTTACATCAATAGTTTTTTTCCAATCTTCTTTAGGTTCAGTAATACCTTGTTCTTTTGTTGTTTCTTTTCTGGGTAACATAATATATTTCCTCGATTTTTTAGCGTTAAAACAAATAAAAATAATAATTTTTAAAAATTATTTTCTATGCCCCATACCTTCTTTAGGTTTTATTTTATCTATTTTATCGGAAATAAATTGATCCAAGTTCATCGATATATTATAAGCTTGGTTTATTTTATCAATGTTGACTTCTTCTCTTCGAGTACCTGTTAATTTCTTTGAATTTATATCGTTTATTTTGGCAACAAATTCATAAATCTTGGTGCCTAACATATTTTGGAAATATCGGAGATCTTCATCATTATGCAAATCAACAAATCGAAAATTTTCTACAATGTCTCCTAATTCATTTCTTAAATTGTTATCTTTATCTTCACTCAATTTATTAATTTCATTAAATAACGTTTCAAACATTTCTTTTTTGTCAGGGTAATCCACTACAAAACCTAAACCAAATATAAAATCTTTTATGCTTTCATCTTTAATAGTGTAAGATGCTTGTAAAATTTCATGCTTTACTAATAAATTACCACTTTCATCTTTGTCTACATACATTGTTGAATCACATCGAAGACTCATCAAAACACGATCTTCATCAGGTGTTTCTTTTAGCTTCGACTTCAACCATGAGTTCACTATTAACCCTGAGTAATCATGTTCAACTGTTATTACAACACCGTTATCTAAAGGCGTGTATGTATCTTTCCAACTAGTTGGTTTATGTACAGTTTTCGTATTGAGTGTTTGACTAAAACTTTCGAATATGAGGGTATTTAACGTATTAGGCAATCCTCCTTGATGTAAATGTAATAGTGCATCATCAGCTAATAAATCTTTTTCTTTCTCGTCTTTAACTTTCGAAAATAAATATTCTTTAAAAAATTTTTTCAAACTTTCAACATTTTTAAAAGTATAATGTTTCCCGTCATAAACGATATCACGCTCCTTTTCTTCATCTGTTTCTTTCTGATAAATTTCTTTTAATATTTGATTCAAAGTGACTTGGCCCGACTTAGCCTCATCCGAAAAAAAGAAAACTTCCTGACCGCCATTGCCAGGACTAACCGCTCTTTTCCAATCATTTAAGCTTGACCTCCAGTCTTTTGCTGCGCCAGATGACGCGCCCTTTCCCCCAAGTGTCATTTCTTCTCTTGTCGGAGTATCATAAGTATCTCGACAGATTTCTGTCACATCTATAGGTTTTTCTTCTTTTTTTTTATTCCTAAAAAATTTACTTAACATAGTGGTTTTCCTCGTTTCTTTATTGTCTTAAAAGCCAAATTTTCTAATATTTCACCCATTTTGATATATTATAAACCAAATTATTGGCATTTTGTTCATATTTTTTTCATAAATTTAGGCTTTCAAAATCAATCGATTAGCCCATAAGAACGGGAGGGAGGTGAAATTGTTTCAAAATTGCTATACTCACCATTATTAAATGATTTCTAGAGAAGGACTTCCCATGGCTTTTTAAGGCGTCTTTATCATCATTGCGATGTCAGGTAAAGAAGAAGATGAGAAGGAAAACATTCGAATTAAAGATGAAAGCATCGATGAACTTATTAATAAAACTTATCAATTTAACAAAAATCGTATTTCAACGGTGAAAAATGTGGTGAGTTATTCCGTAGATACGTTAGGTAATCATCAAGAAATTATTACTTCACATCCGCCTAACAGAACATTTAATCCGTGAGTCATTGAAAATCCGTCGTCCCGCGGCTTGTCCGCGGGATCCAGAAATACAATGATGTTGTCACTGGATCCCGCGGACAAGCCGCGGGACGACGAGTTTTTTGATTGTGGATTATTGAAGAGTATTCGGATATTTCTGCATGGGATGAACATCAGAACTTTTCCACTGCGAAGGATAAGTATGTTGCTGTAAATACCACGCGGCTATCTGTTCTAACAATTTTTCAGTTGCACAATTCGCGGCAATGACACCACCTAAGGGTGAATTCATTGGTGCAGGTTGATCAATCGAGAATTCTTTTGATGCAACAACTTTATCAGTTACACCATTAATAATTTGTGCACGCAAATCTAAATGGAAAATGCTTTGGCGATTAAAAAATATTTGTTTAAAATCCATAATCTCAGAACTTAAAATAAAATCATAATCCCCTAATGTCGATTGTGAAACCACCGCCGTAAAATAATGCGTATTTTGCATCGCTTGAATAATTAACGGTTGTAGCATTTGTGCAGGCGGATCACCCCAACTATTTTTGGCAAACGCCGCCACTTTAAAACGAGATGTTGAATACAACATATCTGTAGTACTAAATATAGTTTTCACTTCTGGTGTTGTCACCATTAATGTGTTTCTTCTTTGTAATTTTTTCTTTTGCATGGGCTGCGGGTGTACGTTTAACACATATTTCGTCGTTTCTTCTGTGCTGACAGGAGATAACACTGAACATGCACCCAAAAAACAAAATAGTAGGAGTAACAAATATTTTTGCATTAGCATCATTGACTCTCTCCTGGCCCAGGTGTACGTGGCTCTTTTCCACGAATCAATACCGATGGATTATTTTTTAATTCCGATGTGATTTCTAAAACATTTATCATAATGTTATTTAAATTACTGATCGCTTGATTGGTCGAAGGTATGGTTTGACGATTAAATAAGTCAATCGTGTTTATACTATTTTGTATAAGCGGTGACATTTCGCCGGTAATTTTACGGAGATTTATCATCACATCATTCATTAACTGAATATTTTCTTTACTTAATAAATTCTGCACCGATATGCTGACAGAATGTAAACTTTCATTTAATTTCGTGAGCGCAATATCAAAACGCATTAATAAAGAAGGCGTGGTTTGAATAATAGGATATTCTTCACCGGGAAGTACTTTAATAAGTTGTCTATCTGTTGTTTTATCTACGAGAGAAATAAAGGTAACGCCTGTCAGTCCTCGCATATTCATCGAAGCGCGCGTTCCTTCTGAAATAGGCGTATTACTTCGTACTCTCAATAACAGTTCGACGAGATTTGGATTGGTATGACTAATTTGAATTTTTTTAACCGTCCCCACATTCACGCCGTTAAATTCTACGGCCGCATCTGCTGAAAGACCGCTCACACTTTCTTTCATGTAAACTTTGTAAATATCATAGGTCTCAATCGATAAACCGGAAGACAACCAAATTGTCCCTAAAATAATGGCAGCAAACAATATAAGAACGAATGCACCGACGATTGTGTATCTGACATTGGTTTCCATAGCTTCAGCCCTTGGGATCACATACGTGCATGATCCTTAGTGATAAATACTTTCAGCCGTTCGCCCACGTGAACCTTTAAAAAACTTTTGAATCAATGGATGCGGATTTTTTATTAGCTCCGACATTTTATCGACACAGAGTACTTTTCCTTCTCCTAAAAAAGCCACTCGATCGGTAACAGTCCACAAAGTATCCAAATCATGCGTAACAATCACGACCGTTAAACCCATTGTACTCTGTAAGTTTACTATTAATTCGTCTAAACCCCCAGCGCTCACGGGATCCAAACCTGCCGTTGGTTCATCAAGAAACAATAATTCAGGATCTAACACAATTGCGCGCGACAGTGCGGCACGTTTTTGCATACCGCCACTCAGTTCGGACGGGTATTTACTAATGGCATTTACGGGTAAACCGCTTAATAAAATTTTAAGTGCAGCGAGCTCTTTAATGGTTTTGGAATCTAAATGCGTATGTTCTTTCAAAGGAAAGCTCGTGTTTTCCAATAAAGTTAAAGAACTAAACAGTGCATTTTGCTGAAACAATACCCCTAAACGTTTTTGCACTGACAATAACGTTTGATAATTTGCAGTAGTGACTTCCTCATTAAAAACGCGAATCGATCCCGAATCCGGTGGCTGCAACATCAATATTTCTCGTAATAATGTGGTTTTTCCCGATCCACTTCCACCCACAATTGCGATGATTTCACCTTTTTTGATCGATAAACTTAAATCTTTGTGCACCCATTCATTTCCGAGCTTAATGCTCACGTCTTTGACTTCGATAATGTTTTCTTCTTTTTTCATAAATTGAGCCTGCTGAAAATGATTGAAAAAAGAGCATCCGCAACTATAATGAAAAAAATCGCGAGAACGACACTACGCGTCGTTAATCTACCTAAACTTTCGGCATTACTTTTGACCTGCATGCCTTGAAAACATCCAATACTTGCAATAATCAATGCAAAAACTGGCGCCTTTCCTAAACCAATGAGTAAAGAACGGACGGGTATCTCATGTTGAAATCGTTGAATGAAGTCATAAAAGGAAATGCCCAACATATTTTCTGTCATTAACATACCGCCCAAAATACCGAAAACATCCGCCCACATGGTGAGCAATGGCAGCGCAATGACTAGCCCAATAATGCGTGGAATTAACAATAATTCGGCCGGCGTCACCCCCATGGTGTTTAACGCATCGATTTCTTGATTAATCTTCATGATACCGAGTTCTGCGGTATACGAAGAACCTGTCCTCCCTGCCACCATAATCGCGGTTAGCAAGGGCCCAAATTCACGTAAAACCGATAGGCCCAACAAGTTCACGATAAAAACACCAGCGCCATAATTTCTTAATTGGTTTCCCATTTGATAGGCAATGACGACCCCGATCATGAAAGATAAAAGCCCAATAATGGGTAATGCGCGGTATCCGGTGTTATCGACGACATTCACCAACGATTGAAACCGCCAGTGTTTTGGCACAAAAATGCCACGAATAAATTCAATAAATAATAAACCGATAAAACCCAAATATTCCCAGAAATCGATAATTTGGCTGATATTTTGACGGCCTATTTGCCCGAGCCAGTTGAGTTTTTTGAGTTGGGGTATTTCATTGGATGGAACGATCCGTTTTTCGATAATACCAATGAGCTTTGCAGTTTCTTCAGGAAAATTTTCAAAATGAATGGTGATATTTTTTTCATGCAGTTTTTTGATGTGCTTGTCAATTAACCAAGCACCTGAACTATCCATATTGACGAGTTGTCTGCCATCAACCCAAAGTTCACCAGTAGTCGGCCAAGAAATTTTGTGTAATTGTTTTCGGATGACATTAAAATTGTGTAGATTCCATTCGCCACGGCAAACTAAACGTCGGTTTTCTCGATCGAATTCGACAAATAGTCGGACATCCATGTGAAAAACCTATTGAAGTGTATTCTTAAAGTATGGCCCGAAATGTTGATTGATGCAATGACACGCCAGAAGGGTTTAGTGATTAGTCAAAAAACGATCTAGTGAATTCGCAAAGCGCATAACATCTTTTTTACCCAAGACATTGGGTCCACCGGTGATTAGCCCACTACTTCTTAAATCAGCGCTAAAATTTCGCATAGAAAGAATTTGTTTAATATTATTTGCGGTATAAAAATCACCTCTGGGGTTTAACGCAAAACTTCCTTTTTCAATAACCGCATCCGCAAGGGGAATATCTGCTGTCACGACTAAATCACCCGCATTGACATTGCAGACAATATAATTATCGGCAACATCAAATCCGGGGGCCACCTTCACCGTTTTAATAAAAGTGGAGGTTGGAACTGAAATAAGCTGATTCGCAACCAACGTCATGTTTATTTTGGTTCGATTCACAGCGCGAAACAAAATCTCTTTGATGGCTTTTGGACAAGCGTCTGCATCAACCCATATTTGCAATGTCATACTCCTGACAAAGCCGAGGTTGTTAACGACTCAACGATGGTAAAGCAGCATCATCGCTCATCATCATCTTCATCGACGCGCCAACTTGACCCATCAAAGCCTTCATCACAGATTCTGATTGGCTGTAATCTTTATAACGTTGCACCGAGAATTCTTTACGCATGACGTCTTGCAAATTACCGAGGCCATCAATTAAGCCTAATTTCAGTGCGGATTGACCCGTCCAAAAATCGCCGGTAAAAAGAATTTTCGGGTCGGCTTGCAATTTGCCTTTTCGACCTTCAACCACAACTTTCACAAAATTCTCATGAATGTCGCCGATCAATTGATCAATCTTCGCAACATCTGCAGCATTTTGCGGTAAGAATGGATCGAGACGATCTTTTTCAGCGCCTGAAGCATAAACCCGACGCTCAACACCCACTTTTTTCAATAAATCCGCGAATCCAAATCCTTTCATAATGACACCGATTGATCCGGTAATAGAGTTAGGATTCACATAAATTTTATCTGCTGCAACCGCGACAAAATAAGCGCCCGATGCCAGCATATCTTCACCCACTACAATGACTTTTTTATTGTATTTTTTCTTTAAATCGAGAATCGCATCATGAATAATCGACGCTTGAACCGGCGTACCGCCGCCTGAATTAATATCTAAAATAACACCTTTCGATTCTGTGTCCTTGAATGCATTAACCAACAAAGGAACGACATTTTGCGCTGAAAAATCATCATCCGGACCAATCATGCCTTGTAATCGAACCATAGAGACATAATCTTTGCCTTCACCTTCTGAAAGATTGTTGGGAGTACTTTCAGAAAACACCACAAATAAAATTAAAACGATCACCAAAAGTCCGATGAAGAATCGAATATTCTTCCAGCGTTTTTCGGAACGTTTTTCTTGAATCAAATCCTTGACCAGTAATTGAGTCAAATTTTCAGATTCTTCTGACATATACATAACCTATATTAATCGAAAGAAAGGTTGCTATAATTAGTCGGTGTCGCGAAATAAAAAATCTGTCATGCCAGCATGCTTTTAGCTGGCATGACATGGCTTTTATTCGTGAAACCCTTACTACATCGCAAGGAACAATTCGCATGCGAGCTGCACACTGTACACTGCTAAGCCTTCTCTTCGCAAGTGTTTCGCATGGCGCGCCAATCTTCAATTTAACCCCCGGTGTCACTCCCATCAGTCATGATATTTATGATTTGCACATGACTATTTTTTGGGTGTGTGTCGCTATCGGATTAGTTGTTTTTAGTGTGATGGGTTATGCCATTTTTAAGCATCGCAAAAGCAAAGGATTCAAAGTAGCTAAATTTCATGAGCATTTAGGGTTAGAAATCACTTGGACTATTGTGCCTGTCATCATTTTAACGCTGATGGCGATACCGGCAACCCAAGTGTTGTCGCATATTCGTAATACAGAAAAATCAGATATTACTATCAAAATCACTGGATTTCAGTGGAAATGGCGATATGAATATGTGGATCAAGGCATTAATTTTTTTAGTAATATCACAACGCCTCAAGATGAAATTCACAATAAAATCCCAAAAACCGCAGATTATTTGAGAACCGTTGATCATCCCTTAGTGGTTCCCATTCACAAAAAAATTCGTTTTCTCATCACTTCCAATGATGTCATTCATTCTTGGTGGGTACGAGATTTGGGAACCAAACAAGATGCGATCCCGGGTTATATTCACGAATCGTGGGCACGTATTAATCGACCCGGCATTTATCACGGTCAATGCGCTGAATTGTGCGGAATAAATCACGCCTATATGCCAATTGTTGTCATTGCAATGGCGGAAAAAGATTTTGACAATTGGATACTTCAACAAAAAGGATTGGCACCGGTGCCAACCCTGCCAGTTGCAACACCAGGACAGCCGCAAGCGGTTGCGACGCCACCAAAACCCATGACACCCGATGAACAAATGGCGAAAGGTAAACAGGTCTTTGAAGGAACATGTGCTGCATGCCATCAAGTGACGGGCGAAGGCCTGCCGCCGACGTATCCTGCATTAAAAGGAAGTAAGATCGCCACAGGCCCCGTGGCAGATCATTTACACATCGTATTATTCGGTAAACCTGGGACCGCGATGCAATCGTTTAAAGATCAGTTTAGTGACGAAGAATTAGCTGCGGTCATTACTTATGAAAGAAATTCGTGGGGGAATAAGGGGGAGGCGGTGACGGTGCAAGAGGTGACTGATGCGAAGTCAAAGACTTCATCTTAACATTGGGTGTCATTCCCGCGCAGGCGGGAATCCATTATGAATAGATTCCCGCCTGCGCGGGAATGACAAGAAATAGGAGAAGTATGTTACCCCGAATCTCTCGCTGGCTCTTCACCACCAATCACAAAGACATTGGCACCTTATATTTAATATTAAGCGGCACGATGTTTTTCATCGGTGGCATACTCGCGATGCTCATCCGTTTAGAATTATTTCATCCTGGCTTAAGTTATTTTCAACCTGAATTTTACAATCAATTGGTAACCATGCATGGTTTAATCATGATTTTTGGCGCCATCATGCCCGCGTTTATAGGTCTTGCCAATTGGATGATCCCTCTCATGATTGGCTCGCCAGATATGGCGCTGCCACGGCTCAATAATTGGAGTTTTTGGATCTTACCTTTTGCTTTTACCATTATGCTAAGTACATTCTTTTTGGGTGGAGGCGGACCTAATTTTGGTTGGACGATGTACGCACCATTGTCGACAACTTTTGGTCCGCCTAGCACCGATTTTTTAATTGTCGCGATTCATCTTTTGGGGATCTCATCGATTTTGGGTGGGATTAATATCATTGTCACCATTTTAAATATGCGCGAACCCGGGATAACATTGATGAAAATGCCATTATTTGTTTGGTCATGGTTAATTACCGCATTTTTATTAATTCTCGCGATGCCGGTGTTGGCAGGTGTTGTCACAATGATGCTATTTGATCGACATTTTGGAACCAGTTTTTTTAATGCCGCGGGTGGCGGCGATCCCATTATGTATCAACATTTATTTTGGTTCTTTGGTCACCCTGAAGTTTACATCATGATTTTGCCGGGTTTTGGCATTATTTCTGAAATTATTCCAACGTTCAGTCGAAAAAAATTATTTGGTTATACTTTTATGGTGGCAGCACTTGCATCCATTGCTTTTCTTTCTTTTATCGTATGGGCGCATCACATGTTTACGACGGGGATTAGCCTACCCACACAAATATTTTTTATGTATACCACGATGCTTATCGCAGTCCCGACAGGCATTAAAGTATTTAATTGGGTCGGCACGATGTTTAAAGGTTCCCTCACTTTCGAAACACCGATGTTGTTTGCCGTCGCCTTCGTGTGTTTGTTTACGATTGGTGGTTTTTCAGGATTAATGCTTGCCATTGTACCTGCCGATTATCAATATCAAGATACTTATTTTGTCGTGGCGCATTTTCATTATGTATTAGTGACTGGTGCACTTTTTACGATTATTGCCGGCGTTTATTATTGGCTACCCAAATGGACTGGGCATTATTACAATGAAACGCTGGGCAAAATCCACTTTTGGTTAACCGTCATCGCGGTCAACATTACCTTTTTCCCCATGCATTTTTTAGGACTCGCAGGGATGCCGAGACGCATTCCCGATTATGCCCTGCAATATAGCAGTTTTAATGAAATCGCAACGATCGGCGCTTTTATTTTAGGTGCCGCCCAATTTATTTTTTTATATAACATTATTTCCACGATTCGGGGTGGCGTTACCGCATCCTCTCGCGTGTGGGAAGGTGCGGAAGGTTTAGAATGGACCGTCCCCTCACCCGCGCCCTATCACACTTTTGCCGAGGAAGTGTCATGACAACCAAACCTTATTTTTTACCAAAACCGAGTCATTGGCCGTTATTAGGATCGCTAGGATTATTTTGCTTCGTGCTCGGCATCATTAATATTATTCATCAAAATTGGTACGGACATTATTTGTTTATGAGTGGCGCGCTGCTACTCGCCTATACTATGTATGGTTGGTTTAGCACTGTCATTGATGAAAGTTTACACGGATTGCACAATCCCAAAATGGATCGTACTTATCGGTTTGGAATGATCTGGTTTATCACGTCGGAAGTGGCTTTGTTCGGGATTTTTTTCTTCGCATTATTTTATATTCGATTATATGCAGTGCCTGAACTTGGTGAAAACACGATTTTGTGGCCGCAATTTAAAGCAACCTGGCCTTTATTAAAAAACCCAAATCCGACCGCTTTCCCAGGCCCGCACGAAGTGATGTCAGCATTCGGATTACCAGCGCTTAATACTTTGATCTTATTAAGTAGTGCACTCACCGTAACGGTCGCGCATTGGGGTTTGCAAACCAATCAAAGAATTATCCTTAACGTTTTTTTATCGATCACCATTCTTTTGGGACTTATTTTTTTAAGCCTGCAAGCCTATGAATATACGGAAGCTTATACACAATTCAACTTGACTTTATATAGCGGTATTTACGGGTCAACATTTTTCATGTTAACCGGTTTTCATGCGGCGCACGTGATGATAGGACTCACGATGCTCTCCGTTATTTTGATTCGATGTCTGAAAGGCCATTTTTTACCACATCATGATTTTGGTTTTGAAGCCGTCTCATGGTATTGGCATTTTGTGGATGTCATTTGGTTATTTTTGTTTATTTTTGTTTATTGGTTATAATGAACCGCAATAAAATTCTTCTAAAAGGATAAAAAAATGCCTTGGTTAATTAATGCGGCTCAACTCGACAAATTTCGCAAAAGCCAAAAAAATTTAGTGATTCTTGACGCCAGTTTTCATTTAGATGAAACGCGTAATGCGAAACAAGAATTTATAGAAAAACATATTGTAGACGCGCAATTTTTCGATATTACCGAATTTTGTGATGCGGGAAGTGCGATTCCTTCCATGTTAATGCAAGACGAAAAAATTATTAGCGAAAAACTAGGCAATTTAGGCATTCGGAATGATTTTAAAATTATTATTTATGACAATAGTGAGCTGCATAGTTCGGCGCGCGCGCTATGGATGTTTAAAATGTTTGGGCACAATCCTCATCAACTTTACATTTTAGACGGTGGTTTTAAAGCGTATGAAAGTGCAGGTTTTAAAACAGAATCGGGTAACAAAAACGTGGGGGCGAAAGTTTATAAAGCAGAATGGAAATCTCAATTTTTACGAACATTGACTGATGTAAAAAACAATTTAAAAAATCCAACTCAGCAAATTGTGGATGTACGTCACCCCGTGCGTTATGCGGGCGGGAAAGAAACTCGCGCGGGACTTCGATCAGGACATATTCCTGGCAGTGTTTGTTTGCCATATTTTATTTTGTTTGAAAAAGATGGAACATTTCTACCGCAAGATAAAATTCGAAAAAAACTTTCCGATTTAAACCTTGATCCTTCTTTACCTATGTTAATTACCTGTGGATCTGGCATTACTGCGCCTATTTTAGATTTTCTATTAGATATCATGAATTATGATGCGCATGGTGTTTATGATGGTGCATGGGCAGAATATGGTACTGAAACACTATTTCCAGGAGAAACAAGTCTGACAGAACGCCCTATCGAGACTTGTGTGGATAATTAATCCAAATAATATTATTTTGCAGCAATTCCCTCTAAGAACACCCCATCGCGAAAAGTTAGCGGGAACAGCTGAATATTTTGATAGTTTTAAATAAATAAATGTACATTTATTTAACTCTTGTATATAATTTGCATAACTTAGAAATCTTTGAGAAATCGTTATGCATAGAAAACCTCCTGATTTTAGCTTAAGCGTAGAAGTAGACATATCCAACTTAGGCGAAAGCTTTTATCGTGCAGCCATTCTGTATTTAAAATCCGGAATAGATGATCCTGACAAATTACGACATGCGATATCATTGCTTCGAAGTTCAGCTGAGAATCATGGAAATCCCAATGCCGCCAATGAGTTAGGTGATATTTATAAAAGTGGTTCTCATGGGATCCCTCAAGATTATAAAGAAGCATTTCACTGGTATCAAATTTCCGCAAATAAAAATAATGCGGTAAGCCAAGCCAATCTCGGTTATCTTCTTCAAGAAGGATTAGGTGTAACGCAAAATATGCCGGAGGCTATACGTTACTATCGTTTATCGGCAGAACAGAGAAATCCATATGGTCTCTTTAGTCTCGCCTGTTGTTATCGTAATGGTGAAGGCGTCCAAAAAGATGATAAAGAAGCCGCGCGGCTTTATCAATTATCAGCAGATCAAAAATTTTCGCCATCCGAATACAATTTAGGCATCATGTACCGAGATGGAAGAGGTGTTCCGCAAGATAATAAAAAAGCATTTTATTGGGTAGAACGAGCAGCTAATCAAAATTTCGCAGGTGCACAATTTGCGCTTGGCGCAAATTTTGAAACGGGTCAATTGGTCCCGATAGATGAAAAAAAAGCCCTCTATTGGTATCGAAAAGCTGCCCTGCAAAATCATGCAGAGGCACAATATAATTTAGGTTTAAGTTATAAAAATGGTCTCGGGGTAGAAAAGGATGCTAAAGAAGCAAAATATTGGCTTGAACTCGCCGCTGGTCAGGATTTCCCTTTAGCACAATACAGTTTGGGATTACTATATTCCAAGGGAGCAGAAGAGATACCAACGGATTATGGAAGAGCATTCAATCTTTTTCAGTTAGCCGCAAAACAAGATCACCAGGAAGCGCAATACTTGGTAGCTTGCATGTATTTGGATGGCAAAGGCACAAGTCTTAATTTACGCAAAGGCTTTCAATGGATGAAACTCGCAGCAGAGAACAAATATGCTCCGGCAGAATTACAATTAGGTTTCCTATATCTTAATGGAGAAGCCACGCCTCCTGATCCAGCAATTGCTTTTTCTTGGTTTATGAAAGCCGCTAAACATAAAGAAAGTAAAGCTTTTATTCAACTAGGCATTATGTATGAAAAAGGCGTGGGCGTTCCGCAAGATTATAATAAAGCACTACAATACTTTTTACAGGGAACAAAAAAAGAATCTCCTGATTTATTAATAGCGCTTCTTTTAGAAAAATCTGAGTTTATAACAGATATTTTACCCGCCCTGCAATTCCTAATAAAAACTGCAAATATTGAAGCTATGCAAGCGTTACTAACAAAACCCATCAAATTATCAGAATTTAATAAATCATTACTACTTTCTTATGCGATAGAACAAAAACAATATAAATGTACGCGGATATTATTAGAAAACAAAGCAACGACTGCGATCGTCAATAATAAAACACCCCTTCAAGCCGCATTAAAACTCAATGAAATAAAGTTTATCGAGTTGTTATTAGCACACAAAGCCGTCCCCATAGAAAAAGACATGAAATCCTTTGCCGCATTCGTGCAAACAAACTTATCGCTAATCATAGAGAAAGAAAAATTTCAATTCCTTGATGTTCTTCCAACAACTCATCTCTCTTCTTTTAAGAAAAAATTAAAACGCGAGGATTTGCTGGCTTTATCAAAAAAGACTAAGAGCGAAAATGCAATGAGAAAATTACTGCGAGAAAAAAAAGAACTTTCGCTTAACATATTACAAATTGCGATACTTCATGGTAAAGAAAAGCTCGTTGAAACGTTACTGAAAAAAGGTATTCCTATTAACGAACCAAACAACGATTGGAGTCCAAGTAAATTAGCAAGTTTAATGAAACTTGATATCGAGAAATTATTATCGCCAAAAAAACTTGAAAAAGATGACAAACAGGTAGAAAACACTCAAAAAAAATCTAAGAAAAAAAATAAAAATAAAAAAGCCAAAACGCTTACCACACCCACCGTTTCAATCGACAAAATGGAAATAGAGGAAGAAGAAAAAACAACACCAGAAACCATTACTATTGATACACCAGTCGAAATACCTGAAGTAGAGAAAACCACCGCGACTATCGATATTTCAATTGAGACGCCTGAAATAAAAAATGAGGAAAAGTCTATTTCCTCAGAAGAAAAAATTACGCCCGCAATGGATCAACAAATTATTCCGAAGAGTACCACCGCTTCATTACTCAAAACCTCTTTGAAATCAAAATTAAAACCAACTGCCAAACCTTTTGAATCAAAACTTTTTAGCAAACCAGTTCTCCAATCAAGAATGTTAGATGATTCTAAAAGTGTAACAATAAAAGATATGCTCTCTGATCATGGATACCAAACCATGATTTTTGATTTAATGACTGAAGATAAGAATCGTAATCAATGTCACAAATTTAGACTCGTCGGCGCGACTTATAATTTATTAGATCGTTGTTTTTCTAAAGAAGACAATAAGGGAAAATTTTCAAATAATCAAGAGAACAAATCAGAAAATTTTAGCGAATATTGGACTCGAAAAAATAAACAAGCGATGACTAAAATATTCGAAATCTTAGAAAAAAATTCTGTTGATTTTATGTTTTTACAAGAAATTGACTTTGTAAATCCCAACCACAAATTTAAATTTTCTTCGGAAGAACAATCGAAAATTTATAATTTTGGAACAGATTTTATAGAAAAATTAGCATTGAAGGGTTATGACATACTTATTAGCACATCTTCTCAAACTGACATTCAACCGATGGCTACTATTTATCGAGTTTCTACATTTAAATTTATCAATCCAGAATGTTGTTATGGCACGTTATCCGATAGCAACGGATATAATCGCGCCTGGGTTACTCTGTTGCAACATAAATCTTCAGGTCAATTCGTTTCTTTAATGAATCTTCATCTCAGTTATGCTGATTCATATTTCAATTCCATCATTGATTTAATGAAATCAAATTCCAAGAAAAATGTGATGACTATTGCTGGCGGCGATACGAATCATACGCCAGAGGATATACCCGGCTTAGTATCGGTGAATCCTAAATTTGGCGTCACCAATATTCAAATGTCAGACAACAAACTATCAACGAAAGATGAAAAAGGTCGTGATAAATGTTATGACGGGTATTTTATAGGACCGCCTCAGGATGGAATAATAGGATTTCAATTTGGTGATTGCGAAGTTTTTCAGAAAAATGAAAAGGATGTGATTCAATCAAAAATTATAACCGGCGGTGGTCACGCCATGCGATTCACCAAAAAAGGAGAGCCATTTAATGACAATCAAAGCGCTCCGTCTACTGATCACACAACCGTTGTCACGCGGCGACCTGTTCGTGGGATCCAGAGTTGACGTATCCGCCTGTCAGTATAAGGTGTTTTAGGGGTTGGTGACGTATTATTTTACTGTACACTAATTTGACTTTTGTATACAATCTGTTGAATATTTTTACCAACCTAAACAGATAACACTTATGCTCAAAAAAAAATCAATGCCGTTCACGCCTCAAAAAGCATACGATTTAGCAATTTCCCGAATGGATATGAAACCCACAGAACTAGAAAAAAAAGAAATCGTGAAATTACTTAGTTTTTCAGCAGGAGAAGGCTACGCCCCCGCCCAAGTGTGCTTAGGGCAATTGTATCATGCAGGAAGCATGAATGTTCCAAAAGATCTTAAAAAAGCCGCGTATTGGTTCAAATTAGCCGCAGGACAAAACAATTACTCAGCAACGACTTTCTTAGCCATCATGTACGAACGCGGAACTGGAGTAGACAAGGATTCTAAAAAAGCAATGGAATTACATCTTCCCTTTGCAATAATAGGAGTCCCAGAATCGCAATACTTTGTGGGAAATTATTATTATTTCGGGAAGGGTATTGTTAAAGACTTTAAGAAAGCTGAAAAATGGTATCTTCCCGCTGCCAATCGAAATCATACATTAGCGCAAACCAATTTAGGCTTTATATATTTATCTGGAGAAAATGGAATTACTCAAGATTATGAAAAAGCGCATCATTGGTTGCAGTTATCAGGAAAAAAAAATGCAGCATCGCAAGCGTATTTAGCCTCGATGCATTTTAATGGCAACGGCATACCAAAAGATGAGAAAGAATCATTCCGTTTAGCAGAATTAAGCGCAAATCAAAATTGTCCTGAAGGGCTACGCATGTTGGGATTTTTATATACCAATGGGTTTGGCACCAAACAAAACCTTAAAAAAGGTGTGCATTATTTACTTTTAGCAGTTAAGAAAAATGCGCAAAATTCGTTAGAATTTTTAACTCAGTTAATCATCGTTAAAAAATATGATATTTTAAAAGATGATATGCTACCTTCCTTACATTTTTTTATAGAAACTGCAAATGTTGAAGCAATTAAATCAATATTTCAACATCCAGACATTTTACCGGAAAGTAAAAAATTAGGATTGATTGCTTTTGCTATTGAAAGACGGCAATATGAAATCATCAAAATTTTATTAGAAAGCAAAGTAAACCCTAATGAGGTCGTCAACAATAGAAGTCTTTTGCAATTCGCATTAGAACAAAAAGATCTAAAATCTATTGAATTATTAATCGAACATAAAGCAGTTCCGAGAGAAATCGAATTAGAATCTTTCACCTCTTTTGTTCAAAATAATCTTATTGCTTTAATGGCACTTGAAAAAATAAATCTTTTAGAAGTGATTCCTTCAGAAAATCTAGCGTTGATAAAAAATGAAATAAATAGCAAAAATTTAATTGCCTTCGCAGAAAAAAAATTACGCGCGACGGAAATGAAAAAATTATTAGGAACAAAAAATCAAGTTTCTTTAAATATTTTACAAATTGCAGTACTTTGTGAAAAACCAAAAATTATTGAAATGTTATTAAAAAAAGATATCTCTCCAAACGAACCTAACAATAAATGGAGTCCAGCAAAATTAGATCGCGCCCTCAAATTTTATCACCTCACAAAAAAACCGGCGGAAGACAAAGAAGAAGAGGATTTACCTATAAAATTATCACTTATCCAAAAAGAATTTACCGCAAAACATCAGGACGTAGATAACAAAATTAAAGACTTGCAAAAGTCTTATCAAAAACTCGAGTTTTCACATCTAAAAAAACTTTCCACAAACTATAAAGATAACAAATTTATTCAACAATACTCGAAACAATTATCGGACTTTAAAATTTTAAACGATAAAGCAAAACCTATTCAAAAAGATATTGAAAGTATTAAAAAATTATTGTCAAAGCTTGATGGAATGCTAAAAAAAATAGAACTAGATAATGTAGCAATCACGCCAAAGACAAAAAATGCCAAGCAAAAAAATAAAAATTCGAAAACAGCTTCTGCACATGGAAAGACTACACCACCCTTAGAATCTAAAAAATCGGAAACGCTTTCAGAAACTCCAGTTGAAACGAAGCTTGATCATGGCGTCGAAGATTGGGTAGAAGAAAAACCAGCGAAACCCGTCAAGGTTTTCAAACAACCCTCCATTAAAATGGTAACTCCTTTAAAACAACCTTTTGAAAATATTGTCGTTTCAAACAGAGAACCAGAACCTATTAAAACCATCGTTGCGAAAGATCCGGAACCCGCTAAAATCATTACAGTTCCTAAACCCGTACCTGCTTCAAAAAAACAAGTTAAAACTGAAAAACCTAAAAATACTCGACGCGGGAAACCGCCTTCAAAAAATGTAGGCCGCAAAAAAAGAGAACGTGAAAAAGATCGCGACATGAATAAACGAAAATTTACTTATGTCCCAGTCAGTTCAACTAAATTACAACCACTAGAACCTATTAAACCTAAAGAAATATTACAAAACCCTGCTCGCATCAGCAACAGAGATTCATTCATCGAAGATTTGAAACTTAAACCAATAAAAGTGAACCCGGAATATATCGACAATTTACAACCGATTGATACCACACAACCCACTTATGTTTCACCATTAAAAGATATATCTCAATCGTCACTATCTACCACCGCTGCATTATTCCAAGCATGTTTAAGCTTACAGCCATCAGAAGTCGTAAAACCAAGATTAGAACCTGAAAAAGTACGCTGTGAGTCAAAATTTTTTAGTAAAACAAGCTTACTGCCCACACCGCCTAAAAACATAACACTAGAAGATGCACTTTCTGATCACGGAATCCAAACGATGTCGTTTGATTTATATTTGGATGTTTATGGTTATCAACAACAACATATATTTCAATTAATGGGCGCGACAAATAATATGATGGATTCTGGTTTTTCTAAAGCTG
Source organism: Gammaproteobacteria bacterium (assembly GCA_013287885.1). Taxonomy (GTDB): domain Bacteria; phylum Pseudomonadota; class Gammaproteobacteria; order DSM-16500; family DSM-16500; genus JABDCZ01. The sequence goes on from JABDCZ010000004.1 coordinate 52,537, forward strand.
AAAATAACGGAAGATTTGCAAATAACCCATGGGATAAATCCGAGAATTTTCAAGAATATTTGATTCGAAAAAAGAAACAAATCAATAAAATACTCGATTTATTAGAAAAAAAATCGATTGATTTTATGTTTTTACAGGAAATTGATTTTTTAAATCCATATCACAAATCTAAATTTTCTACTAAAGAACATGAGACAGCACTGATGAAGTTAAAAAAAGAATTCTTACAAGCATTATATGCGAAAGGTTACAATATCAACATCAGTACGATAGCAGATTCCAGAAATCAACCAATGGCCACGATTTATAGCACCGCTACATTTACTAGTTCGAATAAACCATATGGAATTCTGGGAGATAGCAAAGATTGTTATCGTGGTTGGAACACTGTCCTACAACACAAAGCATCTCAACAATTTGTCTCTTTAATCAATCTTCATCTCAGTTATACCGATTCTTATTTTGATTCAATCATTCATTTAATGAAGTTAAATTCCGATAGAGATATTGTTACTATTGCTGGCGGCGATACTAATCAAACGTCGAAGGACATTAAAGGTTTAATATCCATGAATCCTATTTTTGGCGTGACAAATATTCAAATGTTAAACGATAAATTATCCACGGTAGATGAAAAAGGTCGCGATAAATGTTATGACGGATTTTTTTTGGCAGCGCCTATCAATGGAATGATGGGGTTTCAACTCAATGACTGCGAAGTGTTTTGTAAAAATGAAAATGGCGTCATTTCTTTAAAAACTATCCCACTAGCGCTTCAAGCTTATCGATTCACAAAAAATGGGGAATCGTTTTTTGAAAGCTTCGCCGGTCCTACGCAAACCTATGTACAGCCTAAAACAAGATCGTTTTATTTTTAATGAAAAAAAATTTAACATAAAGCCTTATTTGCTAAACTTAATATATTCTTTTAAGATGAATGAACCGAGTTCGCAAAAGGATATGTTATGGCCAAAGCAATGTTTGCCGCAGGATGTTTTTGGGGAGTCGAAGAATTTTTTCGTCAATTGAATGGCATTATCAATACACGTGTCGGTTATGCGGGAGGCCACACGAAAAATCCCACCTATAAAGAAGTTTGCAAAGATACCACCGGTCATGCAGAAACTGTAGAAATTGAATTTGATCCTTCTGTTATTTCATATGAAGCGCTCGTGCAATTTTTTTTCGATCACCATAATCCCACGACTAAAAATCGCCAAGGCCCTGATATCGGTAGTCAATATCGCTCAATTATTTTTTATTATTCAAAAGAAGAAGAAAAAAGCGCTCATAAAATAAAAACTAAACTAGAAAAATCCAAAAAATATCGCCACCCCATTGTGACAGAAATTATTCCTGCCACGGAATTTTATCCCGCGGAAGATTATCATCAGCGGTATTTGCAAAAACGAAATATTTCGCATTGTAGTAATTAGCTTCACTGTCATGCCTTTAGCCGTCGTCCCGCGGCAAGTCCTAAGGGATCCAGAGCAGCTTAATCATTGCCACTGGATCCCGCGAATAAATCGCGGGACGACGGTTGTGTAGATACCTATGATGCTTTTAGCTGGCATGACAGCGCTACGTCCTCAACGCCTCAATCGGATCCAACTCGGAGGCATGATACGCAGGATAAAATCCAAAAAAAATGCCGACTGCAACAGATACACTAAATCCAATCACCGGCGGTAGTAAAAAAAACATAAATTCCCAATGCCACATTTTCGCCATGATGTAAGCGATCGTAACACCAATGATTATTCCTAAAATCCCTCCAAAAACCGACAATATTACTGCTTCAAGCAAAAATAATAATTGAATATCTCGCGGTTTTGCGCCTACACTTAAGCGAATACCAATTTCGCGCCTTCTTAATACGACTGATACTAACATGATATTCATCACGCCAATCCCACCGACGATTAATGAAATACTGCCAATTAACCCTAAAAAAATTGTAAAAATTTGACTTTGTTTCGCCATACGCGCAATTAATTCTTTTGCACTACGAAAAAATAAATTTTTATTCGGTACAAATTGACGAATATATTGTGAAATTTTGTCTTCGACCAATGCAATGTTCGCATCGGGTTTAAGGCGAATGATAATGTTATTAATCGTCGAATATTGACTTAACACCATCGAAGTTTGAATGGGAATCATGACAACATGATCAATGTTCGCATAGACGAAACTACTTTCTTGCCATGGCTTTGCAACGCCAATAATCGTAAAAATATTTTTTCCAATTTGTATTTGCTGACCAATCGCACTTTTCAAAGTATACGATTGAATTTTTTCATTAACGTCATTTCCAATGACGCAAAAAAAAGCATAGCCATCTAAATCAGAAATAAATCGCCCTACAACATCAACATGTATTATTTCAGCGAAACTTTCTGTGACACCCAGCACCGTTTCATTAAGCTCATGCCCGTCAAACTGCATAGGACTAAATAATTGCGTATAAGCTGCTGAATTAACAATATCATTACTTGCTTTCGAAATATTTATTGCTTGCGAAAAAGTTAAATTCATTTCGTTATTATGTTCTGCATTATCATTATTGGTGACAGAGACTGCTAATAAATCCGTTCCTAGCACTTTAAATTGTTTTAACGCTTCGTTTGTCGCCAATTGTCCGCCGAGAACCATGGCAACGACAGAAGCCGTTCCCACTAGTATTCCTAATAATGCTAACGTCGAACGCAGCTTCGTCGTTCGTAAATGCAGAAAACCTTCTCGCACATGATGAAGAAATTTCACAATATCAACTTCCAAAATGAAATGAGGTATTTTACACTGTTTAAGGTTTAAGATATTAATGTTAAGAAATGGAGTTTCAATATGCTAGATAATAACATCGATGTAGAAAAAGACGATTTAAAACCCACCCCTCCTTACCACCGCCGACCCAGACAACAATCCAAAGTGATGCCAGAATTAAAATCCGTAGGCGTCGATTTAGGATTTTTTAAACATGCAAAACCTTATCAGTTAGCCGCAGTCTCTGGCGGTGTTGCATCATTGTTATCACTGACTTATTACCTAGTTCCTGCAGTGGCAATGGGATTATGGGCAGCTGCATTGCCAACCATCGTGATTGGAGGAGGCGCTGCAGGCTTAGCCGCTGGCGGTAAAGTAGCGTGGGAAGAAATACAAAAATGCAGGAAAAATCATGGGTATAAGAGTCCGTCGCCTTAGTATAACACCCTCCGTTGTTGCACAAACTCGCCCCCTCACCCGCCACGCTGCGCGTGTCGACCTCTCCCACAAGGGGAGAGGTTAATTTTTGCACCTCTCCCCTTGTGGGAGAGGTCGACGCACGTGCTTTTCGTGCGGCGGGTGAGGGGGGTGATATAAACGACAGCTAAATCACCACCCTATCCCCCACCTTCAAACTCGACTCAATCACAACCGAACTTGCTGTGGTGAGTCCAGTCTTCACAGGCATCTCCATAATCTTTTCACCTTTTTTTATTTTCACATAAGACATATTATTTTTAGAAAAAATAGCAGTGAGCGGAAGTGTAATGACAGGAGGCGTTTCAATACTAATATCCACTTTCGCGCTCATGCCGATATGAATATTGGCGCGCGCATCGGGAATTAAATCAGGAACCAAAATTTCAACGGGAAAAACCGGTAATCCGCCTCCCGATGATTGTGCTTGATGATCGATGTTTGCAATTTTACCTTGCAAAATATATTTCGGAAAAGCGCTACCAGTCACAATGACATCTTGCCCTACTTTTAATTGATTCACATTGAATTCATTGACATTGATATGAATAACAAATCCAGAAATATCACCGATCATCGCGAGCATATCGCCTTTTTTTACTTCATTTCCTATTAATATTTTTTTCTGAACATTTTCTGAAGCTTCATTTTTCATGGGTACCAGCACCACACCTTTCGATGGTGCAAGAATACGAATTTTTTGCGAACCATCTTCTGCATGCAATATCTGATTAATTTTATCAATATCCTCAATTGTTAATGAATAAAAATTAAATCCTTTCACATCTAATTGTTTGATAAGCGTCGTCAGTGTATTTTCAGATTCAACCATTGAAAGTTGTGCGGTATAAAAATTCGTTTGTTTTGACTTAAAATCATCATCCGATATCAATTTATTTTGATATAAAAATTTCGCTTCTGTTAATTGCCCTCGATTATTATTGAACTCTGTTTTTGATTTAATATATTGCATTAAGGCAGTTTTATATTCTGATAAAAACTTTTCAGAATGGATCGTGAATAATAATTGTTGGTGGTTAACGAGATCGCCGTAATGAAAATTCATACTTTCGACAATTCCTTCTTCAGGACTCATCACAACAAATGTTTTTAATGGCTGAATAATGCCGGAATAATAAATGTGGTTTTTTAATTGGGTTTCTTTAACCGTTATGATGGTTTGTTCGTGAGATTTTTCTTGATGCGAACACGCTAATAAAAAACTAAACATCATCCCTAATATTATGCGACATCGCATATTTCACTCCCTTTTTTTGACCTCGATATCCCAAGTTTTTAAAGTATTACCAATTAATAAATCAAAATTCACCAGCGCTTTGACATAATTCATTGAAGCTTGATTCAGCGCTTCCGCACTCAATTTTAATTGTTGTAGTGCGGATTGTAACTGCAAACTATCAATCAACCCATGAGAATATTTTTGAAAACTAATTTGATATGCTTGTTCCTGTAATTGTTTTGCTTCTTCTGCGAGGAGTGACGCCCGTTTTGCACTCGCGATGCTGTTCCAACTATTAATAGTGATAGTTTCTTTATTCCATTTTTCTTGTTGTAAGGCAATTTTTGCTTCTTGTATGGCAATTTTAGCACTTTGCAATGCCATCTTTGCGACTTGATCATCCACCGGCACTGCTAAACTTAACGTTAAAGAACTGGTTTGATTAATACCATTCACCAAACTTTTTAAACCAGAATTATTATCATCATTTGATGTACCAGTACTCAAATTACCAATTAAATCTAATTGCGGGCGAGTATTATCTTTCGCTTCTTGTAAATTTCTTTGCAAAGCGCCATGAAAAGTGAGCTGATCGATTTGATATTGAATATCATTATCAATGGCTAATATTTTTGCATCATTAAGCATGGGTACGTGATATTTTTTCATAAGCCACGAAATATCAATCGATGAAAAAGTGATATTGCTATTGGGATCCAGACCAATCGCATTTAACAAAGCAAAACGTGTTTCACGCAATGTATTTTCATCATTTTCAATATTCGTTTTGGCCCTTGCGATATCTGCATCTACCGCGACTAATTCGACGCCGGCCTTTCGTCCCGACTTGATAAATAATTTCGTTTGCGTCGCGGATAATTCTGCGCGTTCCAAAGCATCTTCATCGACTTTAAGACTTTTTTCAGCCGAAATGACATCAAGATAAGCATTAATCACTGCAGTAACGGTATTTCGCAAAGTATTTTCAATATTTAATAAACTAACTTTTCTATTATCTTTTGCATTAAAGAGTGCCGTTTCTACAATAGGTTTTCCAAAACCACGAATTAATGGTTGTATCACATCCAATGAAAGAGAGGGATGGAAGTGTGCCGTTTGATTCACTGAGGACGCAAGCGTGCCCTTAGTTCCATAGGGCGTCAATAAAGTCACGGCACCATCGACGCCAGTTGAGTTTTCTGTCACATATCCATCATCTGTCACGGAAAAATTACGCATCGTCGTGGTTTTAGCTGACAAGGTATAATGTGGCTTAAATTCCCATTCCGCGAGAAATAAGGCATATTTTTGTCGTACATCATTCAATTTTGCTTGTAACACATTCGGATTTTTTCGAATGGCGAGCATAATAGCCTCGTCCATTGTCATGACATGCGAGGGAGGTGGATCCGCGAAAACGGAAAAAGTAGTTAAGAAAAAAAGCGCAGAAAAAAAAATTTGATACATGTTTTTTTTAAAAATTTTTTTAAGAATTCTCTTTCATAAAATGTCGGATTAATTGCGTTTTTTTATCATGTCTTTTCACAGCAAGTTCGATCAAATGCGTTAACAATTGCGTATACTGCTTACCTGATGCAGCCATCAGCTTGGGATACATGCTAATTTGGGTAAAACCAGGCAAAGAATTCACTTCATTAAAATAAATGCAATGGGTATGACGGTCTAATAGAAAATCAACCCGGGCCATCCCTTCACAATTCAAAATGGTAAAAATTTGTTTGGCTGTCTCCATGACTTTTTCTTTCACTTCATCCGAGATTGGTGCAGGAATAATTAATTCCGCGCCATTTTCATCTAAATATTTAGAAGCATAAGAATAAAACCCATGGGTCGCACTCGGTCTTATTTCGCCAGGAACACTTGCAAAAGGATTATTAGCATCATCCAACGATTCAAGGACGGCAACTTCAATTTCGATTGCATCGATCCCCTGCTCAATGATTATTCTCGTATCATATTGAAAAGCGAGATGGATGGCATTTTGCAAATCTTCGGGTTTATTTACTTTAGAAACGCCTACACTTGAGCCTGTATTCACGGGTTTGACAAATATCGGATAAGTGAATTCGGCAGCGATTTTCGCCATACTTTGTGCATTGTTTTGCTGCCATTCCCCTGCTCGAATAACTAAAAAATGCGGCACGTGGATGCCTGCATGTTGGACCAAACGTTTAGAAACGTCTTTATCCATTCCGATCGCAGAAGCTAGCACATTGCAGCCGACATAAGGCACATCCGCCAATTCCAGCAGCCCTTGCACTGTGCCATCCTCACACAAAGGACCGTGAATAACGGGAAAAATAACATCAAATAATCGATTGTTTCTTGTTAACAAAGAAGTGGGCGGAATCATCATTGGAGATGATTTGCCAATTAATTCGGGGTTAAACAACATTCTATCTTGATCTCGGTGCAGACGAAGCATCGGCTCTTGCGAGGTCAATTCTTGTTTAAATACGTCATCCCCTAAGAACCAACTGCCTTCTCGATCGATACCGATAGGTATCACATCAAAAAGCGCGCGATCTACATTCATGATCACATTGGTGGCAGAGACTAAAGAAACTTCATGTTCCGCAGAACGACCGCCATATAATACTGCGACACGAGTTTTTTCTTTGTTTAACAAATGACACTTCCTTTACAAAATGATAGAGGGAGGGGGCAAAACCCCCCAGACCTCGTGGATTATAGCATAATGTTAGTTTGACATAATCACGTTGTGATTATGTCGAATTCACGTTATTTATGCAACGACTCACCTTTATAATCGATATGGTGGTGTTTGGCAGGCGCAGTTTGAACGCTACCATGATCATCCGAAACTGGTGGGTTAGAAGGTGCAGTCGCACAACCCGATAACCAGAGAACCGAGCATATCAAACCTAAAACGAGTGTAAATTTTTTCATGGAACTCTCCCCAAACTTAAAAAATCGTAACGGAATTTTGAAAAAGACACTATACCTTTTTCTAAAAGTTACTGCCATGAATTATTTTATGACTGTCCTAAGTTAAGAATAGAGGGTGTTTTACGTTGCAAGTAAAGCGCAGGAGGGCGGAGCCCGACGAGCCATTGCAGAGTAAAATACCCTCTGTTCTTAACTTGGGACAGCCGTGATAGTTGAGGAATAGCAAGTTATCTCGTATGATTTAAAGAGCTCGCTAAGGATCAAGGAAATCCTATGACCAAAATTCTCGTTATTGAAGATAATAAAGATAATTTACAGTTGATGGTCTATCTTTTATCAAAGAATGGATACACGGTCGCCACCGCGATGGATGGTCAACAAGGAATTGAATGCGCCAAAAAAGAAAATCCCGATCTCATTCTTTGCGACATACAGATGCCCGTCTTGGATGGTTTCCAAGTTTTAAAAACATTACAAAAAGATGAACGCCTAAAAAAAATCCCCATCATTGCGGTCACAGCTTATGCAATGGTCGGAGACAGAGAAAAAATTCTTGGCGCAGGATTTCATGCCTATATTCCAAAACCCATTGATCCGGATTTTTTCGTGAGGGAAATCGAACAACAATTGCCAAAAACTTTGCGTTCGGAACATACGATTAAAAATGAGCCTACTTTGCCGACCTCAGAAAAAAAGAAAAACCTGACTAAAGGAAGGGCGCTCGTTGTCGATGATAATTTAGAAAATCGTGAATTATCCAAAAATCTTTTGGAAACCGCTGGATTTAAAGTAAAAACCGCTTCGAATATTCAAAAAGGTTTTGAAATACTCCAATCGAAAAAAATTTCGCTTATTTTATCCGATTTTCATATGCCTGATATGACGGGATTAGATTTTTTAAAATTAGTCCGAAAAAATCCTGAATATCAAGATATACCTTTCATTATTATCAGTGCAACAGATCCTTCGAAACAACAAATTACTGAAATGGATCAACTTAACTCAAAAGGTTTTATTCATCGTCCGATTGATCCTGCAGATTTTCTCAAAGCCATCAATAAAATTTATTACGAAAAAAGAAAAGTACTTTTAATCGAAGATAATAAAGATAATTTATATCTCATGATTTATTTGTTAACGGAACATGGTTTTTTACCTACTGTTGCGACGACGGGTGTTGAAGGTCTAGCGTGCGCGAAAAATGAAAAACCGAATCTCGTCATTTGCGATATTTTATTACCTAATCAAAGTGGTTACACGGTTGCAAACGCTATCAAAAAACTCGAATTAGATATTCCTCTACTTGCCATCACTGCTCGCGGCATGAAAGATGACATCGATAAAATTTATGAGAGTGGCTTTGATGCTTATCTAGAAAAACCGATTGATCCTGCGGCCTTCATTTATCAAGTAGAATCTTTATTATCCATTGAAACTGAATCAAAAAAGGAACTATTTTGTAATACCCGAGGAAAAGCATTTGTCATTGGCAAAATCAATGAGATGGTTAAAGTTCCTTTAACTAGCACGGGTTTTGAAGTGGTAGCCTTTAAAAACGTGGCAATGGCCCAAAAGGAAATGCAAAATACGCATCCTGATTTTATTGTCCTTGATGGAAAAGATATTGCATTTGTGCAAGTCATCAGAAGTAGAGAAGCCTGGAATCAAATTCCTATCATCGTGATTAGCGAAACAAAAATGTTATCAGAAAATCCACTGGATCAATGTTTACCCACCAATATTGAATCGGATGCATTTCTGAAAGTCGTAGAAAATACTTTTCGATTTTCTAAAATTAAGCAACGGATGAATGAATTAGAAAATATTATTCGGGAGCTTAAAGATACGTCTTCACTCGAAACCTTAATGAGATCATTACATAACTTCGTAGGTTCTCCGATTATTTTTGGCCGAAACGACCTTATTCAAATGGTGCGAGAGCTACAGCAATTGTTAAAAACCAAAATAGAAAATAGGGAACCGGTGACAAAACAAACCATTGATGAAATCCAGACTCTCTTTAATGAAATGAAAAGTGTATACTTAGTGTCCAATTCTGTCCTCATTTAGTGAGATTAAGCCCCGCCCGTCGTCCCTTAGGACTTGCCGCGAGACGACGTTTTGTGTATTTTTCGCCCAATACCATGAGTAATTGTTGAAATTAAACAATATTAATGTAGAATAATAAAACAAAAAAATGCCGACGAGGATGTACATGTTTTCTAGTTCCGATTCAAAAAAATCCCCTACTCAATATCTATCGCCCGCGACAGATGCAAAAGAATTTAATGTCAAAGTTGATGAATTAGAAAAGAAAAGCATGGGCGTTAAGAGAAAGAACTCTTTATTAATAGAAAATGAAGAGGGAAAAGAAGTCGTTTATCAAAGAGAAGATAGCCCACTCGGTGAAGGCGCCAACGGAATCGCTTACGAATTTAGCGATCTCCAAAAGTCAAAAAAAAATAAAGTCGTTAAAATTGATAAAAGAGCAAATAAATACGTTCAGCTATTTTCAGGCTTACACCAAGAATTACAATTGACCCGAGAAGATAAAGATTGTGAATATCCGTTTCTTATTGACGCACTACAACTAGAGCTCCAAAAATCGCCTCGAAAAAAAATAAGAATATCAACAATAATAGAAAATATTAGAAAAAAAAATCTATCTAAAAGTGAGATTATACGTAGTCTTAGCACTTCCATCGTCTGGACCCATGAACAAATTCGTCTCAGAGCAGAAGAAAATAAAGCGGATTGGGACCAAGAAGTTGCCATGATGCAACGCGTGTATGGAAGTACCGAAGTACTTCCAGGTGATTATAGATTATCAATGCCGTTACTTGGCAAAAAAACAGTAGCAGATGTGATTGAAGCAAAACCACGTAAATCACTATTAGAATTATTAGATTTGTTTCTCAATGTTATTCATGCTTATGAGGTATTCCATTTATTTTTGATTGCTCACATTGATCTCAAAAGTGATAACATGTTGATTGATAATGATGGCTGTATTTGGCCTTGTGATTTAGGCCAAGCGAGTGAATTCGGAAAAATTGTTCAATTTTCTAACCTTGATACGACTACACCTTCGCAGTATGCACCCGAGGAAAAAGCAGGCGTAAAGGCTGATGCAAAGCTTGATATTTATAGCTTAGGTCGACTCGGTAATGGAGCCTTTTTACATTATATGAATCATTCTCCGCAAAAATCAGACGTTAAAGACGAGAAACAATTTTATAAAGATTTTGAGAAAATTTGTGGAGAAATGAATGAATCAAAACCAGATGCTCGGGTAATTACTCTACATGCAGCCAAGAGTCGACTTCAACTATTACGAGCAAAACATTTTCCGAAGGCGCCTCCCCTCCAATTAAAATTAAATCCCATTTTTACACAAAAGAAAGCCATCCATGATGCAACAAGGCTGAATGATTGGAAAGAAGTAAAAACACTGCTCGATCAAAAATTTTCAGAAAGTTTTTTGAAACAAGTCATCGACCAACTCGTCATCTTGAAAAAATGGGATACGCTTCAAGAAATTCAATCCAGTGAATTTAAACAAAAAAACACGGTACATCCTTTATTCATTAATGCAATACTGCGAGCAATCGATGACCCACTCATTCCAGAAGATTTATTGACGTCAACGTTGCGACTTTTAGAAAAATCGAGGCAAGGGACTGACATACGACGCATCGCAGAGAAATTATATAATATCAAACGTGAATTAGGTCGTACGTTTAGTAATACCGTACTCGTCCTTGCACAAGAAAAACAATGGGAATTATTGAAATTTATTGCAATCCGAAAGCCAACTTTTAGAAGAGGATTACTTCCATCAGGCTATGCCGCTATCCATTTTGCAGTTTTGCATAAAGAACATAAAGTAATGAAAACTTTATTATTAGCAGGCGCAGAACCTAATCATCAAATGAAAGAAAATCTGCCTGCACCTATTCATGTGGCGATAGATAATAATGATGAAAAAGCTGTGCAATTACTACTAGAACATAAAGCTAATGTGCACGCTATGTATAAATCACAAAATGTTGTCAGTTACGCACATCGTCTGGCTATAGCAAAAAATGATTGGAAAATAATGAATCTCATTTTAAAGCATCTGGACACGACATTTAGTGACACTTTCGTCGATGCGATGCTTGCATCATGCAATCCCGATACCATTAATATCATTGTCAACCATCCACATGTATCAGAACCGCAATTAATAAATGCTTATCATCAAGCGGCTGTAGATAATAATTGGGATTTAGTGCGTCTATTATCAAAACATCTCGCCCATTGTAATCCACGCGACACCGATGGAATGACTCCGTTACATCTCGCGATACGCGCAAAAAAACATGATGTCGCAAAACAATTATTGAGGGACGGTGCAACTGTTGGATTCCAACTAAATGGGAAGACTCCTGCACCGATTCATATTGCGATTGATAATCAAGATGAAAAAGGGGTCAAACTTTTATTTGAGTACCCATTCGATGTTTTTAATATTAATTATTGTGATCAAAGCCTCTCTCAATATGCAGTAAACGATGCCATTAAAAATAACGATTGGAAAATTATTCTTACTATTTTAAATGAAAAACCTTTTTTACTCAGAAGTATATTAGATTGTCTTATTTCAGAAAAGAAATGGGATGTGATTGAATGTTTAACTCAACATACCTCAGGGAAAAAATTTCCTCATTTATTTGAAAAAGCAGTGTTGCCAGCCGCTCGCGCAGGAAAATGGGAATTAGTCGAATGCATCGTAAAAATTGGTATCAAACAACATATAGGAGAAGCTTTCAATCTAGCCGTTGCCGCCGACAATCCTGAAACGGTGAAAAAACTACTCCCTCATATAGATGCAAAAATCACCCCAAAACATAAAGTTCTTGATGTTGCCATCGATACAAAAAAATGGAATAGCGTACATGTTATTTTAGATAGTCTATTAAGTGAATATCCTCCGATTGAAATAATTGAACCTATCTTTAAACGAGTTAAAAAAGAAAACCCCGTTGTCATAGGAAATTTACAACATAAAATCAATGCGCTGATGATTCACTATATGAATCGAGATGATGTAAAAAGCGTAGTTAAATTGCAAAAAAAATTCGATACTATGATGGCCAAAGATACCAAGGATAAAATGACACAATGGAAAAAAAGCAATTTCTTAAAAGGACTACCTGGTTGTAGCATTGGCGGGATAATTGGTGCGATCGTTGGATTTTTCATACCCCTTCCTGGCGCCACCTTTTTTGGAATGGCAGTGGGTTTTGCGGTGGGTGGATATATAGAAAAATATATTCGAGATAATTTTATGAAAAAAAGAGAGTTCCCTATTCCTGATCAAGATCCTTCAGATGGAAAACCACCTTCCTATCCAATTAAACATTTATCATTTCCAACTAATGAGAATGAAGTAAAGCAAGATTTATCTTTCAATCGTGCTGGATGCCAGCTTGAAGCACGCTGGCATGACAAGATTACCGAGGATAAAATCAACTATCAGTTTTTACGTCAACCTATTATTGGTGCTCCCGACGAAAAGCCTTCAGAGGTGAGAGGACTCGTCCTTAGTCAATAAAATTTCTTCTGTTTCTTCGACACGTAACAGCGGCAAAGAAACAGAAAAACAACTACCAATGCCAAATTCACTTTCAAATTCAATTTTGGCGCCGAGTAAATTTGCCAACTTTTTACATAAATGCAGACCAAGCCCGGTGCCTTCCGCGAATTTTCCAGGCGTATCTAATTTCTGAAAAGCTTGGAACAATTTCTTTTTATCTTCTTTTTTAATACCAACGCCGGTATCTTTCACACTTATCACGACATAATCGATATCTTTTATTTTTTTAATATCCATCATGATATTCACATGGCCTTTTTCCGTAAATTTGATCGCATTATTAGTCAAATTAATTAAAATCTGAGCCAGGCTTCGTCGATCTGTTTTAACATAAATTTTTTCCGGTGGAAGTAAAGCCTCAAATGCAATATTTTTTGCTTTTGAGAGACCTTCAACAAATGACATGATGTGACGGATGACTTCACCACACTCCACTTCTTCGAAAGTGATTTCAATTTTTCCGGATTCAATTTTGGCAAGATCTAAAATATCATTAATCAACGATAAAAGATGTTTTGCGCTATGCTGAACCGTTTGTAATTGTTTCTTTTGATCGTGATTGATAGGACCCGGTAATTGCATAAGTAACGTACCAGAAAAACCAATAATGGCATTTAATGGCGTTCTTAATTCATGACTCATGCTTGCTAAAAAACGATCTTTAGCAAGAATTGCATTTTCTAATTCAATATTTTTAGCTTTTAATTTTGCATCCAATTCTTTTTGCACACTCATATCGCGCGCAGTCGTTGAAATACCAATCATTTCATTTTTAGCATTAGTGATGGGAGAAATGGTGGTTGATACCGGAATCACTTTTCCATTTTTCAAAGTATGATAAGTTTCCATCGCATGAATTTTTTCACCCATTTGCAGTTTATAACTTAACAAAATAAATTCTTCTTTACGTTCATCGGGATAAATAAAAGTAATGGAGTTACCTATCGCTTCTTCAGCAGAATACCCATAAATTTTTTCGGCGCCTTTATTCCAACTAAGTACTATTCCCTGCAAATTAAGCCCGATAATCGCGTCATCCGAAAATTGCATAATGGCAGACAACATGGCTTGTTGATCTTCGAATTTTTTACGATCGGTAATATCATATATAAAGGCGCTAAAAATCATTTCATCTTGAAATTGTAATGGTGTAATACTTAATTCAATAGGAAATTCATCGCCATTTCTACGAAGTGCAGTTAACTCCATTCGTTTATTTAATACAGGTCCCTCTTCTCCTGTTTTAACATAGTGACGAAGACCTTTGAGATGCTGAACACGATATTTATATGGAATAATTGTTTTCTCGAGTTGTTGCCCTAGGATTTCTGATTTGCTCCATCCAAATGTTATTTCTGCTTGTTCATTCCAATCAATGATTTGTCCTCGTTTATTAATGGCAACAAAAGCTTCTCGAGATTTATTAATGATAGTGGAAGTTTTTTCTTCCGCTTCGATTAATGATTTTTGCTTCGTTCTCATGATACCAACGAGATAAATGACGGAGGAAAGTAAAGCCGTCATTAATATGCCAAAAAGCAAACTTAATGTCGGTGTCCAACTTAAATATTCATGAATAATATTCTTGCTTGGCCACAACACTAATTTCAAAGGTAGCCCATGAAATAAAAATGTTATGGGATATGCCCATTCTTTTTGTATCAATGTCGACGAATGATTATTATAAAAATATATAATATTATCATCTCTGATAAGCTCTACGGCATATCCTTTTTCCGTACTCGCTTCACGAATTGCATTTAACATGATTTTAAGATCTAAAATAATAAATAACATACCATTGTTTTCAATTTTATAACCCACACACATGTTGTTTTGATTGGTTGGAATGAACCACATATTGCTTGTGATCTCATTATTTTTTTGAGTTTCAGCTAAACAACTATCTAATTCATTTTCTAAAGAGACTGGAACAGTCTCTGAACGCGCGACTTTTTTCACCCATTGACCGTTTTGATCTGCAATCGCAAAAACCAAAAGATTTGGTAAAGCTTGATAATAATTGGTAACATCTTTCTGCCACGTTACCAAAGGATAATTTTTCATATCCATTAATCGATCTTGCATACGATGAATGGCAGTAATAGTCGTTTGAAAATCCTCAAAAAATTCACTCTTCGTAAATTCTGATTCTCGTTCTATCGCAAATATTATTTTTTTATGTTCGTTTTTTATTAATGCTTGCCAAATTAAAATAAAAGAAATAATTCCGAAAACAAATGTACAAATAGCAAGAAATTTATTTTTATCTAAGTCTCCTTTTTGAAATTTCTGCCAATAGCATAAGAGAAGTACCGTCGAAATGATAACAAAAGCAATCGAGGTATGAACTGACATCTGCGTTAAATTACCCCAACCGTAGGCGCTTGGTATATTAATGACGTATCCAACTAAAGCAAGTAATCCCATACTGCCAATTAACAAGCTGATTGTCACTCCAATTTGCATTTTCCATGCAGAAATCAATTTTGAGGTTAACAATAATAGTGCGGACCCTATTAATAAAAGACAAAATGCTGTATTCGGGGCGGGTCGACCCGGAAATATCGTGTCGACCATAAAAGATTTAACAAATAATTCATCAATACCAAAATCGATGTAAGTCATATATTCAATAAGTGTTAAACCCCCTATGAGAATCAGGTATAAACCCACTGATTTAGAAATAAGAGGAAATTTTTCACTACATAAAATAGCAACACCGAATAGGAGCAGTCCGAGAGCGGTATTAAACTGCATGGGGGCAAAGTTCGTTGCAACTTGGATCAAATAAATATTATGCGAATACCAGCCGACAATCACCGTAGCGCCGAGAACAATCAGCACAATACTGATGAGAATTACAATCCCGTTGATTAAATTCATCCTTTATCCATGCTTTAATCTTCGATACTATTAATATAACATGCGTATTTTGAATTTTTGACAAATGTGTAGAAAATGGCATAATCGACAACTTATGAAAAAAAAATTACAAGCAATCACATTACTATTGGTTATTTTTTGCGTAACCGGTTGGGGACCTTTTTCACTTTTCTATCGCACCATTGATGTACCAATCGGTAGCAAAGAATGGGTAGAAAAAGAAATTCAACGCGTTCACTCACAAGCGAGTAATATCGATAGTAATGTTTTAAAAATGAGTCTTATTGCGTACTTAAATGCAAAACAAAAAGGATTGCCCGTCAAAAATTTATTGACGATTATTGATTACTCAAAACCTTCCAATGAGCGTAGATTGTGGGTAATTGATCTCCGAAATGCAAAGGTATTGTTCAATACATGGGTGACACACGGAAGAAATAGTGGAAAAATTAACGCTACCTCTTTCTCAAATGAGAGAGGAAGTTTAAAATCAAGTTTAGGAGTCTTCTTAACAACAAAAAGCCCTTACATAGGAAGTAACGGTTATTCGCTAAGACTCGTTGGTTTAGAAAACGGCATTAATGACAACGCGTTTCAACGTGCCATCGTTTTTCATGGTGCTTGGTATGCAAACCCCTCCGTCATTAGAAAATATGGCTGGTTGGGGCGCAGTTTTGGTTGTCCTGCGGTCAGTGAAGACATTGCACGACCTTTGATTAATACCATTAAGGATAAATCGCTAGTGTTTGTCTACTACAGCGATCGACATTGGTTAAATCATTCTACGTTTCTTAGAGCCTAAGGACGGATATTAGTATGCAAAATCATGTAAAAAACTTTATCAAAATTTTACTGCTCGCTTTTCTTTCCGATGAAGCAATGGCAGCCGAATTTCCATTATCCGGAAGCAACAGTGCACTCATCGGTAATGTACAATATACGAATGCGACAAATAGTGACACTACCACCACTATTTCACATCGCTATAATCTTGGATTAAATGCGATCGTTGCCGCGAATCCAGGTACGACAGAATCTGGCCTCGGTTCCCGACATGTCACCGTTCCGACAGCATTTCTTTTGCCCCCCACGACTCATCAAGGCATTGTGATCAACCTCCCTGAAATGCGCATGTATTATTATCCACCCGGTGGCGGTCGTGTCATGACTTATCCGATTGGTATTGGCAAAATAGGCAATACCATTCCGATTCAAAATACCACCGTCACCCGTAAAGTGGTCAATCCTACCTGGATCCCAGGTCCTGATGTTCGCAAATATAATGAAGAACAAGGCATCGAATTGCCTCGCGTAATGCCGGCAGGCCCAGATAATCCATTGGGTCCCTATGCAATTTACTTAAATATTCCATCTTTTCTTATCCACAGTACGATTTTTCCGGAAAGTATTGGTAGACGTGCAAGCTTTGGTTGCATACGCATGAATGAAAGTGACATTAAAGACTTTTACCCACTGGTCGAAGCGGGCACTAGCGTTATTATTTTAAATATGCCAAACAAAATTGGCTGGAGCGGCAATAAATTATTTCTCGAAGCACATCCCCCGCTGGACGAACACGATGGCGGATTTGACAATAATCGTGAAAACATCGTCACCGCTGTCGAAAATGCTTTACCCAAAGGCGTTGTCACCATGGTTGACTGGCAACTCATTGCCCATCTTGCCGAAGAACCCGATGGTATTCCGCATGAAATTGGCGTGCGGGTGAACTAACATGTCGTCAAGTCTAGATGCCAGCTAAAAACATGCTGGCATGACAGATTTTCTTTTCACATACGACAATTGAAACTCTTTTTTCACCGCACGCGTCACCGCTCGAATTAACCAATTATTTTTTAAATCATTCACGTGAATACATGAGTGATGCCGACTCGTTTCCCATTCAGCGTCGCTAATAATTTTTTTGGGTAAAGGATATTTTCCACTAAAGTAAGATTTATAATAAGGTCCGCGGAGGTCTTGCACGATGGTGTTATGAATAAAAGTTTTGTCTGCATGCGCAACATTCAGTTCTTCTAAAACCATATCCGCAAGTAATTCTCGTAATTTTTCTCGGTGTGCATAACTCTCTAAATAATGAGGCTCTAATTTATCTTCATAAAATGCTAACGTAGAACGTGCCGATTTTTTAAAATTTTCACATTTTTTATCGAAAGGATATTGAAATAAAGTTTCGGTATATTGTACTCGACTATTTAAAAATATCTGATCAAATGTCGAAAATCCTGCTCGATTTAACTTTAGGCCGTCATTCAATCGATATAACACATCCAACAATTGTTCGCGCTCTCGATAATAAAAAATATGATTAACGACATGCTTTTTTGCATCGTTATCTTCATAAATACGAGCATCGACTTTGGTGCACAGCTCATGATAGGTAAACCCTCTCAATTTTACTTGGTCCTTATCAATCGCAACTGCAAAACACCGATTATCTTTAATATGAAAACCGAAATTGGTGTAAGCCATGGCATCCGGATCTGCGACTAACGTTAACATCACATCAAAAGCAAAAAAATTTCCGCTAATTTTATATTCTTTTTTTAGTAATACATCACGAAAAACTTGTCGGCGAATATCTAAGCGATAACGTTTGCGCATAGCGAGTAATGCCGGCAGTTCTTTTTGAGATGAATCTTGCTCGTATTCTTCTTCTTTTTTTATTTGATATGCTGATAATCCTTCTAAAAGAACACCATCACGAGGAATATAATTTGGAATACTTTTGGTGGCGATATGCGTGACAGTTTTTTTACTTTTTTTTCGAAAAACAAATCGCGTTTTAGGTGTATCAATCCCGAGAAATTGCAAAATTTCCATCGCAAAATATTCATCTTTAGCGTGAGGCGCGAGATAATATTTTTTGCGTACTTTTTTAATTTTTGTTTTTCTCGTGAAAGGACCGAAGGATTCTCGTCCGCGATAACGAGAGTTTGATTCATCCTGCTTGAAAATCCCCCAATTTTTTTGAAGGGATTTTTTGTGGTTTTCGGGGTGTATGTTTGAAAAATCCGTTTTTCTTAACATAATTCTCCTATATGGTTGATTAAGATGATTTCCTTTGCATTTTATTTAATTTCTCCTCCAAGCTATTGAGAGTTACACTATGGTCATTCACCTGAGTAAAAATTTGTGAATGTACCATAGGTTCAGGTGCGGGCCGTTCAGATGCCGCTCTTTTTCTGCCAAAAATACAAAATAACCGACCGAGGGAACTACAAAAATTGCCTTGACTTCCTTTGCTTTCGGTAGAAGCTTTTGCTGGGGGTAAAGATGCAGCACTGATATTTCTTGGTTGTGGCTTTGATTCACCACCACCCCAACAACAAAATAAACTTTTGATCCAAGCTTTAAACCTTTCCCAAACGGATAATTCAGGCTCTGGCGATGAACTGCGACGAGAAAGAGGAGCCACTGATTTCTCTTCTTCAATTTTTTCTTTCCGTGGTGGAGTCAGTATTAAATCGATATCGTGATTTGGAAAAGTTTTCAAAAGCTCGGCATATTTTGGGCGGAAGCTTGCATATTCCATGAAAGGTTTTTTTAAAAATGCCTCGATAAAAATATTTACCGCTTTCAGTACATCGTGTGCATCGGCATTTTTGATTTCTGGTAAATCATCTAATTCAAGACCTTTAACCCCAAATTGGTAGATGAGCAATTCTTTAAAAAGTGAATCAAGCGGCGAATTCAAAAGTTTTTGTGGTAATGAATATTTTGCTTCAAGTTTATATTTACACTCTTCTTCCCATTCTTTCGTAATATTTGCTCGTTCGAGATTTAAACCTTCCCAACGTTCCGACATTGTTTTTTGAATACGACGAATTTCTTGAATAGTATTATTATTTTTATCTCGTGTCGTTTCTTGTTTATTTGAATCAATCCGAGGAGTGGGAGGAGAATCTGGCTTGACCTCAATCGCATCTCTGAGTTCCACCGCTTCCAGCTTTTGCTTTTCCGCTTTCACAAATACTCTGATGGAATTAATATAATCATTGATAAAGGATTCTTCGGTATTATATTTTTCACTTTGTAAAAAACCTTTCATCCAAGCAATCGTATGATTATATAAATCATCAATACTGATATCTTTTAAAAGATCAAATAATTCCTTATATTTTGCACCTTTTAATTTACAAAGCGTAAATAATTTTTTCTTAAACTCGTTATCTAATAATTCTTGAAAGACATGCCTTACACCTTCTTTTTCATACTGATGATGAGTCCAATAAATTTCTACATTCTGTATATACTGCGAAATTTTATTTTTTAATTGCTTATTTTTTTGATTGGTTTCCGCGGAGACTTTGACTTTAGGAAGCGTGTAATAACTCTTCGCACGATTTGGTGACTTTGTAAAATTTTTATCTTCTGACTTGGGACTCGTGGGAG
The DNA here is from genome assembly GCA_013287885.1 of Gammaproteobacteria bacterium. Classification (GTDB taxonomy): domain Bacteria; phylum Pseudomonadota; class Gammaproteobacteria; order DSM-16500; family DSM-16500; genus JABDCZ01. The sequence goes on from JABDCZ010000004.1 coordinate 72,894, forward strand.
GAAGAGCTCTTTCCCCTCCTAAACTCATTATATCGTAATCCAATCTTGAGGTTCTAAGTTTGGTTACTTGTTTTTTTAAAGTAGCGTTATCAACATATTGATCATCTGACACCTCTTGATTTTTTTGATCTTGCTCTCGTCCACTATTCGGCATAGAAAACCTCGTTGCAAACTTTTTATAATACAAACCTCAGTGTGTGCACAATTTATCGCAAATACAATCCCTTTTCAACCAAAAAAACAACAATCTACAAAAAAGAAACACCATTTTTTAATGGAACAATCTGCAAATGCGCCGCAATAGATTGACCGATATCCGCAAAAGTTTCGCGCTTGCCCACCGCACCAGGCGCGATATTGGGGCCAAAAGCAATAACGGGAATGTGCTCGCGAGTATGATCAGAACCTGGCCAAGTTGGATCGCAACCGTGATCGGCCGTCATCACCACTACATCGCCAGGCTGTAGTAATTTTTCCAATTCAGGAATTCTCGCATCGAATTCCTCAAGCGCTTTCGCATAACCCACCACATCGCGGCGATGACCGTATAACATATCGAAATCGACCAGATTCACAAAAACCAAGCTTCCTGGCTTTGCCACTTTTACTTCGTCCAATAAAGCATCAAACAATGCCATGTTCCCATCGGCTTTCACGGTTCGTGTAATGCCACGATGCGCATAGATATCTGCCACTTTACCAATCGCAATGACCTCTCGCCCCGCTTTCACCAATTGATCCAACAGGGTCGGCTCAGGCGGTGGAACCGAATAATCACGGCGATTACCCGTACGTTGATATTGTCCAGGCGTCCCTGTAAATGGTCTCGCAATCACTCTCCCGACATTCAGGGGATCAATGAGATCTCGCGCAATTAAACACAAATCATATAATTTTTCTAACCCAAAGCTTTTCTCATGTGCCGCAATCTGAAAAACACTATCGCCCGAAGTATAAACAATGGGTTTTCCGGTTTTTTCATGCTCTTCGCCAAGTTCAGCTATAATTTCTGTACCCGATGCATGTTTATTGCCTAACACACCTGGCAATTTACCTTTAGCCACTAAATCTTCTAATAAATCTTCCGGAAAACTAGGATATTCTGGCGGAAAATATCCCCAGTCAAATAACGCCGGCACCCCTGCAATTTCCCAATGACCGCTGGGGGTATCTTTTCCTAAACTTTTTTCTTCACAATATCCGTACTTTCCTTGAATCGGCACATCAGAAGGCAATCCAAGCGCAAATTCACCTGCGCTTAATTGCATGGCCGCATTAATTCCAAGCCGAGTAAAATGAGGTAACTGTAACGCGCCTTTTCGTACACCCTCTCGATCCGCTAAACCTTTGAAACAATATTCCGCGATGTGACCTAGGGTATTTGCACCCTGGTCACCATATTTGTAAGCGTCCCGGGTCGCACCGATCCCAAAGGAATCTAACAAAATAATAAATGCGCGCATTCATTGGCCTTGTGGTTTACAAAAAGTTTCTTTCATGAAGAAGGTTACAAAAAATCCCACGACAAATGCAACGGGCATAATAAGCATGGCGTGTAATAAATTGGTTGACGAGTAAATCGGCACGCCGTCTAATACCGTGTGATCCCATCCTAATTCCATTAACCAACCAAATAAAGGTTGGAAAATAACGCCACTTGTCATAATGGTTAGCGATACAATGCTTATCGCTGAACTCGTTAAAATCCCCGGATTTAATTCTGCAATAGCAGGATAAGTTAACACCTGGGAACTGGTGACAAAACCTATCAAGAAAAATAAGGCCATACATGCAGATAACGTCAAATTCGGCAGGTAAATAATCGCAAAAATCACTAGGAGTGAAGCAATGGCGCCCAACATCATCGGAAGTACCCGACGGCCCATCGTATCTGACAACCAACCAAAAAATGGCGCGCCAATAATAACTCCCACAAAAAATACCGTGGTTGCATAGGAGGCTTCTAAAACACTTAAATGATGTACTTCGGTTAAGTAATGGATACCCCAGATTGCGCCCAATAAAAATACGGGTAAATTTAAAAAAGCCGTATAAAGGCCACCCAGCCAATTTTGCACATTAAAAATGACGCATTTCATGCTTTCCCACAGCCCTAAATTTTTGAGGTGGAGTCGATCTTTATTTTTTTGTTCTTCTTGACCCTCTGGATAATCCTGCACAAAGTTATAAATTGCGTAGAGAATAACTAATCCAAACGTGGCATCGAGCAACATCGCATTTCGCCAGCCTACGATACCGGTTAATATCGCCATCGGGGTTTGCGCAATCAATCCGCCGAGCATTGCCATCGTGACCAATATGCCAGAAACCAAAGCCATTCTTTGCGGCGGAAACCATCGAGAAGCCAGACGAATACAGCTTAAAAAAGCAAATGCACTGGCAGAACCAATGAGTAATCTTCCGAGCGCTGCCACATAATAATTCGTGGCTGTTGCAAATATAAAAGTACCTAACGTCAAGATAAATACCGCAGAAAAGATAATTTTTTTCGTGGAAAAACGATCAATTAACATACCCGCAGGTAGTAAGAAAAAAGCATTAGCGTAAAAAAACATGGAGCCTAATTCACCGAGTTGCAGCGCGTCTAATTGAAAAGTTTGCATCAGCGCTTGATCGATCGCATTAAAAATATTAAGTTGGATAAAAGAATATAAAAATAAAAGGGAAGCAGTAAGTGTGACAATCCAACGGCGGGTTTTTGAATAATCCGTTTGAGCGTGCAGCGCGAGCATACTTTCCATGTAGCAATCCTTTTCAAATGGTCCAGTAAGGCACTTTTCTAACATAGGTTTATGGTAAACGCCAGTGGAAAGTAGGGCCTTTCGAAGGAAAAAATCAATAGAAATGATAAATTATTGATCAAATTAACGTGGGATCGTTAAATAAAATTGCTTTTTTTGGCCATTTTGTTTAAAATTGCGCAATATTTAGCAAAAAATGAGGATTTTTTTATTATGTCGCAAGCACGATATTATTCCAAAAAGGTTAATGAAAAAAGAATAAAACATTTCCTACAAAAGAAGAATTATACCCAAGCCAAAAAAACTTTTCTTTCTGATATTGAAAGTTCTACTCAACTAGAAGATATGAAAAAAATCCAATTTGGTGGGGATCCTTTCGGTATAGAAAGAAAAAAACATCAAGAACGCCTTTCTTATTTAGGAAATATTTCTGAATCACCAAAATTATATTTTAATAAAACGAAAGAAACGGCAGAAGACGCAAGCGCCTTTTTGGATGAATTTTTTAGAAAACACGCGACGAAACTCGTGAGCCAACATGAAGAACACAAAGCACAACCGGGATGCATCTCTTTTACCTCGTTACGTCTGAAGAGCCGCGGAACTAACATTTGTTTAGTCACAAAATCATGTAGCAGAATAGATGTTGATAGTGAAATTATCGATACTGTTAATACCCTTAATTCATATGGTCGTACGCATTTTGTGTGGATCCCTTACACCGATATCATCAACGATTTTTTGGCAATGGTAAATAAGGAATTAGGCATTCATATTCCAAGTATTACTAAACCATGTTCAGAAAAAGCATTACTTTCCGTCATGTTTGATCTTTTTGCAAAATATGGCGATGATATTCAGATCCGTGGAATGATAAATTGTACATTTTATCCTTTTCCCAATTCTATGGCGCCATCCACTTTTACAGAACAAACGGGCATTGATGAGTTCAAGAATTTTCAAGGCACATCGGGCATAGCTGATCAATTTTACGAAAGTGCGCAATTTAAATTAGATAAACTCGCGAAAGATTATCGCACACATGCTATAGATGCTTGTTTTTGTTGTCAAAAATATAAAGACAGCGCATTATTTATTTTATCTTGGGCGCAAGTGCATAATAAAAGGATTGCAGAAGTTGCACCTTCTGGGTTTAGCTTGCCATGTCAAGATGGATTATTCGATTTCAACACGCTGGGTCGAGAAGACAAAAGATCTTTCAATGTTGATTTTCAAGGAAGAGAAAACAATGGTCGGCAATCACCGCTCTTTTTTCAAAAAGATATGCGAGGTCTCGTCGATGTCAGAGATCTAAATCGCGGAGACTCGAAACATGCTCATGAAAAAGATGTAAGAGGTCTCATAGATATAAGAGATCTAAATCGCGGAGACTCGAAACGAAGTCATGAAAAAGATCCGACAGATTTAATAGATGTCAGAGATTTAGATTTAGCACACTACTATCGAAATATTTTACAATTAAGCCAAGCACCAGGTGCGGATCCTTATCGAATCAATCATGAAGTACGAGCGGAAGAATCTGATAAGGGACGTAAGAAAAAAAGAAAGAGTTTTTCACAAAAATCTAGCGAGCTACCTCGTTCGCAAGATGAAAATTACAAAAAACAAAAGTCCAAT
>JABDCZ010000005.1:0-62273 GCA_013287885.1 Gammaproteobacteria bacterium
TTCAATCACTGTTCCATGCCGTTTTGCGAAATTCTCAAACCATTCAAAACCAAATCGAAGTAAACGATCTTTGTGAGCAATAATAATTTTATGTATTTTGCCGATCTCGACATCCATTATTAGCCTGTTAAATTGTTTGCGATTGTAGTTTAAACCGCTTCCAATTTCGGCTATCCATTCATCTACACAGTATCCTCGTGCAATACAATATTGTTCTATTGATTTTTGTTGACTTACGAGATCTGCTTTTTGATTGGAACTTGAAACACGACAATAGACAATAATTTTTTTTGTGTTATCTGCTTTTAATCCTATATAAGTTAGATATTGATCATGAGTGTAATAACGTCGATTTTTAGGATTGCGGTGGGCAATTAAGATCTTTTCTAAATCCCATCTTTGCAGTGTTTTTACAGACCTTCCAACCAGATGAGCAAATTCATTAATTTTATACATTTTCATTTTATTCTTCCTGAACGTTTTGTTTTTCCCAACTATTAAGTGCGCGAAGATCATACTAAAAATAAGTTTTTATGTCTATATGCGATTATAAATTTGTTTGCTGTAACTCACTCTTTCCATCGCAAGCATCGTTGCATGAAAAATATTTAATGTATCAATTTCAGAAACATTTGCAATACCAATACTCACATCCAATGCTTTATCCATAATTCGGGCGTATAAAATTTCGCGTACTTCGGGCGTTAAAATTTTGGAGTCTCGTAATTTGTACACTTTGTGATTGGGATCTAAAATTACTGCCGCTGCAACGACAGGGCCCGCGAGAGGGCCAACCCCAACCTCGTCTACACCTGCAATCATTTGTAAATCTTCTATCTTTGGTTTGTCTGATAAATACCTTATTTAAATATATTTGTAAAGTATTTGCATTAAATTGAAGTTAGCTTATGTTCTAAATGTGAAAAAAGGGGGAAAATAATGAGATATATATAAGAGAAAAGGGAAAGCCATGTCTCTTAAAAAATACCGGGAAAAAAGAGATTTCAAAAAAACATCGGAACCTCCCGGGAAGATTAGCCGCCAGCATAAAAATTTATTTGTCATCCAAAAACACGCGGCAAGTCATTTGCATTATGATTTTCGCATTGAATTGAAAGGCGTTTTGCTGAGTTGGGCAGTTCCCAAAGGACCTTGCCTCGATCCGACAGTTAAACGATTGGCCATGCACGTCGAAGATCATCCGGTGGCATACGGCCATTTTGAAGGAATTATTCCAAAAGGAGAATATGGCGGTGGCACAGTCATGTTATGGGATATCGGGACTTGGAAATCACTCGATGAAGATCCAGTTGCAGCATATAAAAATGGACACTTACATATTGAGTTGAACGCAAAAAAATTAAAAGGAATCTGGAATCTTTTTCGTTTAAAAAATAAAGATGATAAGTCGTGGTTTTTGGTAAAAGCAAAAGATAAGTACGCTCGTCCACTTGCAGAATACGATGTTTTAGAAAAAAAGAAGAAGAGTGTTTTAACGGGTTATGATTTAAATCAAATTGCAAAAAAAGAAGAAAATGTATGGAGCAGCAAAAAAGGGCTGAAAAAAAAACCAAAAAAAAAACTTAAGATAAATCTTCCCACATCTAAAATGCCATCCATCATTTCTCCGCAACTTGCCACATTAGCTGATGAGGCGCCAGTAGGACATCAATGGCTACATGAAATTAAATTTGATGGATATCGAATTTTAGCTTTCATTGAAAAAAATAATATTCGTTTGATGTCGCGTAATAATAATGAATGGACACAAAATTTCAAAAATATAGCGATAGAGTTAAATAAATATTTCAGAAATCAGAATATTATTTTTGATGGAGAAGTGGTTTTATTGGATAAATCACAACACTCCAGTTTTCAATTATTACAAAATGCGATTGATGAAAATGAGAATAAGCCCTTCATTTATTATATCTTCGATCTTCTTTATTATGATAAATATAATGTGATGTCTCTAACCTTATTGGAAAGAAAAAACCTGTTGAAACAAATTCTGCCGAAAGATAATTTTATTTTGCGTCTCAGTGATCATGTGATTGCGTCAGGCAAAGAAGTGTTGAAAAAAGCTTGTGAAATGCATTTAGAAGGAATTATTTCTAAAGATATGCAAAGTATTTATCAACAAAAAAGAACAAAAACATGGGTAAAATCAAAATGCATGCAACGACAAGAATTTCTCATTGGCGGTTTTACCAAACCAATGGGCAGGAGAAGTTTTTTTGGATCTCTATATTTGGGATATTATGATAAAAAAGGTGTATTCAAATATTGTGGAAATGTTGGCACCGGTTTCAATCAAGCCTCATTAGAAAATATTTATCAAAAATTGAAAAAAAATATTATCGAAAAAAATCCGTTTGATATAAAGCCACCAGGCATTACGACTGCAACATGGGTAAAGCCTGTATTAATTGCGGAAATTGAATTTATTGAATGGACCAACGGTGGAAGATTACGTCATCCCAGTTTTAAAGGACTTCGTATGGATAAATCCCCAAAAAAAATTACTCGAGAAAAAAAGATAAGTGTTAAAAAAATTAAATCAGAAGTGAAGCCAAAATTATTATTAAAAAAAATAAAATTATCCTTTAAATTAACACATCCAGATAAAATATTATATCCTGAAGATCGTATCACTAAGCAAGACATTGCAAATTATTATGATAATATTGCTGAGTGGATTTTACCTTACATCGTTAATAGACCATTAACATTAGTAAGAAGTCCAGAAAATTATAAAAAAACATTTTATCAAAAACATTTAATGCCGGGATCACCGATTGGTTTATTCCAGATTAAAATTAAAGAAAAAAATAAAACCGATAATTATATTTATATTAAGGATCGCGAAGGATTGATGGGAATAGTGCAAATGTCGGCACTTGAAATACACCCTTGGGGTAGCCGGATTGAAGATTATGAATATCCAGATATGATAATTTTTGACGTAGATCCAGCACCGGATGTACCGTGGAAAAAAGTAATCGAGGCGGCGGTGGATATTCAAGAAAATCTCTTAAAAATTAAATTAAAGAGTTTTGTAAAAACCACAGGTGGAAAAGGATTACATGTTGTAGTACCAATTAAACCAGAACATGATTGGGGAACTATCAAAGAATTTGCGCATGCATTTGTACTTTTATTAGAAGAAAATAATCCTCAAAAATATGTCACTGTCATGACAAAAGCAAAAAGAAAGGGAAAAATTTATCTCGATTATTTGAGAAATCAAAGAGGCGCGACATCAGTTGCGGCCTATTCAATACGGTCACGCGTTCATGCGCCTGTTTCGGTACCACTCGCTTGGGATGAGTTGAGCTCGAATTTTAAAGATAATTTTTACACGCTTCGCACAGTGGGAGAGAGGTTGCGGAAATTGAAAAAAGATCCTTGGCAGGATTTTTTTAAAGTAAAACAACAATTAAAAATATAGATTCTCAATTTTATGGCAATAATCTCAAATCTCAAAAAAACCTACATAATTTGACATATTTTTGAACATATATTAAAATTCAGCCTCTAAATTATATAAATTAAAGTGTCTCATGATTAGCCTTAGAGTAGAAGAACCAATTGCAAAATCAAAGGTGAAACCACAGCTTAATAATCCTCGCAGTTATTTTGAAAAATTGCTTGCGGAATTAAAAGAGTTAGAAAAAAAAGAAAATTATAAAGAAATTTTGGGAATTAATAACACTTTAATAAACGTAAACGTGGCTCATGCTGGATTTTATCATGTACCGGATCTTTGGAGTCAAATTTTAATAATCCTTGGTAATGCACTTGTTAAACTTCCGAATACAACAAAAAATTTACTTGTCAATCATTGCTACTTAGCTGCCATTTTATCTCCGGATCTTGCACCTCGCGCTAGCGCAATTCTTAAAAAAGCGATGCCATCGCCAAATAAAAAATTGAGATCATCATCCCCTAAATCGCTTGGTTTATCAGTCGATTTAGGTTTAGGTCTAGGCTTAATCAAGAAAACAAACGAAAATAAAGTAATAAAAGAAAAATTAATTAATGTAAAAAATGCAGCAGATCATTTACATCAATGTCTCCTACATAAAGATTTTCATTCTTATATTCAAAAAGAAATGAAAGTCGAACAAGCGATCAAAGTGCAGTAAGATTTTAATATTTTTTTTGATCAGATATTGATATTGGACATAGAAGAAGTCATTGCATGTTTCATAGTATATCGTGAAATTTTACAGCTTAAGGAAGCTTCTGCAAAAAAACATGAAATCACAGAAATAAATCATAGCTGTTTATCAACATATATAAGACTTTATTTACTATATTCAATTAGCAATCAAGAGAATTTAGCGAAAGAAATGCTAAATCAATTTCTATACTTACAAAATAATATGCCAAGTAATTCTGGTTCAATCGATAGTTCTTATACTCATGAAACAATTTTTTTTGAGAATAGAAAATACACTCAGGAAGATTTAATATTTGCTGAAAATAATGTTCTATTACTAAATGATGTTTATGTCGATGCAGGATATAAATTTGCATATATTATTTTGGCAAAAATTCAGTATCAATTAGGAAAGTTCGATGATGCTTTCAAAACGATTGATAATTTAATTAATAAACTTGATAAAATATTACGAAAAAAAACAGACAACAGTTATTTATTTGCCTTATATACACGAGCAAAAATTTATCTTGGATTAGAGAAGTATCATAAAGTGTTGATGGATTGTCTTGAGTGCCGAGCTTTATGTAAAGAATTAGGTATTAATTTGAAAGAGACAATGGTTGATTCAATCAATCAATTAATTACAACCACCGCAACTAAACTTTTAAATAATATTTATGAAAGAATGACTGAAGATAAGCCAGATGAAATGATTGCTACATTAGAAAAAACTCTCACTTTTTCATCTATAATCCCTAAAATTCATCATGTGTTTTTTTTAGAGCAATTGGCGAGTCTTTACTTGCGCAACAAAAAAAATTACAAACGTGCGATTCGTTATTATAATAATGCCTTAGGAGTTGATCCATGTTCGGAATACAATGAGCTACATATTCTGTTGGGATTGGCTTATATTTATAATAATGAAGAAAAATTAAGTTTAGGTGCTTTTGCAGAAGGCATTAAAAAAATTTCTACACTTGATCTTAGCAAAGATAGAAAGGGATATGCTAATCGATTTGTTTCAATTATTAATGAAGCATTTGCTGTTATTTGGCAGTCTAAAAAATTTAATCATCTTCTTCAATTCACCAATTTAATTCTTACTTTTCCTTTTAAAAGTCTTAAACTTCCTCCAGATTTAATTCAGGTGTTTCAATTTGCTCGTGCTGATGCATATCTACGTTTAAATAAAATAACCTCGGCTCGCATCGAATTCGATAAAATTCCAATAAACTCGGTATCTTGGATGGTAAAAAAAAATAGAGCTGCATTACTAGCAGAAATTAGCAACGAAGAAAAAAGGCAATTTGCGAAAAAAACTCCATTGCTTTTAGTTGAAGAAAAAGAAGTGGTAGAAGATATCCCCACGACTCAAAAAAAACTAATACCAAAGAAAAAAAATAAACCCAATCGGAAGAAAAAATCAAAAGCAGAACCTTTAGAGAAAAAAAATAATCCTATCAAGGAAGTAAAAGAGTCTCAAAAAAATGAGCCAACACCCTCTGAAGTCAAAATAAATGTAGAAAAAGATGTAGATCAATACAAAGAGGAAGAGCAAAAAAAGTATGAATATCGCTTTGAAATGGCTGAAAATAATGTAGTTCGATTACAAGAGGAAAGTAAGCAATTACTAGAGGACCTGACAAAAGTTAAAGATCATTTAAATGCAGAAAATGTTAAAGAACTTCATCCCCAAATAAAATATTTACGAGAAAAGACAAAAATTCATTTTGAAATGATCGATGAGTTAATGAATGAGTTATTAGCATTAAATGATAGACCTCTCAATCTCGAAGGAACAAAAATATATCATTCCGCAAAAGATTTAATTGATTTGGCGAAAGACATAAATAATCGAGCATATGATTTATATAAGGAAAAATTAGAGAAAAAAGAAGTAAAGATTGAAGAAGCTTTATCACCGCCAATGATTCCTGTTTCAACTTCAGAAAGTCTATTTAAAAAACTGTTTCAATCGATAGGTGTGAAAAATGTAAATGTTTTTAGCTTAGCTGAAGGTTGTGTCGGGGTAGCCAAAATATTAAGTCATCGTGTGTATGAATTATATCAAGGAAGATCAGAAGAAAAGGATGCGAAACAACTTTGTTCTGATGCAGATAATCGTTTCAAACAATTTTTTGTGACACATCTTTTTCCTAATAGTAGTAATGAAAATCCATTGACAAAATATGAAAAGAAAGTTCCTTTTAAAACAGAATTAGAATGGTATGCTGCATGGAATAAGAAAGTCGTAGCATTAGGCGCGCAACCGATGCTTCGTTGCAGTGGCGTAACGCTTGCTTTAGCACGTTTTTATGATCAAAAAATTCATAGCGAAGTAAAGCTTTCAGATATTGATTTTGTGATTGATGCGTCAGAAAATTATCAAAAAATTATAGATGAATTAAGAGAATTTCATTTTAAGCCTACTTTAAGTTCTCCTAATCCATATTTTGAAACATTAACCTCAACACGAAAAAAAGAGGATGGGTCGGAGATAATCTATCAAATAACAATCATTAAATCCAAAGAATATAGAAGTCCAAATCCCTCTATTTTAAAAAGACAATGCATGATGCTTCAAACGGATCAAGATCAAAAAAAAGAAAAAGATCTTTTAATTTCTGTTGATTCAGATCATTCCATGATTGTATTAGAGCCAGAAGTTGGTTTTAAAGAAATTTTTAGCAAACAACGGTTTGAAACTGACTTTCCTGATTTGAAGGACCAACATTTGTCGAAGTTTATTGATCGTACGATAAAAGATAGAGAGTTTTGTAGTACGATGTTCGAGATTCAGGAAACAGGAGAGCAGGCAACAAAAATATTAGAAAATTATGCATGGCTTAAGGATTACTTTAGAGGTCGATACCAAAATCCCTATCTGCAAAATAGCTGTTATATTGAAATTGCTGCATTAATTGCAAGCCAAAATTGGAAAAAGCCAAGTGGATTGCTTGCTCTGCAAGCATTTTTCGCTGTGGTTCTTGAATATCATTACACGTTACAACCCATTGCTTCGGAAGTGTGGGATATTTCCGCAAAAAATTTATTGAACCTTATTCAAAGAGCATTGGAGGATAATGTAATAAAAAATACAAAAGAATTATCCGCGAAATTAGTGGCTTTAATCAGATATGGGATGGATAGAATTGATAATTTGGCTCATCATCAAGTATTTAACTTTTTTCCACAAGTCGTTTATCGCGGCGATCATCATAAAGAAATCTTATTTGAAGAAGTGCGGTATCGCATTGATTTTATCAATCAATTATCGAGCCAATCAGTACAAAAGGGACCACCGAAAGCGGGAGTGGGCAGTCCTGCTAAATTAGGCATGTTTGGAGGCACAATTGTACCTCCTTCTTTGTCATCAAGCCCGTCTCTATCGCTCTCTTATTGAAATAATTATTCTTAACAATGCAATTTTCAAATTTAATTTTCAACATATTCAAAAAATGGATTCCCGCCTGTTGCTAAGAATAACAGGGTTTTATAAAAAAATTACATCTGCTTTCGAAACTTATCCTCATATGTTTCTGTATTTTTTATAGCGGGAGATTTACCTAAGCTCTGAGATGGTTTCCAAAATAAACTATGTTCTTTTTCTTTTAAAGAAAAGTTATTAACCATAAGCTTATTACATCGACTGGCATACTTAGATATTAATTGCTGCATACTGATACGAATAGCTTCGACATTATCAGATGAAACTTCCTTCAAATTAGAATCAAAATATTTAAATTTCCACTTGCATCCATCAAAAGCCGCTGTGACGCCAATAATGTGATTAAAATTGCTGCCTGATGGCCGAAAAGCTATCAGTGAATTGGGATGATTAATTGCTTCTTCCAAGGTAAGATCAATCATTTTTTGTTGATAGTTAATCGGGCTATTATAAAGAATATTATTCATTTTTAATTTTATTTGTTTAGATAATAAATTGAGAAAATTCGCTTTATGATCTCCAATTACAAATGTATCACGATGAGATTGATGTGTTTGAATAGTGGAAATATCTTTTAATAATTTTATCTGCATTTCACTTAATGGAACATAAGTCGCAATTCGATTTGATACTTCATTTAATTCAGAGATGAAATCTTTACCGTTCATTTCATGAAGGTACCATAAAAGGGTTAATCCATAGCAAATTCCTTTCGATTCGAATGTAATAGGAAGATGTTGATTGTTAATTAAGTCGATAAAATTCTCTTGTTGAAAATTGCGGCTTATTATTGGATCGATGGGTTTAATTAAAAACGGATTAAGGAGTTGTGATGGAAATGTAAAAGATTTCCCTTCATTCAATACTATATCAATCATCAGAATAGGTATTAAAAAGGAAGGGTGGCGAGATAATAGAAAGAGAATCCCATATCCAAATCCAAAAAGTAACATAAAACATTTGAGTATCTTTTTAAGATCTGATTCTTTTTGAACGTTTACCTTTTCTTCGGGAACAAGTGGTGCTTCATCTGAAGCCCTGTGAAATTCTGATGAGGATATAGATTGTAGCGTGAATCTTTTTTCATAATCATCTTTATATAAATCATAGGCTAATTTGCCAGCTATGCCTATTTTAATGGTAGTTTTAAGCGATTTGGAGTTGAGGAAACGATAAATATGCCCCGTACTCTCATTTTTAACTAATTTTCTAAACATATGTCTTACTCGTTAATTCAAAATGAAAATAATAATCAAAAATTTTCAAATGAAAAGGAATTTTACGATAATATTTCAGGAATTTGGAGTTGATTAAAATTATTGCAATGGAGGTGTTTTTTTAAGGCTTAAAGTTTCGAATTATATATTGCGACAGTTATTTCTTGAAGTTGATCCCAAGTTCCATGTTGACATAATAACTTCTGAGTATGTTACTATGTCCCGTCTTTAAATCAAATGTGAAAACTTAAAACTTATGGAATCCATTACAATTTACTTAGGTAGTAAAATTATTTCTTCTTGGTCATTGCGTGCATGGTTAATGTTATTGCAAACAGGCGCAGATTTTAAAGCGGTTTTTATAGATTTAGATCAGGAAAATGCAAAGGAAAAAATTGCAAAAGTTTCTCCTTCAGGAAAGGTTCCAGTTTTGCTTTTTGGGGATGCGGTCATTTGGGATTCTCTCTCAATAGGTGAATTCCTTGCAGAAGAATACCCATCAGCAACGTTATGGCCCGATAATAGTTATTCACGTTCGATTGCGCGTAGCATATCTTGTGAAATGCATTCAGGATTTCATGGATTGAGAAAACATCTACCTTTCGATACGACGGTACGAATTGAAAATTATTCAGTACCGGATGAGGCGTCGAAAGATATCGCGAGGGTTATTCAAATTTGGGAAGAGTGTTTAAATCAAGTCAATAATCCTGGGCCATTTTTATTTGGCAAATTTTCGATTGCTGATGCGATGTTTGCGCCGGTTGCGGTGCGTTTTTTAAGTTATAATATTTTATTGCCACCTAAGGCTGAAAGTTATGTAAAATCCATCATGAATTTACCTGAAATGCAAATGTGGTGTAATGAGATCTAAGTCAATAATGAGTACCTTCGGTACAAAATTTAACCGTTTAAGGAAGTTTTGATGATGAATCATTTCGAAATCAAAAAAGTAACTCCATCTGATATTCCTTTACTGTTATCGCTTATCAAAGAATTAGCGGAATACGAAAAATTATCGCATGAAGTTGTTGCAACCGAAGAAATTTTACAACAATCTTTTTTTGGTGCTAATGCGAATACTGAAGCCATTCTTGGGTTTTGTGATCAAAAACCTGCGGCGTTTGCTATCTATTTTTATAATTTTTCCTCCTTTCTGGGTCGTCGAGGTATATATTTAGAAGATTTATATGTGAAGGAAACGATGCGCGGCAAAGGTCTAGGCGAAAAAATGTTGCGACATATCGCAAAGATTGCAAAAGAAAAAAATTGCGGACGTTTAGAATGGTCAGTATTGAATTGGAATACGCCAGCGATTCAGTTTTATCAACGAATGGGCGCAAAACCCATGGATGAATGGACAGTCTATCGTGTTACGGGTGAGGCGCTTCTCCGATTGGCTAGTGAAGATTAGTGAACCGATCGATATTCCACAAATTTAGGTAAGAAATAACAACAAGCGGCCACACCGACGATACATAAAACACCGCCTGAAACGACGGAAAAAGTCACGCCAAAGGCGGCAGCAACTAAACCCGCTTCGGTGTCACCCAATTTAGGACCACTTAAATAACTTATCATTTCAATGCCAGCTAAGCGGCCGCGATATTCTGACGGTATGGTTTGATTCCATAATACACTTCGAAATATTCCGCTAATACCATCGAAACCGCCTGCTAATGCTAAAAAGAATAGCGCGAGCCATAGATTAACATTGGTTGTTAATCCAAATAAAATAATTGCAACCCCCCATAAACTCGCAGAAATCGCAATCGCGACACCATGGCGTTTAATATGGTTAGTCCACCCACTAAAAACGGAAAATAATAAAGCGCCGACGGCAGGTGCCGCATATAAAAATCCTAAGGTTTGTGGTCCACCATGCACGGCCGCGATAGCAGGAAATAAAGCGTTAGGCATACCAAAAATCATTGCAGTAAAATCGACAAGATAAGATCCCGTTAATTCTTGTCGGGAAACCGCGTAACGTAATCCTGATTTTAAAGCACTTAATGTCGATTCATCTCGCATCCCTTTTGGTTTAGGAATATCTTTTAACATGATCAATGCAATGAGCGAGACGATAAAAGTTAAAAAATCCAGAATATAAGTAATGACTAAACCAAAGTGTGCGATGAGCAAACCACCAATTGCTGGACCCGCGATCATAGCGGCACTACTGATAGAAATAACTAATGCACCGACCGCAGGAAAATCTTCTTTAGCCACAATTTGTTGTTTTATGCTATCTAATGCTGGGCGATGTAAACCCGTCACTGCAGACATAATAGGTGCGATAATGAATAAGAGCCATACACTAGGCGAATCTAATGTGGCATTATAAGCAAGTGTGATACAACATACCGCTAAAAGAAATTCTGAAATCAAAAGTAAGTTGCGTCGATGATAACGATCCGCAAATACACCACCAATCAATGCCGTAAAAAGTAATGGAATCAGCTGCACCAAGCTAATGAGTCCAACCATTAATGTTGATTTGGTTAATTGGTAAATTTGATAGGGAAAAGCAACACTCGTAATCATCGTGCCGAAAAAAGAAATCGTTTGACCGATGAATAACAAACGGAAGTTACGATTATGCTTTAATACTTTGACGTCTAGAAAAAATTTCATAATAAGTACCATCTTTAGGGTCGATATTGTGCCATCGATTGTTTTAAAAAAAAAGAAAATTTTTTAAAAAAAGATTGATATCATAAAAATTTATGTTAAGATTGCTTCCCCTTAAATAAATCCTCAAGGTGACTTATGAAAATATTTGGTTGATTAATCGTTCAGTTGAAGCTGAATCGATTAAGTTATGTAGTTGATTTTGCTGTTTTTTTTACGATTTTTTTTGCCAGGTATTTATTATGAGTATTCCAAAAAGGACATTTCCGTTTGTTTTACATTTTGTTCGCGAGCAATGGCTTCAATTCACTTGTTTAGCTGTGATTTCTATGGTTTGGGCGTTGAATGACACCCTTTTCCCACATTTCTTAAAACGCATCGTTGATGTATTACAAACACATGATGGTGCACGAACTGAAGTATATGGTCCAGTTAAAGGAATTTTAATACTTCTTGTATTATTTTGGGTGGTCTCCGAAATATTGCAAAGAACGCAAGGCATACTTCAGGTGTATGTGTTTCCAAAATTTCGCGCGAGTATCCGAAATTCCGTATTTCAATATGTGGAATCTCACTCTCATGATTATTTTGCGAGTAATTTTGCTGGGAATATCGCCAAAAAATTGGCAGATTTACCTACCAGCTGCCAATCCATGATGGAAATTATTTGTTTCAATTTCGTGACGGCGATTGTGGGTTCCATCATTGTTTTAGTGATGATGTGGAAGACGAATGTCTATTTTGCCCTGATTCTTTTGGCATGGTTGATTATCCACCTTGGATTAACCAGTATATTTTTACGAAAAGGAAATTTGCTTTGGGAAGTGCATTCGCATTCTGTTGCAACGTTAAGCGGAAAAATTATTGATGCATTTACCAATATGTTAACCGTACGTTTGTTTGCTCGTGAAAAATACGAGTTAAATTATTTAAAGAAATATCAAAAGGACGAAATTCGAAAATCCCAAAAAGCAATGTTATTAATGGAATTGACCCGTATTGGTTTGGGA
This sequence comes from Gammaproteobacteria bacterium, assembly GCA_013287885.1. Lineage (GTDB taxonomy): Bacteria > Pseudomonadota > Gammaproteobacteria > DSM-16500 > DSM-16500 > JABDCZ01. The sequence goes on from JABDCZ010000005.1 coordinate 12,478, forward strand.
TTAAATGGATTATTCCTTATTTTTGGTATGGTGTTTTTGCTGATACATGCATGGGTTCATCATTGGATTACATTGGGTGATTTTACGCAGGTGGGCATGCAAACTTTTTGGTTGTTAGGTTGGATCTGGTTTGTCAGTTATCAATTAATGATTTTTGCAAGAGAAATGGGAACTGTCGGAGACTCATTAAAACTAGTGCAAAAAGGCCATGATTTGGAAGATGTAAAAAACGCAACTCCCATTCAAATTACGCGAGGACAAATTCATTTTGATGATGTCACTTTCTCTTATCGAAAAAATTCTCCCGTTTTTAAAAAATTAAATATTCAGATTGAAGAGGGTCAAAAAGTTGGGTTAGTCGGGTTTTCAGGATCGGGGAAATCCACCTTTGTAAATTTAATTTTACGCTTCTATGATTTGCAGCACGGAAAAATTCTGATTGACGAACAGGATATTGCTTTGGTGACACAGCATTCGTTGCGTTCGCAAATCGCAATGATTCCGCAAGATCCTACGTTATTTCATCGCACTTTAATGGATAATATTCGTTATGGTCGTCTTGACGCAACGGAATTGGAAGTGATTCATGCATCTAAACTTGCGCATTGCCACGAATTTATCGAAAAAATGGAAGAAGGTTACGATTCTCTCGTGGGTGAACGCGGCGTTAAGTTATCTGGTGGACAAAGACAGCGAATTGCCATTGCACGGGCCATTTTGAAGGATGCGCCGATTCTTATATTAGATGAGGCAACTTCCTCACTAGATTCCGTCACTGAAAAATTAATTCAAGAAAGTCTCGTTGAATTAATGAAAAATAGAACCGCGATCGTTGTGGCGCATCGATTATCAACACTTGCAAATATGGACCGAATTCTCGTATTTCATAAAGGGAATATTGTAGAGGATGGCACAAGACAAAGTTTGCTGAAAGAGAATGGCCATTTTGCGAAGTTGTGGAATATGCAAACGGATGGTTTTTTGCCAGATGAACGGTAAAATTATTTGACATTTTAAAGATTTAGGTTTAACTTTCATGCGTAATCTTCAGGGCGGGGTGTAATTCCCCACCGGCGGTAATTTAGATCTTAAAGAGCCCGCGAGCGCTTTTTCTTCCGAAAAAGGTCAGCAGATTTGGTGAGACTCCAAAGCCGACGGTAATAGTCCGGATAAAAGAAGAAATGCATGCTTTTTCGCATGTTCTGAAGAATTTTTTGGAGCGTGCACAGTATGTTCAACGGCATTATAGAGTCAATCGGTACTATTATCGGTTTAGAAGAGGATGGAGATTCCATCCACCTTACTATTGAGTCTTCCGAAAGAAATCTCGTCATCGGTGAAAGTGTTGCTGTTAATGGTGTTTGCTTAACAGTAACTAACTACACTGATCATTCTTTTCAAGTGACATGTGTTCATGAAACCTTAAAAGTCACCAATTTATCTGGATTAAAACTACAAGATAAAGTCAATCTTGAACGAGCTTTACGGGCTGACGCTAGAATCAGCGGTCATTACGTGCAAGGACATGTGGATGGCACCGGTAAAATTATTGATATCGTGAACGATGGTAATGCGTTGATTGTAACTATCAAAGTTTCTCATGCATGGACGAAATATCTTGTAAATAAGGGATATGTCGCATTAGACGGTATGAGTATTACGATTATTGAAGCGAAAGAAAATACTTTGACGGTGACCTTCATCCCACATACGCAAGCCGCCACCATCATTCCATACTATAAAATAGGAACATTAATTAATATTGAAGTCGATATTTTAAGTAAATACATTGAAAAACAATTCGGGGGGATTTTAACATGCATGCCTTTATCGAACGCGTAGAATTAGCAATTTCTGAGTTAAAAAAAGGAAAGGCTATCATTTTAACGGATCATCCAGATCGTGAAAACGAAGGCGATTTAATTTTTCCTGGTGAAACTATTACGACAGAAATGATGAATTTTATCATTCGAAATAGTAGCGGCATTGTATGTTTATCCATTCTTGAATCACAAATGAAAAAATTAAATTTAGATTTTATGATTCCTCTTGATCAAAATTCCAGTTTACGTGGAACGCCCTTTACGATTTCCATTGATGCGAGAGAGGGAATTACGACAGGTGTTTCTGCAAGTGATCGTGTAAAAACCGTTTTAACCGCTATTCATCCGAATGCAGAACCTTGTGACCTTTTAAAACCAGGCCATATTTTTCCGCTATGTGCAGAAGAAGGTGGCGTTTTAAAACGACAAGGGCATACGGAAGGCTCGATTGATATTGTGCGTTTAGCAGGTTTTCAGCCCACAGCAATATTGTGCGAAATCATGAATGAAGATGGCACCATGACGCGAGGAGAGGAATTAAATGCGTTTGCAAAAAAACATTCGCTTTCCATATTATCCATTGATGATTTGATTGAATATCGTTTATATCATGAAAATTTTATTAGTGAAGAAGTCAGTACCGAAGTTTTTCTCGAGAAATACGGCAATTTTAAATTAACCGCCATCAAAGATAAAATTTCCAATCAAGAACATGTGATTTTAGAAAATAAAAAAGATATATCGAAAGATACGCTAGTGCGTGTGCATTCAAGTTGTTTAACGGGGGATGTGTTTGGTTCTGCGAGATGTGATTGTTCTTATCAATTACATTATTCTTTGCAAAAAATAAGTGAAGAGGGCGGCATTTTAATTTATTTACAGCAAGAAGGTCGCGGTATCGGTTTATTTAATAAAATTAAAGCTTATGCGTTGCAGGAAAATGGCCTTGATACCATTGAAGCGAATGAAACACTCGGTTTTCCTGGCGATTCTAGAAGTTATGCCATTGCTGCCAATATTTTACGTAATCGTAACATTCAAAAAGTGCGATTATTAACGAACAATCCGAACAAAATTGCTGACTTACAAAAATATGGCATTCATCATGTGCGAAAGGAAAATTTACCTAATTTTTGTAATGCACATAACCAAAAATATTTAACGACTAAAAAAAATAAATTGAAGCATATGATTCAGGGTTTAAATCTTTAATATTATCTGATGAAGATAAGCCTCAATTTTTTGAGGCTTATCTATAAGTCAATAATGAGTACCTTCGGTACAAAATTTAAGTTTTAGGTGGAGAATGAACTCCACCTAAAACCCACGCCACCAAAATTTAACTTCGTTAAATTTATGGTAGCGGTATCCAACCGTTTAAGGAAGTTTTGATGAAAGGAAGGGCGTTAGAGCCTTGAGAATAGTGTTTTATTTTTTGGAAATGAAACATTATCTGATTTTAGTGATATATGTTGAAGTTTCTGTAATATATTTCTCATTGTTAATGAATGGCTAGCCAATAAAGATAACCCATATTCATGAATTTTTTGTAATGACGCACAGCCTGTTAAACGCATTGTTGAAATAAGTTCTTGATGTAAGTCATGGTACGTAGATAAAAGTTGTTTTTCACCACCAACTGCTAAGCTCCAAAAGATCGGTCTACCAATCATTACGGCATCTGCGCCTAAAGCAAGTGCCTTAAATATATCCTCTCCTGATCTTATGCCCCCATCGGCAATAATAGGAATGCGTTTTGATATGACGTCTGCAATGTCAGGCAAAACCTCTAATGACGAAATTACACTATCAATTTGTCGTGCACCATGATTAGAAACAATAATGGCTGCAATTTTATGGTTTAGACTTTCAAGTGCATCATTAACATTTAAAATTCCTTTCAAAATAATTGGCAATTTAGTAATGGATGTTAACCAGTCGATTGTATCCCAAGTGACACTAGAATCAAATTGTTGATCGGTATGTTCTTTAATTCTTGATCCTTTGCTATCGTTAGATAATGAAGAGAAGGACGAATCTCTAAAATTCGCTGAATCTATATTTGGAGGCAATTTAAATCTATTGCGTATATCGCGCAGCCTCATGCCCATCATGGGAACATCAACAGTGACAATAATAGCTTCATAACCATTGATTTCTGCACGTTTTATAAGAGATTCTGTGATAGTTTTATTTTTATAAATATATAATTGAAACCATTTTGATTTTAGATTCACATTCGAAACTTCTTCAATCGAACAGCTTGACATAGTACTTAGCGTCATAATAGTCCCAATTTTTCCGGCAGCTCTTGCTGTCGCAATTTCTCCTTCTGAACATGCCAATTTATGAAATGCACAGGGTGCAAAAAGAATTGGGGTTTCAAGTTTTTTACTAAATAATTTTAATTCAGTTTTAACTTCACTTACATCTTGTAATGCACGTGGAATGATTCTGTAAGATTGAAAATTGTTTCTATTATTTTTTAAACCATGTTCGCCTCCGGCGCCACCAGCAATAAAATCATAAATAGATGGCTCTAAAATTGCTTTTGCTTTTATCTCTAATTCTTCAATTGGCGTAAATTGATGTTGAGTTAGCATTTATATTTTCTCCTTTTTTTATAAATGGATTAAAGTTTATTTTTTCTTCAAATAAATTTATATTTTCTTTTAATTTTAAATGAGTAACAAATAATGAGATTGGGAAATCTAATAATAGGGCATATAAAAGTTTTACCGTCTAGATTGCAAAAAAAGCTTTAATATTATTTATTTTATGATTAAATATCCGAAATTACCTTTATAGCGAATAAGAGGATAATAATCAATAGTGTATGAATTAACCTATTGAAATATGAAGAAAAAAGCAAAAATCATAAAGGTTTTTATAGAGAACTATGGAAGTAGAAATTTAGAAGAGAAAAGAAATTTATAACATTTTCTCCTCTAATTTGAACAAAGGAATAATGATAATGATTAAAAAAAATAATCAACAAATTTATAAACAAATTGCAGCAGCTACATCCGGGACAATTTTTCAATGGTATGATTTTTCATTGTTCGGATATTTAACACCAGTCCTAGCTACGCTTTTTTTCCCACAATCAAATAATACAGCAGGGATTTTGTATACATTTGGTTTGTTTGCAGTAAGTTTTTTATTGGCACCAATTGGTGCAATGCTCTTTGGCTATATAGGAGATAATTTTGGAAGAAAAAAAGCATTAACTCTGTCAATTATATTGATGGCAATTCCAACGGCTATGATTGGTTTGTTACCTACTTATGCGCAAATAGGAATTCTAGCCCCCGTATTATTAACGTTCCTTCGAATAATGCAAGGTTTAGTGGCGAGCGCAGAATTTACTGGATCAGCAATATTTTTAGTCGAGCATTCTAGTGAGAAACGTCCATATTTTCTAGGAAGTTTAACTAGTTCTGCATATAGTATTGGATTAATCATTGGGTCATTAGTTTCTGCTATTGCAACATTGCATTTTTTACCTATTTCAATATGGCGAATCCCATTTCTCATAGCAATTGTCGGCGGTATTTTGATTTATAATGTAAGAAAAAATCTTATAGAAACGCCGGAGTATAGTCATTTAAAAGGTAAAAAAAATAAAACAACATTTTTAACTGCAATTAAGAAAAGCCCTAAATCTGTTTTTATTACAATTTTGATAGCTTGGTTTGTTGGGATAATAACATTTGGAAGTTATGTTTACAGTATTACTTATATTACACAATATTCAAATATTTCCTTAAGTACAGCTATTGTTATAGTTTCTATAGCGATTTTGTTGGATGCTTTACTGGAACCACCTATTGCATTGCTCGCAGATAAATTTGGAGGAAAAATTATTTCAATATGCGGAATGTTTGGTTTTGCTATATTTTCTACTCTGATATTCAAATTGTTATCATCAGGTGATGTAATTTTAGTAATGGTAGGCATGTGCTGTTGCTCCTGTTTAATTGCATTAACTTATGCTCCTTTAAATACAATATTAGTGAGACTTTTCCCGCCCGAATACCGATATAGTGGATTTGGAGTATCATTTAATTTGAGCATTGCAATTTTTGGTGGCACCACACCTTTATTTCTAGCATGGCTAACATACCAAATGAAGTTGATTACTGCACCAGCTATTTATTATATGTTTGGAAGTATTATTGGGTTGCTTGGAATGACTATGATCAAAGAAATGAAATGTACAAAAATTAAAATTGAAAATCAAAAAATCAGTTATGTCTAAACTTACGGATGAAGATTTTTTTCCATATGAATATATTGATTCTGTCAAATATAGAAAAAAAATAGAAAAATTAGTTGATTCATTTGAATTTGTAAAAAAAACACAAATAACAAATTTTTGTATTTGTGTTTGTTTTAGAGATAATAAAAAATATTTTATATCTAATGTGCCAGATTGGGCAATTGCTTATCATAAAATGGGAGGTGCAAGGTCAGATGAAGTGTTTGATTTAGAAATCATGAAAAACAAAAATTATTTTATTCCTTGTTCTAGTAACTATGATGATATTCAAAAAAGTTTAGTTATTCACGAAGAGCAGGAGTACGGATATTTTGATGCATATTCACTTATTAGAAGATGTGTCGATTGTACCTTTATTTTATTAGCATTACATAACAAAGTTGTAGTGAATCATGATGAAATATACAGGAATACATACCATGATTTTGAAAATTTTTGTATTTTTGTTATACAGAATATGCTAAATGAAATCAAAGAAAAAAATAAAGAACATAGAAGTTTACAAATACTGAATGATTCAAAGCTAGTTGCGAAAGTCATTAAGGAAGGAGTTATAAAACCGATACCAAAAATGACTGCAAGAGAAATAGAGTGCATTAAGTTAATCAAAAATAATTATCCGCCAAAACTAATTGCAAGGACAATGTCAATAACTGAAAAAACAGTAAGAAATTATATTGATATTATACGCGAAAAATTGGATTGTAGTTCAACCTTGGATATACTAGAGAAAGCTATACAATACGATTTATAAATTTATCTATAATGTTAAGCACGTTATTGCTAAAAGGCTTTATATTTAAACTGAAAAAGCCATGAATGGTGTCAAATGTTTCTATTCGATTTTTTACCCCGCATTGATCTAGCTTATTTTTGAATTCGATAGATTCGTCTCGTAATGGATCAAAGTATGAATTAATAATTAAGACATTCGACAAACGATGTAATTGATCTGACATCAATGGAGAAACGAGTGGATCTATTCTCTCGATAGGATTGTTTAAATATTGATTTCTGAACCAGAGCCTTACATCTTTATCAAGGAGATAACCTGATGAAAATTCTTCTTTTGATTTGTATTGATTATAGTAATCTAACGATGGACAAATTAAAATAAGTCCATTGATGTTAAAAAATTTACTGTTAATCAATGCAGCTATTGCTAAATTAGCACCAGAACTTTCTCCGCAAAGATAAATATTATCATATTGCATTAGCTGCTTTTTATTTTTATGAACCCATTCGATCACAGTGGATGCTTCATATATTGCTTTAGGAAATTTCTCCTCTGGAGAAAGGCTATATTCAACTAATATCACGCATGAATGAGTAACATCAGCAATTTTTTTACATAGTGAAGAATTAATGCTCCACTGTCTTAATACAAAGCCTCCCGAATGAAAAAAAATAATAATAGAGGTAGGCTCAGTACCAGATGGATTATAAATATGAAGTGGAATTTTTTTCTGATGCTCTATTTTTATTACTCGATTGGCTTCGAAGATATGCGAAGTACTTGAAAAAATATTTCGCGCAATATTTGCTGTAAATGTAGGAATTTTTGCATATCCTTTTTTATACAGAATATGCAAATATTTTTTTGAATTTTCATCAAGTTGTTTTAAATACATCAGTTACTCAGTAAAGAACATATATTTCATTTTTGTCAATAGGTAAATATTACCTTATGAACAATTTTAATCATGGATAACAATATGATCGATATTATGACTTTATTAATGATATTAATAAAGATAAAGCTGTTTGCAGCCTTTTTCATATATTTGGTTAATCTAAGCAAGAGTTTTTCTCTTCAGGAGTCAAGGAAATGAGGGACTTATGTCAGCGGTAGAACCTTTTTGTCAATTATTTGGTGTTAATCCAAAAAGATTTTCTAGAGAAGAAAGTATTTTTATTGAAATAGACCTTTTCGTAAGAATTTATGAAAGATTGAAGGAATATTTTAGTGAAACGTATAAGAATCATAATTTTATAAATTTGAATAAGGAAGTAAAAAATATGGAGTTGGAAAAAAATTTAATTAAAATTATTATCAATGATATTACATCCACTGAAAATTATACACTTCAAGGAATTGCTAATTATGCAAATATTCATTTGGATATTGTAAGTGATTTGGCAGCAGGCTTAAACACTAAGCCATTGGCAATATATTTTAGAAGAATAATTGAATTACATCGGCTGGTTAGGCCGGAACTATACGGTATGTTGGCCCAAAAAATTATTTCAGAATATGAAAGTTTTTGTAATATACACAAAAAATAAATAGAGACGAAAAGCCTCAATGGCATTGAGGCTTTGTGGTTAGCGCAAAATTACAAATAAAATGGTTACATCGAACAAACCATATCCTGCTGACAGCATGTCGGAGATTTAATCTTTCCACAACCTTTGGGGCATTCGGCGACTTCAACTTTTTTTCCATCAGGCGTTGTGATTTTATTATCTTTTAATGGACTATTGCATTTGCTGCAAGTTAAATTTTTCACACCCATTCCGCATTTTTCACAATGATATTCCATAAAATGATTTCCTTTTCGTGTGAATTAAATGAAAACTTTCCTGAAAATTATAACATATAATATTAAAACAGAAATTGAGCTTATTTTTTATTCAAATTGAGCATATTGTAAAGATAAAATCTTAAAATGCCTAAATCTTCGTGGAGGGCAATATCCGTTAATAATAAATTGCTCGAGCGTGGGGAGCTTGTTTTTCGATAATGAAATCTCAAACAATAAAAGTAGCATTGACATGAGATTAACCTAAATTTAGTATGTGATTTCTGAAAGATGATTCATGCTTTTTACAGAAGGATATTGTATGTCTTTTTTGAGGGATTGCAAGGATAAACCCTTTGAATCAAAAGGAAGAATGTATTTCGAAGGTTTAAAACAACGTGCAGATAACTTAAAAAAATATGCATGGGATGAAGAGGAAAAACCCGTCAATTTAAGCTATAACCTTTACAAGACTTTATTACGTTTAAAAGAATTACGCGAAGTTTTTTATAATCACAAAATAACAGAACCAAAGAATTTTCAAAAAGATGTCGATGAGAATGATATTCGCGATGCCATCCGAGATAAGTTTCTTACGATTCAAGAAGTATCTGATGAAATTGAGGCATTAGAAAATCTTGTTATTCAAATAATGGAAAAAACGCTTGTTCATCTACTGATATTACCCGTTATGCAAGAAACAGAATTTGCAAAAAGCGATAATGATGAATATATCACAGATATTTATAGTTCAACCTTAAATCTTTCCGTATTAGAAAATTGTGAAAAATATATTTCTATATTGTCTGATTCGAAAGAAAAATCAAAATTATTATTATCGATTGAGAATTTAAAAAATAAATTACTTATTCCAAAAAGCGAAAAATTGACTGAAGAAGTAGAATTAAGTGATGATGATTTGTCAGAGGAAGAGGTGGGAATTAAAGATAGCTATGAATGGTTGGATGACGATCGGAAGATTAATATAACTAATAAAAAGAAAGTTGATCCTATTTATTCTCCAATATTAAATCATCAGAGTAGCATTGATCTTGATGATTCATTGAGATGGAGTCAATTCCCGTTTGAAAAAAGTCAAATTATCCCGGTGATTCCTGAAGAAAAAAAACATCAAGAAATCATTCAGCCTTCAAATACTGTTGCGCATCCTTATACCATCTGGTACAAATTAGGCGTTCTTTTGTTATCCACTATTTTAGGTGCCGTTGCAGGGTTGGTGGTTAGTGTTTTTTTTACTGCAGGCTTTGCTTTGCCAGTTGCTGTAAGTGTAGGGGCGGTTTTTGGTTTTTTATTAGGTTTAAAAATGCTTCATTCGAAAGAAAATGATAGGAAAAATGGATTTACTCGCTTTAAGTTTTCTTCCAATGATACGGGAAATAATATTTCATCGAAACCACTGGAAGTTTCACATGCTATTTAAGCGGAAAAAATTATTTTTCTCACGAAATCATTCTCCGTAAGATATCATCTTTGTTGATGAAATGATGTTTTAATGCAGCAAGGACATGCAAACAAAAAAGCGCAATTAAGCAATAGGCTAACCATTCATGAATGTTTTCAAATAATTTCAGTAAATCCGGGGAAGGGGAGCCTAGCGTTGGAATTATAAAAAGATTAAAAAAAGAAACGGGTAAGCCTGCGGAAGAAGTAATTAGCCATCCCGTGATGGGTAATGCAATCATTAAAAGGTAAAAACCCCAATGCACGGCTCTTGCCGCAAAGCGTTCAAATATATTTAGCGATGTTAAAGCAGGTAGGGTGTTGCCAATACGCCATACTATTCTGAGCATGACGAGAAATAATACGAGCATGCCAAATTCTTTGTGATAACCGTACAATGTAAGTTTTTGTGCGCTTATAGAAAGGGAGGTCATATAAAGTCCTAGAACGACAAGTCCAATCAAGAGGATAGCCATCACCCAATGAAAAAATATCGCAACTAACCCAAAATGATTTTCCGTATTCTTAAAGCGCATATGATTTCCTTAGCCGGTATATGCTTCTGTTTCGATATGAATTAAAACCTCGTCTGACAATCCTGGTACGTATTTATCAATACCAAACGCAGAACGATTGATAATGGTTGTCGCCATAAACCCTACCGTCTTTTTATGCGTAATAGGACTTTCGCCTAATTTGTTTAAAGTGACATTTAAGGTCACCGGTTTTGATACTCCGTGTAAGGTTAAAATCCCAGAGACTCTTGCTGTTTTTTTACCTGTGACTACCACTTTTTTACTGACAAAAGTGGCGGTTGCAAACTTTTCTACATCAAAAAAATCAGCGCCTTTTAAATGTTCATCCAATTTAGGAATGCCGGTAATGATGTCGCCAACTTTTATGGTTGCTTCAACTGTGCTTTTTTCTGGGTTTTTTTCATCAAGATTGATTGAACCATCCGCATACCATTTACCAGTCGGGTGAGAGAATCCAAAATGATTAATTTGCCACTCGACATAAGAATGTGAAGAATCAAAAATATATTTTTCCGCAGCATAAACATTAAAAGAAAATAGAAAAAGAACAAATAGTAAAAGTTTTTTCATTGTAAGCCCCTAATAAACAATAATTTTTTAGAGAATAGCAATTCTTTCTCATAAATTCTACTTCCATAACAATGTCCCTCGAATGTCGATGGATATCGTGTCAAAGCATATTCTTGAATAAAATCAATTAACTGGATTTATTACATAAAATCAGATGGTTACCTGCAAAAAGCCCCAGTATGATACGTGGTATAATATTTGTGTTGGAAAAGGAAAAAGGGGAGGAACTCTCATGAAGGCTCAAATAATGACAAAAAGTAAAAATAAGTTCATGCTGTTTTTGTTGTTTACGCTTACATTTTTTGTTTTTACTGAAGCTAAGGCGCATTATCGCCATGGACCCTACGCTCCAGTTGCGATCTGTAGTACCAGCGGTACCAGTGTGCCACTTCCTTATTACGTTTGTTGCAGCAAGTACACCAAATATGCGAATAGGGGGGAAGGTTTTCTTAATCGATGGGTGCCCGTATCTTGTAAAAATGCCGATGAATATGCGGTACTTTCGAGAGGTTGTAGTACAACTAGCCCTGTTTATTCTACAGGTCTACCTATTGCCGCTGATTGCCAATTTTCATTTAATACCAATAAAATTTACGAAAGATAAACAATTATAGCTCATAAACGTAGTTTATGAGCTATATTTCTATCTGTAACTACTTGATAAATCATATATCTCTATTCTTTTTAGCATAATATCCATTCAATTACAGACTATTGAATTAAATTCTGTTAGATTATACCGGACGCGATAAAAGATTATTGCTGAAACGATGCGTGAAATAGGGTCGTAGCGATATTTTAATGGCGTTATTTTTTAATTTTTATGAAGGTTTATTAGTTATGGCAGCACGTGAAAAGGGAACCGTTAAATGGTTCAATGCAAGTAAGGGCTTTGGTTTTATTCAGCGCGATAAAGGTGAAGATGTATTTGTTCACTTTAAATCGATTATTGGTGATGGATACCGAACACTTGCAGAAGGTCAGCGAGTAGAATTTACTGTTACGCAAGGGCAGAAAGGTCTTCAAGCTGAAAGTGTTACCGTTATCGACGAGTAGCATGAAAGAGATTGCATGTGTCCGCTTTATTGGGACACATGCATCATCCCAGTCACTCATTACTTTCTTCTAATACCTCATATTCATCATATCGAACTTTATTTCCATTATTGTCATTGATATAACATCCATCATTTTCTACGAGAAAACCGTACACCGTTTGATTTTCTAAATCCACGCGACAATAAAAAATGCGTTGCGACCCCGTATTTTGATAAACAATAGCATATTCAGGAACTGAACCATTTGAAGATCCCACCCATTCGCCTTGCGGATAAGAAAAACTTGTGGGAGGTGAAGTATTGTAATAATTGGTTTGATAATTATTAACGGGAGCGCCTCCGTAATCGCTATATGGATAATAAATATAGGGGACATAAATAACATTTGAATGTATGAATCTTTTATTATTTCCAAAATTTTGGTTTTGGTGTTGCTCCATTTGTTTTTTATCATGGTGATCTGCCAAACCTACGTTGATGCAAAAGATCAGTAATATGAAAAGCATGAGATATTTCTGTATGGATATCCACTTCATAATTCACCCCACAAATGACACTTATATCTATAATTATAGTGTTTTTTTGGAATATTATATTAAAATCTATTTCATTGATTTTATTTACATTGGTGCGAACCACCTGAAAATCTCGACGTATTAAAATGAATTTTTATATTTTAACTTTTCATTTAAAAAATTTTTGATATACTACTTATGTTATTATTTACTTAAAGGGATGTTTACTATGCCACGCAAGAAGAAGGCCTCAGCAAAGAAAAAACCTGTTGTTAAACGTAAGAAAAAAGCTGCTGCAAAAGCTACGAAAAAGAAAGCAACAAAACGTAAACGTGCAAAGAAGTAAAATTCAAGGGATATTGAGTTTTACTGTACGTTAATGAGGCAGGAGTATAAAGGCGATTTCGAAAGAAATCGCCTTTTCATTTTTGTAGAGGGGTTTTGGTTGAATCTTCCAAATTATACGTTGAGATACAGTAAAAAAGCCAAATATCTGCAATTACGGTTTTCTGCGAGACTTGGTTTTGAAGTCGTTTTACCTACGACATTCACATTTGATAAAGGCACTATTCAGCGTTTTATTCAAACTAAAAAAGATTGGATTGAAAAAAATATTGAGCGTTTAGCCTCAATGGAAATTGAAAGAGAATTACCGCAAGAGATTTTCTTAAGCGCTTTAGCGCAGCAGTGGCAAGTTTGTTATGAAGAAACCACTTCAATGCGATTATCACTAAAAGAACATGCAGGGACTCTTATTTTGTGTGGAGATATTAAAAATAAAACACTCTGTTTATCTTTATTGCAAAAATGGCTTAAAAATACAGCGCATTTCTATCTTATTGCGATGCTTCATTCTCTGTCTACTGAAACGAATCTTCCATTTCAAAAAGTGACAATTCGAAATAATAGTACTCGTTTTGGTAGTTGTTCGACAAAAAAACATATTAGTTTATGTTGCAAACTCCTTTTTTTACCGAAAAAATTAGTACGTCACGTCCTACTGCATGAACTCTGTCATACACAATTCATGCATCATGGAAAATCATTTTGGAAGCTACTTACGAAATTTGATCCCGAAACACAAATCCACGTAAAAGAGCTGAAAAAAAAGGCCTTACAAATCCCTCTTTGGGCTGGATAATGGTGAAACTGTGAATCTTATTACCTTAGACAATGTTTCTTTAAGCTTTGGTCTTTCTCACCTTCTCGATCACGTGAAGTTGAGTGTTAAAACCGGAGAGCGTGTTTGTTTAATAGGAAGGAATGGTGCAGGGAAATCTTCATTGTTAAAAATCATTGAAGGAACGCAGTTACCCGATAGCGGAATTGTCGCAAAAAAACCGCATTTACGATTGGCGAGACTTTCGCAAGAATTACCGCAAAATATGGAAATGACGGTTTATGAATATGTGGCAGAAGGACTTTCAGAGATTGGACAACTCCTTGCAGCGTATCACCATCTAACGCATGCGCTTCAAAAAAATCCTACTGAAAAAGACATGCAAACGTTAGAAGAACTTCACCAAAAACTTGATGCAAAAGAAGCATGGGAGTTCGATCAAAATATTCAATTAACTTTAACACGCTTGAATTTATCGCCTGACGCCACGGTCGGATCATTGTCTGGTGGTTGGCAAAGACGTGCCTCTATGGCAAAAGCATTAGTGTCGAAGCCAGAGCTTCTATTATTGGATGAACCAACCAATCATTTAGATATTTCAGCGATTCAATGGCTTGAAGAAACATTACTTGAAATATCAGCGGGAATTATTTTTATAACGCATGATCGAGCATTATTAAAAAGATTAGCAACAAGAATCATTGAGCTGGATCGAGGAAAATTAACCTCTTGGCCAGGGGATTATGATAATTTTTTAAGACGAAAAGCTGAAATGTTACATGCAGAGGAAGTGCAAAATGCAGAGTTTGATAAAAAATTAGCATCAGAAGAGCGTTGGATACGGCAAGGTATTAAAGCGCGTAGAACACGAAATGAAGGACGAGTCCGCGCTTTAGAAAGTTTACGTATAGAACGTGCCAAGCGTCGTGATGTTCAAGGTAAAGTCTCGCTTAGTATTGATGACGCTAAAAAATCAGGGCAAATCGTGATTGAAGCGAAAAACATAACCCAGTCTTTTTCTTCGAGAATTATTATCAAAGATTTTTCTATGACAGTGATGCGAGGAGATCGTATCGGGCTGATTGGACCTAATGGTGTCGGGAAAAGTACTTTGCTAAATATTTTTCTCGGTAAATCTAACCCTGATGTTGGTTTTGTGACTCTCGGTACTCAACTATCTATTGCTTATTTCGATCAAATGCGAGGATTACTCGACCTTGAAAAAACTGTTATCGATAATGTTTCAGAAGGCGCAGATACCATTGAGATAAATGGTAGTAAACAGCATATCATGGGTTATTTGAATAATTTTTTATTCACAAGGGAGCGAGCGCTCACCAAAGTGAAGGCGCTCTCTGGTGGAGAATGCAATCGTTTATTGCTAGCACGTTTGTTTAGTAAGCCTTTTAATCTTTTAGTCATGGATGAGCCGACGAATGATCTTGACCTCGAGACCTTGGAGTTGCTGGAGGATTTAATTAGTGAGTATAAAGGCACCTTACTTTTAGTAAGCCATGATAGGGCCTTTTTGGATAATGTTGTCACGAGCACGCTTTATTTTGAGGGAAATGGCATTATTACGGAGCATGTTGGAAGTTTTCATCCCGTGAAAAATGAGATAGTCACGCCGCAGTCGTTTCCGAAAGAAAAAAAAGATAAACTTCCTCGAGATCATCATAAAAAAGAACTCACGAATTTAATGCGTCAAATTGAAAAATGGGAAGCAGAATATGAGCTAATACAAAAGGAAATGGCAAATCCTATGTTTTATGAAAAAGATCCTGTTGCCATTAAGGAGCTGATGAAAAATTTAAAACAATTAGAATTAGATTTAAAAGACGCGTATCAACGATGGGAAGATTTGGAAAATTAATACTATTTCTTTTTTTTGGGGCCAAGTGCCTCTTTAAAGGTGCGGCCTATAATCGCATTATTTGCAACAGTTGGATTAACAAGTCGTCTCGAAACTAATTGTTGTAAATATTGCTCTAATGTGCACATTCCTTTTTCATTATTGGTTTGCATTGCGGATTCAATGTGTGCGGGCATATCGTTCCTAATATAATGCCGAATGGAGGGTGTCATGAGCATAATTTCAAAGGCTGCAATTCTTCCTCCGGAAATTTTTTTCACGAGCGTTTGACAAATAACGCCTTGTAAAGTTTCGGATAATAATGTTCTCACCCGATTTTTTTCTTCTGAAGGAAAGACATCCGCGAATCGATTAATGGCAATGGGGGCAGAGCTTGCATGAATTGTCGCTAGCACTAAATGCCCTGTTTCTGCAGCGATTAAGGATAAACGCATGGTTTCTAAATCGCGTAATTCACCGATTAAAATAACGTTAGGATCTTGTCTCAATGAAGAACGTAATGCTGTCGCAAAATCAATGGTATCTCGCCCAACTTGTAGTTGATTAAATACGCTTTTTTTATTTTTGTGTATGAATTCAATGGGATCTTCAATAGTAATGATATGGGAAGCTTTATGTTGATTGATATAATCAATCATGGCTGCAAGTGTTGTCGTTTTACCACTTCCTGTCGGACCTGCGATTAAAATTAATCCGTGTGGTAATGTCAGCAAGGTTTTAAAAATGGATGGCAATCCTAATTCATCAAAGCCAGGAATGGTTTGAGGTACTACGCGAAAAACTCCACCGACCCCGTGTAACTGATGCAAAATGCTCGCTCGAAAATTGCCAACATCTGGTACTGAAAGTGCTTTTTCAAAAACACGATGTGATTCAAATTCTCGTTGTTCATCTTCAGTCATCGCGCTATAAATTAAAGCCTCTGTTTCAGCCGCTGAAAGCGCAGGCATATCGTTGATGGGAGCCAATGATCCATAAATGCGTAAGAGTGGAGGAGAGCCAGGTAAGATATGTAGGTCAGATGCACCTTCTTTGACGCCGATTTTTAGTAATTCCTCAATCTTCATGTGCGTCTAACTCCTATACATAACAATATTATAACAGTTTATACCAATATTTTTGAAACTTAGGTATAAAATGATGGCTAATGAGTATTAAATATGCATATTTTAACCAGGCAAGCCTCTTTAATGATAATTTAATATTCAGGATTAAAATGTTGCTGGCGTAAAGATTTTGTTTTGCCGCGCTTTTTCTTTTTTGCGATACGTTCTTCTCTCGATGATAGTGTGGGCTTTGTCGCTTTACGTTTTTTGGGAGCAATAGAGGCACGTTCAATAAGATGATATAACCGTTCCATGGCTGCCATTTTATTGCGTTCTTGCGTGCGATATTGGCTTGCTTTAATGAGTAAATCTCCTGATCCCGCAATTTGATTTTTGGCCAATTGCATCAGACGATGACGAACCATTTCATTAATGGAAGTGGAATGAATGACGTTAAATCGTAATTGTACTGCAGTTGAAACTTTATTTACGTTTTGTCCACCAGGACCACCGGCACGAATAAAAGTAAATTTTAATTCATTAACAGGGATATGAATTTTTTTTTTCATGGTTGAAAATTCCGAAATATATTTATTGGAATGGTTATCGTGTGCGCATTATAACCGTTCCCGACGCGGGTTTACTTGCACTATCCGATTCAACTTTGACAGGATTATCCGGGTCATGCGTAAGACACGTGATGCTGCTTCCTGCATCCAGATTTTGCTTAGGATTATCGTCATCGCAATTATATACCACAATTCCCGTGACACCAGGAACAGTTTGATCATCATCTACTGATATTTCAATTTGCATTTCTTGGCCACCGGCATTCTCAAATGTAATCGTATCTTGAGAATTAAGAGACCTCCAAATTTTTGGAGCCGGGTTGGTTAGTGGTGGCGCATCGTCCGAAAATATTTTTCCACAAAAAAGTACTAATAGCATTCCCATCACCGCAGTTTTTTTTTGCATATCCAAATCCCTTTATTCATTTTTTTTATTATATCAAAATAACGTTACTTATTTAAAAACACTATTAATCAAGTGCTTACACAAAAAAATGTGTGTTAAAATAAAAGAAGAGGAGAATCACATCATGATACGATTTATTGTTGTATTATTATTGATCTTAATGTGGTGCCCCGTCTTTGCATTTGAAATGCAAGGAACGCTTGTCAATAACAGTGATGGTACTTATTCTGTGACGTTAAGTAACCAAAATGACGAGCGGCATTTTTACGGAAATGCTTATAAACAAGTAGATGGCACCCTCACCATGACCGTCAATGGTCAAAAAGATGAAACTTATATTGGTACCGCAGTTCCAGATCATGAAGGTTATTTCTCTATCCATCTCATCAATAACATTTCACATAATGTAATAACAGGTAAACTTGAAGTGCAAGAATAAACATAAAAATATTGCATAGGATGATTTATTTAAATAGAATGCATAAATCTAATGCGGACACGACTGTCATGCCAGCATGCTTTTAGCTGGCATCCAGACAAGTCCTGCTGGATGCCAGCTAAAAGCATGCTGGCATGACATGATTATACATTCTTTCAAAAGCCAGAGCTTTAGCTCCAACTGTGTGTTTGTATGCAATTAATTATTAAAAAAAATTCAAAGTTCTCAGGTAATATTTTCTTACCCACTTCAAAATCAGAAACCATTCGCGGTTTGTTTTTTTCATTGCTGGCAAAAGGAAAGTCAAAAATCCATCATTTTTTAGAGTCTGATGATACTAATGATGCCATATCGGTATGCCGAAAATTAGGTGCATTACTGCATAAAAATAATAATAAAGTCATGATTGAAAGTGAAGGTGCCCCATTCGATATTCCAAATAATCATATTTATACTGGCAATTCAGGTATCACAACCCATTTTGTATTACCACTACTTGGCTTCAGAAAAAATTCTACTGAAGTTGTGACGGTTGAAAGTGGAAAACAAATGCAACAAAGATCAATAAATTCATTTGTGAATGCATTAAAACAACTGGGATTAAAAATTGAATATATCTTAAATGACGGTTTTCTTCCTATTCGAATTTCCGGAGATTTAATGGGTGGAAATGCTAATTTGGATGGTATTACCTCGCAATATTTATCGGCGTTATTAATTGCTTTACCACTCGCACCTCGTGATAGCATTTTAACAGTAAAAAATTTACATGAACGTCCTTATGTCAATATGACATTGCGTTGGTTAGATGAGCAGAATATTTCTTATTCTCACCAATATATTGAACAAGAAGATATTTATCACATTAAAGGTCGATCTTCTTTTAACAATTTTCAAAAAAAAATGTCTGGCGATTTTTCTTCAGCTTCCTATTTTATTGCTGCGAGTCTTCTTTTAAATGGCGAAATAGAACTTCAGGGTTTAGATATGAAGGACGCGCAAGGCGATAAACAATTTATTTCACTGATGCGAAATGCAGGTGCCGATATAGAAATTTCCTCATCCAAGGTGATTGTTCGTGGTGGTAGATCATTAGCAGGAATGGATATTGATGCCAAAGATATTCCTGACTTAGTGCCAACGCTCGCAGTCATTGGTACACAAATGAAATCGAGATTAAAAATTTATAATGTTCCTAATGCGCGTCTCAAAGAAACGGATCGCATCCACTCAATGGCAGAAGGACTGCGGCGATTGGGTGCAAAAATTGAAGAATTTGAAGATGGTATAACAATTTATCCAACACGTTTGACAGGAAATAAACTGGAAGGATTTCATGATCATCGTACTGTCATGGCTTTATGTGTGGCTGGTATGTGTGCTGATGGAGAAACGATTATTGAAAACGCTGAGGCAATTCATAAAACATTTCCTGATTATGTAAAATTAATGCAGAAATTAGGGGCAACTATTTCAACCTCAGAATGAAAAAATCACACATCATTATTATTGGATTTAAAAATACAGGAAAATCCGTCGTAGGCTCTGCACTTGCGAGTCGAATCAATAAACCTTTTATCGATCTTGATCATGTCATAGAAAAAAATTTTGAAAAAAAACATCAAGAAAAAATGTCTTGTCGTATGATTATGAAAAAATATGGGGAATTTTTTTTTCGAACATTAGAAAGTAACGCATTGAAATATAGCATCCAACAAAAATCATCTGTTATTTCATTAGGCGGAGGAGCAGTTCTTCTCAAAGAAAATCAATCCTTGATAAAATCGCATATTGTCATTCATCTCGGAGCTCCATTTGATGAAGTATTTCATCGAATAATCGCAGAAGGAATACCGTCCTTTTTTGAAGAAAATTCAAATACACTTCAAGAATTTAAAAGACAATGGGATGAACGCCAACCTTTATACGAAGCTTGTCGCTCCTTTGATAAAATAATGAATCATCAAAGTATTGAAAAAACCGTTCAAAAAATTATTGAACAATTGGAAAAGTCACATGAAAAAAATTCTTTTGATGCATGGACCTAATTTAAATTTTTTGGGAAAAAGAGATACTGCAATTTATGGAAGTTGTACGCTTCAGGACATTGAAAATCTGACAATAAATATGGCAAAAAATCTAAATTATTCTGTCATGACTTTTCAATCAAATCATGAAGGTCAGCTTATAGATTATTTACAAAAATATTCCAACGATATTCATGGGATAATTATTAATCCTGGCGCATTCACACATTATAGTTTTGCATTACACGATGCACTCTTGGATACGGGATTACCTATTATTGAAGTCCATCTTTCTGATATAAAAAAAAGAGAGCCTTGGCGAGCGGTCTCGGTGACAAGTGCTGCAGCAATTAAAGTCATTTCTGGAAAAAAAGAAGAGGGTTACCGGGAGGCGTTACAATTTTTGGTGGAATATATTGAAAATGATCATCACAAATAAAACAAAATTAAATGCAGTGATAGGTTTCCCTTTAGTGCATACCAAGAGCCCTATTCTACATCATATGATTTATCAAATTTTAAAATTGGATGCGGTTTTACTTGCATTTCCAGGAGAAGACTTAGAATCATTTGTGCAATCTGTTCGGACTTTACCTATTGGATTAGTGGCAGTGACGATGCCTTTCAAAGAAAAAATTTTACATTATCTCGACGAATGTTGTTCGTCCGTCGAAGCATTAAAAGCAGTCAATACCATTATTAATCAAAACGGAAAATTAAAAGGATATAATACCGATGTCGATGGGATTGCTTTTGCATTAAAAGATATTACTTTACATCGTAAAAATGTTCTTTTGATTGGAGCAGGAGGTGCCGCGCGCGCCGCAGCATATTTTCTAAAAAAGCATTTTGTTAATATATTTTGGTATAATCGCTCAAAAGAAAATGCGTTAAGAATAAAGGATGAATTTGGAGGGACTATTATCAATACGATCCATGACATCGATGATAAAATAGATATTATCATTAACGCAACGCCCTCTGGTATGTTCCCTGAAAATCATACGACTCCTCTGCCAGATTTTCAATTTTCTGCAGAACAGATTGTATTTGATATGATTTATCACCCTATCAATACGACATTATTAAATAATGCAAAAAATCTTGGCGCCAAAATTATTTCAGGATTAGATATGTTTATTGGTCAGGGCATTCGACAAATAGAATTATGGACGGGAAAAAAATTATGCGAAGGTTGGAAATCCCACGAAATTGAAACGATACTCAAAAAAGGTTTGGTATGAATTATACCATTTTAAAAAAATTGCCGTCGTTGCAAGAAATGATTTCAGATTACCCTTTATCACACACGGCACATGAAAAAATAGAAAAAGATCGACAAGAGATAAAAAATATTTTGGAAGGCAAAGATCCACGTTTATTAATAATTGTAGGCCCATGTTCTGCGTGGCCTAAAGACGCAGTGTTAGAATATGCTGAAAAATTATTAACAGTGAACGAAAAAGTGACGCACGCATTAAAATTGGTAATGCGTGTTTATATTCAAAAACCGCGGACCATTAAAGGATGGATGGGACCTTCTTATCAACCGAATCCATTTGGCGCACCGTGTATTTTGGAGGGTATTCGATATACTCGTGAAATGATGGTGAAAATTGTCGAAATGGGATTGCCTATTGCAGATGAAGCTTTATTTACTCATAATTTTAGAGGTTTTTTAGAATTATTATCTTGGGTTGCCATAGGTGCGAGAAGTGCAGAAGATCAAGAGCATCGCATTTTTGCTTCATTTATTGATTGTCCTGTCGGTATAAAAAATCCAACGCATGGCTCCCTCGCCATTAGTGTAAATAGTATTGTGGCGTCCCAAGCTAAACATGTCACATTTTTTGAAAATGATGAAATTGAAACGCATGGTAATCCTTACGCACATTTGGTACTGCGAGGGAGTTATTATGAGCCTAATTATTCTATTTCTCATTTATCGGAAGTAAAAAAATATATGGATAAGCATACGATAAAAAATGAAGCTATCATTATTGACGCAAGCCATGATAATTGTTTGGTGAATGGTAAAAAAGCTTATCAAATGCAAGGAGAGATTATTTTTAATATTTTGGATGAATTAAAAAAATATCCCGACTTAAAAAAATTAATGAAAGGATTCATGATTGAAAGTTTTATTAAAGAAGGTAATCAATCCATGAATGCTGATTTTGTCGACTTGGGAGGATTATCCATCACTGACCCCTGTTTGGGTTGGGATGAAACTGAAAAATTACTTTTTTCATTAGCTAATAAAATTGAGATGAGTGTATGATGAAAACTCTCGTGGTGAAACATGCCAATTCTCCCACTTCGTATCCTATATTTATTGAACAAGGTTTATTAAAAAATTTATTTTGGTTGCCAAAGCATATTCAGCAAATTGTGATTATAACGGATAATAAAGTTAAAAAATTATATGCGCAAAATTTATTAAAATCTTTACAAAAAACAAAGAAAAAAGTGTTATTGTTGAGTTTTCCTTCTGGTGAAAAAGCAAAAAACTATCAAATGAAACATAAACTCGAGCAAAAAATATTATCTAAACATTTTGATCGTGATGCCTTTATTTTAGCGCTGGGCGGAGGAGTGGTAGGAGATATTGCGGGTTTTATCGCAGCAACTTATATGCGTGGTATTTCGTATATTCAAATTCCAACGACATTGTTGGCGATGGTGGATAGTAGTATTGGTGGCAAAACGAGTATTAACACCTCACTCGGAAAAAATTTAATTGGCGCATTTTGGCATCCTTCATCCGTCATTATTGATCTACATTGCTTAAAAACATTGCCACAAAAGCATTTAATCAATGGTTTGATTGAGGCATTAAAAATATTTATTATTTACGATAAAAATAGTTTTCAGTTTTTTGAAAAAAATATTCATGATATTTTGAATGGAGAGGCTGCGAGCCATCAAATTATTTTTTCAGCGATTCGTTTGAAGTCACAAATTGTGACCCAGGATGAGAGAGAAAAACATCTGAGATCAATTTTAAATTTTGGTCATACTATTGGTCACGCATTAGAAACCTTATCCAATTATCGACTTTTACATGGAATTGCTGTGGGATATGGAATATTAGTGGAATCGAAAATATCTGAAATATTGGGTATGCTTTCCAGAGCGGATTATTTTAAAATTTCACAATTGCTAATGAAGTTAGGTATCCACCCAAAAAAATTAAAAACATTTAATTTGCAAAAAATTATTGCCTTAACTCAATTGGATAAAAAAGCGAAAGAGGAAAAAGCGAAGTATGTACTTTTAAAAAAAATCGGGAAAATTCATCACAAAAGTAAACAATTTGCTTTTGATGTTCCAAATAAAGTGATAGAGCATGCTTTTTTTGCAGTAAGTGAGATGACAAATGCCGGGAAATAGTTTTGGTCAAATTTTTAGAATTACCACCTGCGGTGAATCTCATCATGGCGCGCAAGGTGTTATTGTAGATGGATGTCCGGCTCTCCTCGATATTAGTGTCGATGATATTCAAAAGGAGTTGGACAGGCGAAAGCCCGGGCAAAGTTTTATTACGACGGATCGACGAGAAAGTGATATTATTCACATTCTATCGGGTGTTTTTAAAGGTAAAACCACTGGGACGCCTATTTTATTGTTAGCTTATAACGAAGATATGCGACCGGAAGATTATGAACTTTTGAAAAATATCTATCGACCCTCTCATGCAGATTATACTTATCAGATGAAATATGGTATACGAGATTATCAGGGAAGTGGTCGGGCGAGTGCTCGTGAAACACTCGCTCGAGTTGCTGCGGGCGCGATTGCCAAAAAATATTTACAACAAAAACTAAATATTGAAATTTTTAGTTATGTTGAACAAGTAGCAGATATTCGCACTGATATGGATTATCATGAAATTTCTGCCGAAATGATTGATAAAAATATCATTCGTTGTCCTGATGCCAATGTCGCAAATAAAATGATTGCGTTAATTGAAAAAGTAAAAAAGGAAGGTGATTCCGTAGGTGGCATAATTAAAGGCGTCATTCGTGGTGTACCGATAGGATTAGGAGAGCCTGTTTTTGATAAATTGTCTGCCGATTTAGGCAAAGCGATGTTAAGCATTAATGCAGTTAAGGGATTCGAAATCGGAAAAGGGTTTGCAAGTGTTTTGATGCGTGGTAGTGAGCATAATGACCTACTTCATATTCAGAATGGAAAAGTAAATTTTACAACTAATCATTCAGGTGGAACATTAGGAGGAATATCTACCGGTCAAGATATTTATTTTAGAGTAGCATTTAAACCAGTGGCAACGATTGCAAAAATGCAGTCGACGATTACATCTGAAGGAACTTCAACAAATTTAGAGATAAAAGGACGTCATGATCCTTGCGTTTTGCCACGAGCGGTTCCCATTGTTGATGCAATGTCCGCATTAGTTGTAATGGATCATTACTTACGATATAAGACAGAGAAAGAAAAAACTTAAATCGAGATGGAATTATCGAGGTATTCACTTACTGATGATGAAATATCATGAATGCAAAAGTTTTTTTTTCAATCAATATGACAAAATAAAAAATAAATTCGTACCTCAATTTGTTTCGAAAACCACGTGGAAAAAACTCCCTAATATTTTTGACGGAGCTTTCATCAATGCGTTTGGAATGGATGTTTTTTTTGAGACAGTTCTAAAATTTTTTGCGCCTCAATTTGGATGTCATTCCATGTTCAATATGCTGAAGTATGTTACAAACAGTTCAGTATTTTTTATGACGATATATTATGAATTTTATGCTTATAAGATAAATATCTATGATTCCGCTAAAAAAGTCATTTATCATGCGAGAGAAGCCAAAATGATAATGGAAGAAATATTAATGCAAGATCGTTTGTTATTAGAGGAAAGTGGATATGGCGGAGATAAATCTTTTTATATTAATTTACCATCTAATAGTCAGACAGAAAAAAATGGCAATAAAAAAGATATGATAAATGAATTTTCCATTCGATCATGGATAAATAAATCACGTCTTTTGAGTGTGCCTTTATTGTTTATGAGTATTTTTCCTTTGCCATATTTATCTTTTATCATGCTTGTCATTAATGTGTATCGATACCATTTACATGATGAAATGAAAACAGAAGTTGAAAAGCAACGGACTTTTTTACAAATCGAGATTAAGACGCTTAAACATAAAATTCGAGAACTTGAATTTCAACTAGGCACCGAAGAAAATTTAAATAACACATTACTAGAAGCTAAAAAAATGGTTAACCAAGAAATCATGATGGCGAACAGTGATTTTTCGTTTGATTTTCCACATTTTCCGCCATTTTATCTCTTTTTAGAGAGTGACGTGAATGTCATGTTATCCAGTTTTTTACAAGGATTAATATCTGCAAAAGGCACTCACATTATCAGTCATTTTTTTTGGCCTGAATGGATTATATTTAATTTTTTTATTTCTATCGGTATTCTCTTTGAAATAACCTATGATGAATATTGTCAATCCAAGATGAAAATGCAATTTCAAAAGGAGATAAAAGAATTAGCTAGAGAATTATCGGTTTTGCAAAAAAATAAAATTTCAATTGCAGAAGCTATTATGATTTATCAAAAAGAATATTTAAAAGATTCTCTCGCTCCCGAAAAAGAAATTGAATCACCTTTATATTTCGCAAATGATCATGATACAATGCGATCTTTTACCGCGGATCATAAAAATAGTCAAAATTTTTTTATGGAAATAAATGAATCCAATCGAAGGAAAATGTGATGACGGAATATTTTGGGGAATTTTTTGGGACCATGATGTTAATTATATTAGGCAATGGAGTCGTTGCAGGTGTTTTATTAAAAGAAACGAAATCCTATAATGCAGGCTGGATTGCGATTACCACCGGATGGTTTGTTGCGGTTGTAATTGGAGTTTTTGTTGCGCAATCAGCGGGTTCACCTAATGCGGATATTAATCCCGCGGTCAGTTTTGCTAAATATTGTTTACGTATTTATACATTAGATAAAATGTTTTGTTTTATGTTAGCGCAACTTACCGGCGCTTTTGTCGGTGCAGTGTTTGTTTGGTTGGCATATTTACCGCATTGGAAGGTCACAGAAAATAGTGATCATAAACTCATGATTTTTTCAACAAAGCCTGCGATACGTTCTTATCCTTCGAATTTTATCTGTGAATTCATTGCAACGATGGTATTAATTATTGGTGTAGCAAGTATTTTTGGGAAAGCAACACCCAGTGGTCCAGTAAGTGGTCTTGGTGCATATCTAGTTGGTGTTTTGGTGTGGGGAATTGGATTGTCGTTGGGCGGTCCGACAGGCTATGCTATTAATCCTGCGCGGGATCTTGGCCCTCGTATTGCACATGCGTTACTGCCGATATCTGGAAAAGGTTCTTCTGATTGGTCATATGCTTTTGTTCCTATTGTAGCGCCAATTTTAGGTGCGTGGATTGCAGCGGTTATATGGCGAGCGGTATTTATTTAATGAAAGCTCTGTCTCGTTCTTTTTATATTAAGGATAATCCCGATGTTTCAAAACCTTAGGAAATAGTTTCACTCTATCTTTACTTTAGTTACACTAGGATAAAGCTAAGAGGTTTTTAAAGGAAATGTAAATGCAGCGGGATTTATTTTATCGACTCGGAAGATTTATTCATCACTATCGTTGGTTTGTTATTTTCATTTTCTTTTTTATTATTGTTGCCTGCTTACCATTTACTCCTAAAATAACTGATCCTTTTAAAGATATTGGTTTTGTTGATCAAAGTTCGGAAAGTGAGCTTGCTAATAAAATATTAAATAAAAAATTTGGATATAGCTATAATCAATTTATTGTTATGTACCACAGCGATAATCTGCGCGCCACAGATCCAGAATTCATTAGCCAAATAAAAAAATCGCTATCAGATTTTAAAAATTTTCCTACTAAACATCAAATTATCTATCCTGATCTTGATAATAAACAAATTTCTAAAGACAAGCATACAGCCTATGCTGTCATTCTTTTTGAAGGAGATAAAGAAACCAGTCAAAAATTATTAAAAGATTTTAAGCTTACTTTAAATGAACCTATTGACTTAGAAATGCGGGTTGGTGGAGAACCCATTTTTTTGGATGATACAAGAAGTCAAACGCAAACGGATTTATTCAAGTCTGAGTATATCGCAACGCCAGTTGCAATCATCACGATGCTTATTGTTTTTGGAACTTTAATTGCGGCAAGTATTCCTATTGTACTCGGTGCCGTATGTGCTTTTTTAATATTAATGACTCTTTTTGCCTTAGGACATATTTTTTCATTATCCGTTTTTACTTTAAATATTGCGTTATTACTAGGGATTTGTCTTAGCTTAGATTATGCATTATTAATAGTGAGTCGTTTTAGAGATGAATTAAGTCATCGAGCGACAGTTGAAGAAGCATTAGCTATTACGCAATCTACTGCCGGCAAATCTGTTTTCTTTAGTGGATTGGCAGTTTTTATCAGTTTAAGTGCGTTACTTTTATTTAAAATTGATGTGCTTTTTTCGGTGGGGATGGGTGGACTTGCTGCAGTTTCAATGGCCGTACTCAATGCAATTATTTTATTACCTGCGGTCCTTGCTATTTTAAATAATAAAATTAATCGGTTCCCTATACCATTTTTTAAACCTAAAGTAAGACAAGATAATCCTTATTGTAGATGGATAGTGACTAAAGTCGTTAAAAGGCCTTTGCTTTGTTTCATTACCATTTTAGTGATATTGCTCGCATTGGGATTTCCTTTTTTACATGTAGAGATAGGGATTTCAGATTTTCGCATTTTGCCGAAAAATTTAGAAAGTAGACAAGTATTCGATATTTTTGAATCTAAATTTGGTGAAAGTTATTTGTCTCCTATTTTAGGAATTGTTAAATCTAAAAATGGTAGTATCCTAACGGAAAAAAATATTAGCGCTTTATACGATTTTGCGAATGATATTAAAAATGATGCACGTGTTGATAAAGTGAGTAGTATTGTCAGTACCGTTCCGCGATTGACTAAATTAGAATATCAAAGATTATATGCATTACCTAAATCACAATTACCCGAAGAAGTTCAAAAACTTCTGAAAATGACGACAAATCATAATCTAACTGTCGTCACTATTGTAAGCAAAACCGAAAGCACTTCACCAGAAACAACAGCGCTTATTAATGAATTACGACATAAAAAGCTTAAAGATAATCTTAAGCTGGAAGTCACCGGGGCATCTGCAAATACCGCGGATGTGTTGCATAGTATTAGTAAAACATTTCCCTATGCATTTTTGTGGATTATTACTTTTACCTATATTATTTTATTATTATTTTTGCGATCTGTTATTTTGCCGTTAAAAGCAATTTTAACCACTATCCTCAGTTTATTTGCAAGTTATGGTGTATTAGTTCTCGTTATCCAAAAGGGATATCTGCATCATTTACTTCATTTCGAACCGCAAGGCATGCTTGATATTAGTTTGCTTATTATTATTTTTTGCGCTCTTTTTGGAATATCGATGGATTATGAAGTATTTTTGCTAACACGTATAAAAGAGTGTTATGAGCAAAGCCATGATAGTATTAAAAGCATTGTATTTGGTATTGATCGCAGTTGGAAAATTATTACCAGTGCAGCGATTATTGTTATACTCATTTGTTTTTCGTTTATGTCAGCAGATATTTTAATTGTAAAAGCGTTTGGATTAGGGATAGCTGTTGCGGTTTTCGTAGATGCCTACATTATAAGAACGCTACTAGTTCCTGCGACCATGACTTTATTAGGGGATTGGAATTGGTATTTACCAAAATGGCTAGATAAATTATTACCGAACATTTCATTTGATCCAGAAATTGTAGAATAATCTTCGGTAAATTATTTTTTTATTTTACCAACCATGAATCGATAAACAAAATTAGATTCTTCATTTTCTAAATGTTGTTCGAGTTGGCTATCACGGTCAAAATAAGGAGAAATGGCGTCTGGCACGGCATGATTGCTCATAAATTTACGAATACAGAATCTCGCTGATGAATTTGCAGAATGTACAATGCCTTGTAACAATTTTTCAAAATCATGTTGCGGCATATAAGAAGCAATATCTGACATGGAAAAACAATCAAATTGATTGGGTTCAATTTGATGAATGTATTCAATAATGTTTCCGGTCTGAAAAGTCAATTTATGAATGTTCGAACGAATTTTTGTATATCCTGAAAATGTTAAATAAGGAAAATAAGCATCTTCAAGTACTTTGCCAGTAAGAACAAGTTGGATTAACGCGCTTTTTTTTGCGGGGTAATGTTGTAAGTATTTTAGCATTCTTTGATAAATATATTGTCCTGGTTTAATGGAAGGATCTAAAAAAGAAATCACTCCAGGATCATTTAAAATAATTTTCATTAAAAGCGGATTTAGAAAAATATCGAAAAATTTGCGCCACCATTTGGTATCCCATTTTAATGAAACATATTCACGCTGTTTTTTCGGATCATCAAAAGATAAAAGAGTATTGATTTCCTTGCGTCTTACGAAATAAATGAATTTCGCGCCAAAATGCGTAAGTTTCTCAACTCTACCTTGATAAATAATTCCTTTCATAATCATTTTTTTATGATTTTCCCAGTATATTTTTGCTTTTGAAGAAAGGTGGGATTTGATTTTTGTGAAGGTTCCGATTCGATGTGCGCTTTCCGTGCAGCCCAAGAAAGCTAAATATTCTTCATAATCTAATAAGGATAATGCCGCGATTTTAAGCTCTAAAAGATAATTTTGGATAGGATTCATGTCGATTGAAAAAACACTTTCGCAATCAGATAATAAGAGATGTAGAGGGCGGTCCCCACTGGCAGTAACGCATAGAATCTTATTCCCCGAAGTAATACGTAAAGCTTGTTCTTCAACACTCCAGTCTTCATTTCCAAGACTATAATTTAAGCGGTTATAAAAATCCATTTCTATCCTTCTTTTGGCGATCCTATGCTATTAAGATACAATATTACCTTAACTCATAAGGATTGGAAATGAAAATAGAATTGAATGATTTTAATGTTATAGAGGGATTTCCTGCCATTATTACGCCGCGAAATAGTAGCATTTCATATGAGAAATTTATAAGACAAATAGAAGATGCGAAAACTGAATTCATGCAAATTTTACTAAGATGTGGCGCTCTCCTTTTCCGTGGATTTCCTGTGAAGTCAGCCAATGCGTTTTCGGAATGTATTCAAAAATTACAATTTGGAACTTTTGTTAATTATATTGGAGGTGATAGTCCACGTGACAGGGTAGAGCATGGTGTTTACACATCTACAGAAGCACCTCCTTCTATTCACATACCGTTACATCAAGAATTATCATTTATTAAAAAATTTCCTCGCCATATTTATTTCTTTTGTGAATTAGCGCCAAAAGAAAGGGGCGAAACGATTATCGCTGATGCAAGAAAAATATATCAAGCATTTGATGCTGATTTTCGCAATCGATTTCAGCAAAAAGAATTAACTTACATTTCAAGGTATTATTACAAAAGTAAAATTATGTCACTATTGAATAGTTATCAGCGCTCACATAAATCTTGGATTGAAGTATTTGAAACCGATAAAAAAGAAGAAGTGGAACTTCAATGTTTACAAAATAATTTTGCTTGGCGTTGGCTTAAAAAAGATTGGATTGAAATACGACAAACGCGACCTGCTTTGCATACACATCCAATTACAAAGGAAAATGTCTGGTTTAACCAGGCACATTTATATGATTTTAGTCCTAGGTTGCTTGGATTAAAACGTTATATTGGAGAAAGACTTTTTTATCGTAAGAATACCCGATTACATGAAATTCGATTTGGGGATGATACTAAAATTAGACGGAAAGATTTATATCATATTTTAGATGTATTAGATCAAAATACTGTGGCTTTTCCCTGGAAAAATAATGATTTCCTTGTTTTAGATAATATTTTAGCAATGCATGGACGAGCAACATTTCAAGGAAAAAGAAGAATTTTAACTGCATTAACTTCTTAAGTTTGCAAACGCTCCCAACGGAGCGTTTTTCCCAAAATAGGATTTTTGATATAAGCCCGAAATAACATTTGCTCATTATTCTTGGAAAGCTTAATTTTACAGTTATAGGTATTACCAGAATCTGTATCTAGAACTTCACCATTTTTCCACTCAGAATTCATGAATTGTAATCCATGAATAATTGTCATACCCTCTAACGATTTATTTTTATTGATACCTTTGCAGTGATCGCATAACTGGGAATGAGGCATATCATCTAATATTTTGTAAATATCAGCACGATATTCGTTATCGACGCGATAAAATTTAATAATGGTGCGAGGGTGATGTCTTAAATCGAAGGTTTTCCAAAAACCTTCAATCGCCTGAGGCTCTGATGCGAAAGCCAAGGAAACAAAATAAAAGAGAACAATAAAATATTTCATTATCTTCCAAGATTTAAGGTTGCAAGCAAAAAATCCTATTGATAGAATATCAAACGGATTTAAGGATTACTATTTATATGTGAGGTTATGGATGAAAAGGATTTTCGTTTTTTTTGCCTGTTTTCTTAGTTTGAATGCCTTTGCTAACGCAAATCATTTCGCTCCAAAATCTTGCTCCCAAGCGCCTCCAGTCTCAGATATTAATTTTTGCCCTCAATTTAAATCGATCGCTTCATGCCATTGTCAAGCTGATGGTGGTTTACCTGCTGGAATGTGTTCAGACATGTCGGTTATCTACGACAGAATGATTGCAACATTCAAAACACAGCAAGCTGCATGTGAATGGCAGCATAAAAATAGCGTTCCCTATCGTGCTGAAGTTTCCGAATGTATGGACGATTGGGATTGTTATCGTACGGGTAACTATCGTTTGGGCAAATGCAGTGTTTTGTGGGACCACTGCGAATAAAGCATTGCGATAATACATGAATAAAATAAAATTATTATGTTTACTCGCGGGTTTTTATTGCTCCGCGAGTTTAGCTTTGCCTATCACACAAAATAAATATGAAAATGTTTTTCATTATCCATTCTACGTGGGCGTTACTTTTGCTTATGGAGCCACCACTTGGGGATTTTTAATTCCTAAAGATTCTAATACTGCATTGAGTGTATCAACGCCAACAGAGGTCCGAGAAAGTGGCGAAGAATGGGGAATTGTTGCAGGCTATGAATTTATTCCTTCATTTGCTTTGGAATTAAGTTACGATCATTATCCTCGCGCAAGAGTAACGTTTGATTCACTCAGTTTACTTTCATTTGAAAATGATGGCTTAACGACATTTTACACGGATACGGAAAGTCTTTCCTTAGTGGGGAAATTTATGGTTTTAATTCCTCATAACGAATATTTTAGGGCTTATGCAAGCGCAGGTGCCGCTTTAGTACATAGAAATGATATTATTACTGACAAATATCTTTTATCTCCAAAATTTGGTATAGGAGGTAATTATGTGATGAATGATTTTGTTGGTATGGAATTCGGGATAGACTACACCGCAGGCACCGGTGAGTCTGAAATGAGTCCTGCTGAACATTTCATTCCATTTTTGTATTCTGTATATACGCGGCTAATTTTACGTTTCTAAAATGTATTCTTATTGAAATGATTTCATAAATAATTTTTAATAATAATATTCCCCATATGCTCCAAAAAATAAAACTTAATAAATTGGCCCATACAAGTCCTCTAAATTCAATATCAACTTTATTAGCCGTGGAGGGTTCTGGTGTAATTCCCGCTAATAAGTATGAACCTTTCATAACACCATAATAAGGTACTACTTTTCCATTTAATTTTATTTGTAATAATTTAGGATAATAAAGAATAGGTAATTCTAGTATTTTAATATCTTTACCGATATTTAATTCACAATGCGTAATAGCTTTATTAAGTTGACAATGCTTTTTTACATCCACTACATCCATGGTATCGAGGGGAGAGGCAAAACCACTAATATACATTTTTTCAATAGGTATTACAGGCGGTATTTCGGTTGTAGGATCGACTATTTTAAATTGAAAATGAAATTTATCTGTATTTTGAAAGGATGCGTCTTTGTAAGATAAAGGAAATGTCCAATGGAATTTTCCAGTTTTTTTAAATGTAAATCGCGCTATTTCTTGATCATTTAGCAATGCAATCATGTATTGCTCTTTGATGTCGATAGGTATAATGCCTTCAACTTCTATGATAGGTTTATATGCATAATCGAGTAAAGCTTTTGTAATCGCATATTTTTCATTAAAATGTAGCCTATTTCCTAACATCAATAAATCAATATTCATCGTATCGATGTGTTTTACAAATTGTGGATTTTTTATAAAATTAATGGAATAAGTAGTGTTATTATAAATAAGTAAAGGTTTTTGTAAAAATTCAGTGAGATTTATGTTTGAATTATTAATCGTAGGAAAATAAGCACTAGTCGATATAACAATTAATAAGATACCAATAACAGTATGTCGTAAATCGAGTTTATTTTTAAATAACCAACAAATCCCCCAGCCAAATAATAACGCACCAATCCAAATTACTTGACCGAGTAAACGCCAATTATATTGTCCGACAAAAAATATATGCGGTAGCCATTTCCAAAAGTTAAAAGGTGTCCATGTCATTAAAAAAGCAATACTAAAGAGAATCACAAAGAAAGGTAGCCAATAATTTGCTCTTTTATTCTGAATGGTTAAGCGATGCATGATCGCATATATCGATATAACAAAACCCATTAACATTACCCAGCCAATGGAAGGATGGTTGTAAATTAAATCCTCTTGAAAATGTTGCGCGCCCGGGAATATTAAATTCGCAAAAACAGGCTTAAATATCATGAAATTAAGAGGGTCAGACATTGTTCCGTTGATAATTAAATATTTTCCTAAAAGATTTACGGGACCTAAATACCACATCGCAAGTAACAATGCTAATCCGAAGGCCGACCCAACATGTAATAAATTTTTAAATCTTTTTCTATTTGCAATGGCCACTATTAGAAAAAGAATACCGAGAAAAAACGCACTATAGAAAAATGTCACGATGTGAGTAGTTATTAAAAGATACCAGCTTAAACTTGTTAGTAATAAGGTTTTGAGTTTTGCAGGATATAAAAACCTTTGTAATGTGTAAAATATAACAGCTGGTAAAATTCCTAATGCAACAATTTCACTTAAATCGGCAAAGTTATTTATTACGATGATAAAGTATGGAGAGGTAAGATAAGTTAAACTTGCCAAAATCGCTGCAGGTTTAGATTTCACAAACCAATACACTAAACGATTCATGTAAATTCCACCGATTAATAATCCAAGCCACATCGTTAATTTATAAGCGATCAGTGGATTTTTCGGCGTGATAAATTGATAAATTAAACCTGCTACGGTATAGGTTGTTGGTGAGTAAAATTGAAAAATAGGATAACGATATCCTAAGCTTTCGAGTGGGGCAATGCGTAACGGAAATTGTCCTTCTGCGAATGCCATTTTTGCTTGCATAATACTTGCTAAATGATTGACGTAATCTGCAATTCCGGGGATGTAATTTTCAGTAGCGATGGGTGAAATAAGACTTGCTGCGATAAATGAATAAAATAAAAAAAATAGTATTTTTGATTTCCATTCGTGATTTATTAAAAACATTTATTTGAAATCCTTTTATAATAAACTTTAGTTTCAATATGTTACGTTAAAACCCTTTTAATTGTCGATCATAATTGTCAGGCTGTTTTTTTATTGATTACAAATGATAAATATGAGCTTATATTTAACATTTGCAAATATATTTTTTAAGCATGAGTAGCATAATTATTTCATTTATAAGAAAATAGTTCTTGAAAATGTAAACGGATAAGGATATCCCGTCGGTGCTAGATAAACTGAACTCTTATGTTCTGGAAGCTAAACAGTTTGTTTTAAAACAAATTGGTGGTAATTCAAAGGGTAAAGTTTCCTTAACAGATCTTTTATGTATTTCCATTTTACCAAAAGAAGTTAATATTGCATTTGCACATAAAAAACAAAATAAAACTGAGCTCGAATTTTGTGAAGCTTTTCCCTATGATGATTCCACGCAATTGTCGGCAGTTTTTGCTAGCATCATTAAAAAACACGATTTAAAAAATGTAAGAACTTCTCTCATTCTGCAACCAGATGATTATCAATTACTAGTCACTGATGCGCTACCTGTTCCGCCTTCTGAATTTCAATCTGCCATTCGTTTTAAAATTAAAGATCTTTTGCATTATCCAATTAATGATGTTGTTATTGATAATTTTCCAATTCCAAAAATCAAAGCTGATAGTCCCTTAAAGATTATGATTGTCGCATCACAGACAAGTAAACTTTTAAAATTAACAGAAATGATGCATGAAGTAGGCTTAGATTTAGTTATTATTGATATTCCCGAGCTCGTATTGAGAAATGTTTTATCGTTATTTGAGAAAGAAAATCAAAGTGCTGTATTAATTTATGTCCAAGAAAAAAGTATTGAATTGTTAATTACTTCCCAAAAACAAATTTTTATTGTGCGTAAACTAATGTTTAGCTTAGGACAAACAAATCAAGATGCTGAAGTCAGTGAGGAAGAAGTCGAAAGACTTTCATCCGAAATTCAACGTTCATTTGGTTATTATCAAAGTCAATGGCGTCAACCATTACCCGGAACCGTCATTTTTGCGTCATCGAAAACGTTTAAGACGGATGTGCTTACATTGCTTTCTCAGCAATTAAAAGTCTCTGTTGAAATGATAAATTTATCTAGTCATATTGAAATAATAAAACCTTTGAATTCTAGAGAAATAGGAAGATTTTTACCAATTATTGGCGGTATTTTGCGAACAACGGATTAATGTATGCAGCAAATTAACTTATATCGATTATTGCCGAAGGAAGCAGGCTCACTGCTTTCACAAAAAAAAGTCATTATCTATTATGTCTTTTTTACTTTTTTATTATTGCTGCTATATTCACATACGGAATCGCAAAGAACAAAATTAGAATCTGAATTCAATGGAATGACAGGTGAAGTTTCCAGTTTACAAAATCAATCTATTCAACTCGCACAAAAATATCCAACAAGTAATGCCGATGAATTACAAAAAATTATTAAGGATTTACAAACGCAATTAGATAATAAAATTAGTGCGATTGACCTTTTGGTATTGAATGCAAATTTTTCTTCTTATCTAACAGGTCTTGCAAGTGCAACAACAAGCGGTGTTTGGTATACAGAAATTGATTTTGATCGTGGAATAAATAGTATTAGTCTTAAAGGACTTGCAGTGCAAGCTGTACGCTTGGCAGATCTTTTGGATCAGCT
This sequence comes from Gammaproteobacteria bacterium, assembly GCA_013287885.1. GTDB lineage: Bacteria > Pseudomonadota > Gammaproteobacteria > DSM-16500 > DSM-16500 > JABDCZ01. The sequence continues at coordinate 49,048 of JABDCZ010000005.1, forward strand.
CGCTAAACCTTCTATTTTTCATTCTTACTCATTTAATTTACAAGAAATTGAACAAGAAAAATTACCGGCCACTTTTCATGTTATAAGTAAAAGAGCACAGCAATTATGAAAGAGAGAATAGTACTAGCCAAAAAATGGATCATGGGCCGAAGCCAGCGTGACCAATTTTATATTTTTTTGGCGGGGCTTGGTTTTATCTATTTCATGTTTGTAATATTCTTCTATCATCCCCTGCTGCATGAAAACACTGATTTAAGCTCAAAAATCTCAGATTTAAATTCGCAAAAAAGTTCTATCCAACAACAAATGGATACCGTCTCGCATGCAATTGAAGATCCTATTTTTATTCAAATGATTGATGAGCAAAAAAGATTAACCGAAAATTTACAAATTGTAGAATCTAAATTATTAAGATTAAAACCAAGAATAATTCAAGCCAAAAATATTCCAAGCATTATCGATAATATTTTAACGGTTGCAAATCCAAGTATTGATTTCGTTAAATTAGAAGAATTACCCGTAGAGGCATGGTTAAAAGGAGATGTTGATAAAGCGACGCTTGCAGAAATTGTCAATCAAGATTTGTATCAACATTCATTTAGAATTGAATTTATCAGTGATTATTTTAACACAATAAATTATTTTAAAAGTATTGAAAAACTTCCATGGCCAATCTATTGGGATAGTATGGAATATACAGTTCAAAAATATCCATTGGCTGATGTTATTATTAAATTTCACGTATTAAGTATTCAAAAGAGCTAAAAATGGTGAATAAATTAATTTATTTTTTGACATGCTTATTGATTACCTTTGAAGGGCCGTTGGTTTTTGCGGAATTACGCGATCCAACTACTCCACCCATGATAAATGGTAAAAATACACCACAAATAAATTCTAGTATGTTCTTGGTGACAGGCATTATTAACGCGGGGGATCGTAAACTTGCAATAATTAATGGAGAGTATAAAAAAATTGGCGATGAGGTTTTAGGTAGTCGCATCATAGATATTGGTAATAATACAGTGCAGCTTGAGGGACCTAGTGGTAAAATAACTCTATTTCTTCTAGGTAAACCAATTAAACACGTGGCTAAGGAAGATATGTGATGCAGAATGGACATCGACGTTTCATCAGATTTTTCCTCATTATTTTCATTTTAATTAATTCGGGGTGTAATACACAAAAAATAGTTGAACCACGTCATGGCATGGCTGCCGATCAGATGATACACGAAGTGAAAAAAGGAATAAAAATCGATGAAGCTATGGCAAAAAAGCAACAACAACATTATGTGCCATCCTCCGTCAGCAAAGCATTATTAACGACGCACATGAAAAGCAATGGTAACGCTTTAGGTTATCGTCCTCCGAAACGTTTTGATATTTCAGCAAATAACATCCCAGCCCGTGATTTCTTTATGAGTTTGGTTGAGGGAACGCCTTATAACATGGTCGTTAATCCTAAAGTGGATGGGACCATTTCTTTAGAATTAAAAAAAGTAACGATTCTTGAAACATTAGAAGCAGTAAGAGATGCTTATGGATTTGAATTCCATAGAAATTCCTATGGTTTTGAGGTATTGCCAGCAAAACTTGAAACGAAAATTTTTACAATGAATTATTTAGATATTAAGCGCTTAGGAAAGTCCGTGACAGAAATGACGTCGGGGCAAATATCGGAGCAAGTCAGTAGCACAGCAGTTGGTGGATCAGCTTATTCTCCGACGCCTATTGCAACAGGTGGTACGCAATCTGTCACATCTGGGGTAACTGTCGATACACGTGTTGATGCGAATTTTTGGAAAGCATTAGAAACTTCCTTAAAACAAATTGTGGGTAACCAAAATGGCCGTTCTATTGTCGTTAATTCACAATCGGGTGTCATTATTGTTCGTGCATTCCCAAGAGAATTAAAGCAAGTGACGCGGTATCTAGATCGTATTCAGACAAACATGAATCGACAAGTTATTATTGAAGCAAAAGTATTAGAGGTGCAATTGGATTCGCAGTTTCAAGCAGGCATTGACTGGCATTTATTAGGAAATATTGCTGCAAATCACGGCGGTGTTGGACAAACGAGTTTACTTAGTTTTGCGAATACCAATACAGACCTCACTGATTTTGATGGTATTTTTACTTTACGTATTAATGGTAATTTTGGTGTATTAATTAAATTATTACAAAATCAAGGAAATGTGCAGGTTTTATCTAGCCCTCGTATTTCCACGGTTAATAATCAAAAAGCGGTTATTAAAGTTGGTCAAGATCAATTTTTCGTCACGGGAGTTTCAACGACATCTGGCGGTACGACAGGGACAGTAGGAGGTACATTTTTCCCTCAAGAAAATATTGATTTAACGCCTTTCTTTTCTGGTGTTACATTGGATGTGACTCCACAAATCAGTAATGATGGTGACATTGTTTTGCATATTCATCCAACAGTCAGTTTAGTGAGAGATCAAGAAAAAACAATAGTTTTAGGAAATAACGGAATAAGTTCTCAAAACAATACATTTGTACTTCCCCTCGCACAAAGTACCATTCGCGAATCAGATAATATTGTTCGTGCGAAGAGTGGTCAAGTCATTGTGATTGGTGGTTTATTGCAGAATGACATGCGTGAAGAAACAGCGGGTGTACCTATATTATCTCAGATTCCTTTTATTGGCCCTTTCTTTAGACGTACAGAACAATTATCTAAAAAAATCGAATTAGTCATTTTACTTCGTCCGATTATTGCGGATAACAAATCTTATACGACTGAATTAAAAGAAGCAGAGCGAACCTTAGGAAATATACGAAAAGGATTCCACCAAAATTCAATGTTAGATGTATTTGGAAATGAAGGTGAATTAGAAGACGGGGGATGTTGTTAATGTATTTGGAGCATTTTAAATTAAACGAGTTACCATTTGGGTTGACACCCAATACCGGATTTTTTTGTCACTTAAAGGGACATGAGGAAGCGCTGAACGTGTTATTGTTCAGCATACGAAGTGGTGAGGGTTTTATTAAAATTATTGGCGAAGTTGGGTCGGGAAAAACCTTACTTTGTCGAAAATTATTAGATAGCCTCGGAAATGAATTTTTTACAGCATACATTCCAAATCCTGATTTAAATCCTATTGAACTACGTCGCGCATTTGCACGCGAACTTGGTATTGATGTTGCAAAATTACAAGATCAACATGAATTGTTAACGATTATTTATCATCGTTTATTGCAATTGCATGAGCATGGAAAACAAGTCATTTTATTATTAGATGAAGCGCAAGCATTACCGCTTGAAACCTTAGAAGCGGTTCGATTACTTACGAATATTGAAACAGAAAAAAATAAATTATTACAAGTTGTTTTATTTGGACAACCGGAATTAGATGATCATTTAAGAAAGCCACAATTACGTCAATTGAACCAGCGCGTTACATTTTCCTATTATTTACCACTGATGACGCGTGAAGATCTTGACACTTATTTGTTTCATCGATTAGCAGTGGCAGGTTTTACGACGGGAGCAATGTTTGCTGAAAAAGCCCGAGACACATTATTTCGAGCCAGTCGGGGTGTTCCAAGAATTGTGAATATTCTTTGTCATAAAGCATTATTAGTAGCTTATGGTAAAGGGGAGGGAAAAGTCACAAATAAAATTATGCGTATCGCGATTATGGATACTGAGTTTGCAAAAGTTTCTCATAAAAAATGGATATGGATTTTGATTTCTATTTTTATTTTTATGGTTTTATTTTTATATAAAATTCAAGGAATCATTTGATGAGCTTAATTAATCAAATGCTAAAAGATTTATCTAAGCGTGCTAAACCCACGACAAATTCTGAATTAATTATAGCAGGACTATTTACCAATCTTAAAACCAAATCAAAAAAAAATATCTGGGAAATAAGTATTGGTGTTAGCATTTTTGTTTTATTATTATTGGTTGTTGCAGTAGGTATTCCACATTATTTTAAAAAATCAACGCTATATCCAGCGGTTATCAGTCAAAATGTCATTGAAATTCCTACCATTGTGAAGCAAAATTTTTCATCTATTCCAGGACCTTCCAACGCATCCAACGCATTATTAACAGGAATATCAGTCGAAGCAAATAGAGAGGTGACGAGTCTTCGGCTTTTATTAAATCAGGATGTTTTATATCGTGTTAATAAAATCGATGAAGATCAATTACAAATTGTGCTCGAAAATACACATCTTGTCACTAATCTGCCTCCCATCAACACGATTAATACTTCAATTAAAATGATCGAGATGCATCATGAAGCAAATGATGATTTAATACTTACGTTAACCTTGGTTAAAAATACTGAAATAGGTAATTTAGATTTATTGCATAGTCATGATCTTCCGGAATTGCGAATAGATTTAATAGAAAAAGTTTCTGAAGAAGAAATGCTTGTCGAAAAAAATTCAATAAAAAAAGTGCATGACGAATATTCTGTTGATGATGAATTTGAACGAGCAAAAGTTTTTTCTGGAGAAGGAAAAAACAATGATTCCATTCGTGTATTACAAACCATATTATCTTCAGATGCAGAGTATGTTCCCGCACGGACTTTACTTGCAAATATTTTATATGAGCAAGGGAATTTCGATAAAGCGGACGAAATTTTAAGAGAGGGATTATTGCAGCGTCCTTTATATCCACCTTATGTGCAACTCAAAGCAGAAATTTTAGTGGATCAGGGAAAAATTAAAGAAGCATTTCATTTATTGCAAAAGGCACCGCCAACATTGGAAGAGAATCCAGAATACCATGCATTGCTTGCTGCGCTATATCAACGATTGGGTAAATCACTGCTTGCAGAAGGATTATACGAGCAATTACTTAAAGTGGAGCCGTCTAATTCGCGTTGGTGGGTGGGTCTAGGCATTGCACGTGAAAGTCAAAATAAAAAACCTGAGGCATTAATTGCTTTTTCTAAAGCTTCAATGATAAGTTCCTTGTCCCCTGAATTGAGAAATTATGTAGATTCACGTATTTCGAGTTTGCAATGAAGGAGTATTTTGCATAATGGAAAAGAAGAAAATTCAAATAGGTAAAATTCTACTTGAGCAAATGCTTATTACGGAAGAGCAACTTGAAAAAGCAATGACTGAACAGAATCAATCGGGAAAAAAATTGGGACAAGCGTTAGTTGATTTAGGTTTTGTGGATGAAGATCAGTTATTGCAAGTTCTTTCGAATCAAATGAATATTCCTTTAATTGATTTACGTAATTATCCTATCAATCCAGAAGTGACAACCATTCTGCCAGAAGCAGAAGCGCGACGACTACATGCATTGGTACTAAGCAAAGATGATAATGGATATTTAGTAGGAATGGTTGATCCCTTAAATTTACCTGCATTAGATGATTTAGAACGTGAATTGCAACTACCACTACGACTTGCTATAGTGCGTGAAGGAGATTTGCAAAAAATTATTGATGTCACTTATCGCCATGGTTCTCAAATCGTAGATCTATCGCAAGAATTATCGGCAGAAATGGGACATCAAGATTTTGATATTTCGGAGCTTGCTGCGGGATTATCTTATGCTGATGCACCTGTTGTTAAGTTAATTCAATATATTTTCGATGATGCAGCAAAAGTAAATGCATCTGACGTACATATTGAACCTGACGAGCATGTTTTACGGTTACGTTTACGAATAGATGGTGTACTTCACGAACAAATTTTAAAACAAAAAAATATCGCTGATGCACTCAGTTTGCGATTGAAAATTATGGCGGGTTTGAATATTGCTGAAAAACGTATGCCACAAGATGGTAGATTTAGCGTAAAAATCCATAATAAAAACTACGATGTCCGTTTGTCTACTTTACCTGCGCAATATGGTGAATCCGTAGTAATGCGTTTACTGAATCAATCTGCCGAATTAATTAAATTAGATCAAATTGGGATGCCGAAAGATATTCTCGAAAAAATTCGTAGAGTCATGACGATGCCCAATGGATTATTATTGATGACAGGTCCAACAGGTAGCGGTAAGACAACTACCCTTTATGGTATGTTAGCTGAATTAAATACGCCTAATGTCAAAATTATTACCGTTGAAGATCCAGTCGAATATCGATTGGCACGGATAACGCAAGTACAAGTTCAAGCAAATATTCACTTAGATTTTGCACGGGTGCTACGTTCAATTTTGCGACAAGATCCCGATATTATTATGATAGGAGAATTGCGAGATCAAGAAACAGCAGAAATCGCAATGCGTGCTTCAATGACAGGACATTTTGTTTTTTCGACATTACATACGAATGATGCCGTAAGTAGCGCTGAACGTTTAGTGGATATGGGGGTAGAAAGTTATTTAGTAGCGAGTACCTTGCGGGCGATTATTTCACAACGTTTGGTGCGTCGAATTTGTCAAAACTGTCGTACCGATTATACACCCACCGCACAAGAAAAAATTTGGGTTTCAATGATGATGGGTGATCATCATGATCACATATCGTTTAAATACGGAAAAGGCTGCTCTTTCTGTTATCAAACTGGATATAAAGGGCAAATGGGAATTTTTGAACTTCTTGAAATGAATCAACCGTTAGCTGAAGCATTAAGGAAACATGATACACAAGAATTTAATCGTATTGTGAAAGAAGATATGCATCATCAATCGTTAATTGATAGCGCATTTCAATTAGTTAAAGAAGGTATTACAACTATTTCAGAAGTGATGTATTTTTCAGGTGACGTTTTACCGGAAATCAATGCGGAGATAAAAGAAAAAAAACTTGATGTTGAAATGGTTGAGGCAACTTAATTATGCCAATATTTAAATTTCAAGCTCGTAATCTTGAAGGACAATTAATAAAAGGTGAGCGAAGCGCACAATCTGCAGATGGTCTAACAGAACAATTATTTAAAGAAGGTATTACACCTATTCAAGTTTCTGAAAAAAAAGAAAAAGAAAGCATTTATCAACAATTGTCAAAAATGCTCGAATCTAAAAAAATACCAAATAATGAAATTGCATTATTTACACGACAAATTTACACGCTTAATAAAGCGGGCGTGCCAATTAGTAATTCCATTAAACATTTATCTAAAACTGCAAGAAGTCCACGTTTTTCACAAATTTTATTAAATGTTTCTGAAAGTTTAGAATCCGGTAAGGATTTAGCACAAGCCATGGAAGAGTATCCGGATGTATTTACGCCCCTCATTGTATCCATGGTTCGAATTGGTCAAAATACAGGTCAGTTAGATAATGCATTTTTGAGATTAACGCAATACTTAGAAATGGAAGGAAGCACTGTTAAACGTGTTAAAGCTGCGATTCGCTATCCCATTTTTGTGATGAGTGCGATTGGTATTGGTATTGTCATTATTAATATTTTTGTTATTCCAGCTTTTGCAAAAGTGTATGCAAAAGCTGGTATTCAATTACCTAAATTGACGACGATGTTAATTGCTTTTTCTGATTTTGTGTTGGCATATTGGATGTGGATTTTATCTATTGCTGCACTTAGTATATTTTTATTACTTCGCTATATTAAAACGCCAACTGGACAATATAAATGGCATAAATTGCAATTTAACTTGCCTGTTATTGGTGTGCTTATCAAACGGATGACGCTTCTTAGGTTTTCTGAAACTTTTTCCATTATTGTAAATTCTGGTATTCCCATTAATGAGGGCTTAAGTCTTGTGGCGCAAGCGATTAATAATCGTTATGCAAGAAGTGAAATTAATCATATGCAAGATGCTATACAGCGCGGTAGTAATATTTATCAAGCAGCTACTACATGTGATCTTTTTACAACTTTAGAATTACAAATGTTAGCGATCAGTGAGGAAACTGGAGAGTTAGGCGCAATGATGAGTGAAATTGCGCGTTATTATCAACGTGAGGTTGAGTACGATTTAAAACGTTTAACAGATGTTATGGAACCTATATTACTGGTTTCCATTGCTTGTATGGTATTATTATTAGCGTTAGCTGTTTATATGCCTATTTGGAATATGGTAAAATTGGTCCATAAATAGTTATTTAATTTAACTCAAAGGGAGATGGAAATATGTACAGGAAGTACTCTGGTTTTACGTTAATCGAACTTGTTATTGTCATCGTTATTTTAGGTATCCTTGGCGCTGTTGCAATTCCAACATTCGTCGACTTAACTTCCGATGCTAAGACAGCCGCAGTGCAAGGGGTTGCAGGTGCACTTTCTTCTGCAAATGCCATTAATTATGCGTCACGTAAAGAAAATGCAGCTAATGGCGTAGCGGTTTCTAACTGTACAGCGGTTGCAAATGCTTTAGCAGGTGGTTTACCACAAAGTTATCAGATTACTTCCGCAGCGGTTGCTCTCAATGCAACGGCAACTTGTACTTTAACTTATTTCCCAACCAGCGGTACTTCTGTCATTTCTTCGTTCACCGCCACGGGTATCCAATAAAGAATGGAGTTTTTGTTATGGCAAATTCTAAATCTTTAGTCCCGTGGATTATCTTTATTCTGGTAATTGGAATTGTAGTAGCTATCGCTATTCCACAATACCAATATATTTCAACAGAATTACGTAATGCAAAAGCACGGCATGTCGCTTCTTCTTTAGCTAATGCGACAGCTGTCAATTATGTAATAAGGAAGTTGAACTTGGCTGAAGGCGTTTCCATTAGTAATTGCCAAGAGATATTAAAGGTTCAAGAGAACCCATTACCAGCGGGTTATACGGTTCCAAGTAAAGAAATTGCATCAGATGTTATTGATGTTTGTCAATTACAAGGAGCCCCTGGACCTATTTTATTTAATGTTATTGGTATTAGATGAGGAATTGCTTCGGGATGAAGGGTGGGTTAGGAAAGCAAATTCATCCCGAGGTGTAGCTGTAATTTAATCAGGAAATTCAGCATTTTCCTGCAAGAAATTTAATAATTGATGTGCAGGAAGATGGACAATATCCTTATGAATATTATTTCGAATTAAGTTTTTCACATGCTGATTAAGATGCTGTGAAAAAAGACCACTAATATGGGGTGGCGTTATAAATATAAGCTTATCATAGGCTTTTTGTGTTCTTCCATGCTCTAATTCTTTAGTAACTTCTCGAATAAATTCATCTATTTTAACTGCTTTTGGATCCATTTTTTGTTCGTACGATCCTTTTCTGCTTTCCCCGCCTTGATAACGCCCAGGTTTATCTGACGTAAGATCGATATCTTTGAGTTTATTTTCAGGATGAGAAATTTCTTTAATTAAATGCAACTCTCGCTTCTGATATTCATAGATAAAACAAGTTGTTGAATCGCAAACAATAACCCAGTCCATAGAAATCACTCCTTTATAAATATAGCAAAATTTTTAAAATGCTTTTATGGAAAGTGTACTTAAGGAATCTTCACATTGTACTTCCTGTTTATCGTATTGATTCCAGTGCTCTTCTAAAAGTCTTCGATTTTCAGGATTTTTATTCAACGCAGTGATATTCGCTTTCATTGCATCATTAATCATTTTATCTAATGATGTATTAACTGATTTTAAAAAATCTTTATCGAAGGAGGGAGGGCTGCGATCTGGGATAACCATGAGTGAAATAAGCGATGCAATTATTTTGTTTATATTAGTGCGAGTTGATAATTCAATTTCAGAGTCTGTTCTATGCAACATTTTTATTTCCTTATTATTTATATAAAATTGCGTAATGAAGATAGTAAACTGAATAATAGGATCTAGTCAATTAGGAAATAAGCCCAACCCTTCTAATAAATATTTTGTTTGAAAAAAAAATATAAAAAAATTACAGACTGAAAAAAAATTAATAAATATAAATTAAAATATTACCGGTAATTAGCCTATAAAGTGCCATATTTTGAATTTTAGAATTTAATATTTCCTTAAGATAAATATTATAAAATTATTTAAAATATTCTGGAAAAACATTCCGTGTAAATGAATCCCTTTGTATAAAAAATCATCTATTTTGAATATGAAGCATTATTTATATAATAGAAATAAAGTTTGACATAACGGTAGTGCACTAAAAGATTTTTGTTAATGTACATAAGGAGATTTGTATGTTTTCAGCATTATGGTCTAAGGAACATCTCACTAAGTTTGAAAAATCTGAACTTCTCAAACAACCTTGTTTAATGATAAAAAAACTAAAAGCCAAAGAATTGGAGTTAAAAAAAATAGCGGAACAGACCGGACAAGATTCCAATGATTATAAAAAATATCAGGTTATTTCAAGCATTATGTCATCATTGAATCGTGAAATTAATGGTTTTAACGAAAAAAAACCCACGTCTCCACTGCAAGAAGTTGCTGCAGTCGTAGAACTTATTAAAAAAATGTATGAGATTATTGAAAAAGGAAGAAAGGAACACGCTGAAACCTTAATGATTTCTCGCAATAATTTACGAAAAAATATGAATAATATTGTTTACTTTGGAACAATGGCTGGAACTCTTGCGATAACCCCTAGTTTAAGTTTAACTTATTTAGGCCAAATAGTTTTTTTAGCAGGTATTTCTACTCAAGTTAGTTCAAAGGTAACAGAAGCTGTCGGATTGGATGATACTTCACCCGAATCTTTTCGGTTGATTTGCCATTTCTCCATTTTGTTACATCATATGTTATCAAGTTTTATAAAGAATAAAAAAATACAGGATAAGACAGAATCTGATAACATAGACGAAGAATATTTATGTCCGATTAACGCGACTTTAATGGATGAACCGGTGTTACTGACGTTAGATGGACATACCTATAATAAAGAAGCCATCGAACGATGGTTATATGAACATCGCACTTCCCCATTGACACGTAAAAAAATGAAGGATAACGAAACAGTGCATGATGTATTAGTATTAAATAGAAATTTAAAATCACTTATTGAAAAGAAACAAGAAAAAAATATTGTAATCGAACCCCCCAAGGAATCATGTAAAATATGAATAAGTCCGTGTTAATCACAGGTGCATCGAAAGGTATTGGTAAAGAGCTCGCATTCGTTTTTGCAAAAAATGGATATGAATTAATTCTGATTGCGCGCACAACATCAGAATTAGAATTAATTAAAAATACTATCATGCAAAAATATCATTCTGGCGTGAGTATACTTTCATTAGATCTAAGTCTCGAGAATGCCTCTGATATTATTGTCGAAACCTTTCAAGATAAATTAAAAAATTTATCCATTCTTATTAATAATGCAGGTTATGGACTCGCAGCGAAATTTACGGATATGCCTTTCGAGGACGTGCAAGGAATGTTGGCCGTGAATATTAATGTATTAACTAAATTAACCTACCGAATTTTACCTTTTATGTTGGCAAATAAATCAGGGAAAGTTTTAAATGTGGCGTCCATCGCTGCATATACTCCTGGTCCCTATATGGCAATGTATTATGCCAGTAAATCATATGTTTTATCTTTTTCGGAAGCATTGCATGAAGAATATTGGAAAAATGGAATAACTATTTCTGCATTATGTCCAGGTATTACGCCAACATCTTTTCAAGAGCGAGCGGGAATCGCAAAAACACGTATGATGGATGGATCGATACCTATATTAACGGCTGAAGAAGTGGCTAATATTGCATACAATGGTCTTATGAAAAATAAGCCTGTGATTATCACGGGTTTTTTTAATAAAATTGCAGTATTGTTTCTCACGATGTTACCGCGTTCGTGGATTACCAAAATTTCTGCTTTTGTTAATAAACCTAGAAGTGAAAATCACTGAGAATGTTATATTCTCAGTGATTTTATCGTTTACTGTTGCGGTTTTATTAACGATGGAAATTCTGTAATAACTGGCATTGATTTCGATCGTGTAAAAAATGGCTTTTTATTTACAGTTGGTGTATTTGCTTTATACTCACATTCAAATTTTATCTTTGAAAATTTTTGGCGAAGTAGCTGATTTTCATTTTTTAGTTCCTTGACAAGTTCCTTAAAGCATTCTGTTTTATCTTGATAAAATTGTTTTTCATCTAATTCGAATGAATTTTGATATAAAACTTCCGGATTCAATTTGCAAAAATGATCCGCTAACACGAAAATTTTTTGCATTCCACCGACCGTTTCGAATGGTGAATAAAGAATCGATTTTAACCATCCATTGTCAGCCAAATATTTTGCTAATCCATAAACCGTGTTATCATAGGTCTTCTGGTCGTGCTGTAAATGAAGATTTTCTCCACGAATGAGTTTTTCTATTTGTAAAAGTGCTTTCCACTTATCGCTATTGATCGGAGCTCTTAATCTTTCTTCATTAATTAATTTTAATAAATAGGTATAATCTAATTTATTATCAGAGCGATTTTTATCATGTAGAAGTTCTAATTTAATAAGCAAATCATCAATGTGTGATGGAATTAAGTGATCCAAATTTTTATTTTCTAAATATTGATTCTTAATATTAGCGTTAAGTCTTAATTTATCACTTATCCTATTTTCATCAGATATCAAAGGTTCATACACAGTGTGATTGGTAGCTGACAGACCTAATTTTGCTTTACCCCAGTTATATAGCTTCTTTCCGAGCGTGGTTAATGCTGCGAAGCCTAGTGTCATGCATGCTCCCCATTTAAAAGTAAGCGCAATTGCGGTTGGAACCACGATTGCGGGGATCTCAGGTGCTAAAAAGCCCACAAATACCCCGGCAAAAAGCATTGCAGAAATAAACGTATTTTTGAAATGTTCTTTAAAAAGATTTTTATGGTGTAAATATTGCTGGGTGTAAGTTTCATCACTATCTTTTAGCCATGCGGTATGAAAAATTTTCGCGCCATGATAAAGCATTTTGCTAAATGATACGAGAAATTTAGTCCCAGTAAGTGCAGTAAAAATGCCAGGCGCAATCAGTGCTGATACAATCGTACCTACAACAAAAAAAGTAATCGCTAATGCTTCTGCTGCAAATAAAATGGTACCCATTGCATGTTTAAACCAAAAAGAGGCGTTACGATTTTTTTCTCTTACACTATAAAAATAATCATGTGCCAATTCAATCAAAGATAAAAATGTCATGACCAATACAATCGATTTTACTCCGATCATTTTAAAAGCATTCACGGTATGATAAAAAACTGAGGCAAAAAATCCTCGCTTCATTGCTTCCGCTGTTTGTAATGGATCTAGAGGCGAATTGTCATTTAAGATAAACTGTCGAAGAGAAAGGTGGGGGAGATTATCATTGCGATGAAACATATTGTAATTCCTTTTATAAATAATTATAAATACCGGAG
>JABDCZ010000005.1:62283-68424 GCA_013287885.1 Gammaproteobacteria bacterium
TTAACTTTTTTTAATCTAAAATTAAAGCGTGAATCGTAAAATTAATTTGGTTATACTTTGCGAGTCTTTTAATTTACTTAAGGAAAAGTATGAAACAAAAATTATTATTGTTGTTTCTTTCTGTAGGGTTCATCCATTCCGCTTTTGCAATTAACGATACATTTAACAACGACAAAACCGTTATGCATTTTAATGTAAGATTTTTATGAAATTATTGGCGTAGGATTGGGGCATAAACCAACGCCAATATTTTTAATATTAAAAAATGAGATAATTATAGCATTTTCACCTAAATCGCATAAATTAAATACAAATCATTGATTAAAAAAATACATTATCCTTTGGAAGTTAAAACTTAAGAGGGGGGATGAAATGATATAATAATAAAATGAACTATCAAACGGATGATAAGCACGTTCTTCAATGGATTATCCTCATTGCATGGTTGATCATAGCCGCATTTTGTATAGTGTTTATTAACCACAGCACTTTACCCTTCAAAATTGGTAGTATTAGTGATCCTGAATCCGAAAGTTGGGTTGCTGATCTCGAAATGAAAAAAGAATTACCCTATGGTGCAAGCCGCATTTTTGTTTTATATACGCATGATAAATGGTCTGCAAATGAAACAAGATTTAGTACTGAAGTTAAAAAATCTCTGAAAAATATAGATAAATTTCCGTTACAACATCGGATTATTTCGCCATATGAAAATTCAGCACAAATATCAGGCAATAAACATTCGGCGTACGCTGTTGTTGTGATGGACCATGATAACGCAGATAAAACGGCAAGTACGATGCAGGAATTTTATCAATCCATCGGCACGCCTAAAAATCTAAAAATGTATATTGGCGGTGAGCCGACATATATTTCAGATGTCAATGATCTTAGCCAGAGCAATTTAATTCGTGGAGAAATAATCGCATTACCATTATCCATTATTGCGCTTATTTTTATATTTCGTGGTGTACTCGCGGCATTCTTGCCAATTATTACCGGCATCGTCAGCATTGCGGGGATCATTTCAATTTTAATATTTTTAGGGCATCAATTCGATTTATCAGTATTTGTATTAAATATTGCAACGATGTTGGGCCTTGGGCTTAGTTTAGATTATACATTATTGATTACCTATCGGTTTCGTGAAGAATTAAGTGCGGGAAAAACGAGTAAAGAAGCGATGCAAGTAACCTTAAATACAGCAGGAAAAGCGGTATTTTTTAGTGGATTAATTGTTTTAATTAGCATGTCTTCATTATTATTTTTTCCAATTAATGTTTTATATTCCATTGGTATTGGTGGGGTAGTGGTTGTTATTGTAACAATCGTGACCGCATTAACATTATTACCCGCGCTTCTCTGTATCTTAGGTGAACGTGTAAATGTATGGCCCATCACTTTATTAGGATCGGTACATCTCAATGAAAATGCAGAGGATAATGGTTGGTATCGTATTTCAAAATATGTGATGCAAAAACCCCTGCGGTTTTTATTTCCTACTATTATCTTTTTATTAATTCTTGGCTATCCATTTTATCATGTTCGATTAAATAGTTCTGATGCAACTATTTTACCAACATGGACGGAAAGTCGTTCATTACTAGATAATTTTAAGAAAAATTTTAATCCGAATGCAATGACCCCTATTGAGATATTAATAAAAACTGAAAAAAATTCTATTTTAAATAAAAAGAATGTTTCATTATTATATGATTATGCGCATGATTTAAAAAAAGATCCTCGCGTTAAAAAAGTAGAAAGTATCGTCACTATTTCACCTGCTTTAACTAAAAGCCAATATATAAAAATTTATGGATCAAAAAATAAATTACCATTTAATGACTTCCAAAAACAGTTTTTTCATGATACGACAAAAGGACAGTACACACTAATGATGGTAATTAGTAAATATCCTTCGAATGATGAAAAGACTTTTGATCTTGTACAAACGATTCGTGATAATGCAATAGAAAATAAATTTAAACAACAAGTGACAGGAAATACTGCTATTATTATTGATACGATTCATAGTTCATATAAGTTATTTTTAAAAACCATTCTTATAATTAGTATTGTCACCTATCTCGTTTTACTTATTTTACTACGTTCTGTGATTTTACCTTTAAAAGCGATTTTGATGAATTTTTTAAGTCTTTCTGTTTGTTATGGAATGTTAGTCTTTATTTTTCAAGAAGGCCATTTATCGCATCTTTTGAATTTTCAGGCGCTTGGAAATACGGATCTCAATTTGCCAATTCTATTATTTTTTACTTTGTTTGGATTATCGATGGATTACGAAGTATTTTTGATGACTCGAATTAAAGAGTTTTACGATAAAACAAATAACAATATAGAAAGTGTTGCACTAGGAATTGAAAGAAGTGCAAGGATTATTACAAGCGCTGCCGTTATTGTCATTATCGTTTGCTTTGCATTTGCGACTGCAGATATTGTTTTTATCAAAGCCTTTGCGGTGGGTGCCGCACTTGCAGTTTTAGTAGACGTCAGTATCATCCGATTATTATTGGTACCTGCGACAATGCGATTAATGGGCGATTGGAATTGGTATTTGCCCAAATGGTTAGATCGCATTTTGCCAAAAATAGAACTTAATCATTAGTTTTTAATTTTTTATAATAACGTAATGCTCTTCCCCTTCCCATTTCTAAATCAATTATTGGAGAGGGATAATCTTTTCGGATCAAAGGCTCATGAATTTCTTTTTTTGTTAAATCTTTAAGTTCCGGTACCCAACGACGAATATAATTTCCTTCCGGATCAAATTTTTTACTTTGCAAATTTGGATTAAAAATACGAAAAAAAGGAGCCGCATCAACGCCAGATCCTGCCACCCATTGCCAATTCATTGCATTATTAGCAAGGTCTGCATCCACTAAAGTATCCCAAAACCATTTTTCGCCAATACGCCAATCGATGAGCAAATGTTTTGTGAGAAATGATGCAACTATCATTCGTACGCGATTATGCATATAACCGGTGTGCCACAACTCTCGCATTCCTGCATCAACAATGGGAAAACCTGTTTTACCTTTTTGCCACGCGTACAGCATTTTTTTTGTCTGTGATCCATGACATTTTATTAAATTCTTTTTTAAAATTTTGGTGAGGAAGGTCAGGAAAATAATAAAGTAAATGATAAGAAAATTCCCGCCACACTAATTCTTTTAAAAAGTGTTCGCATTGAGTTGAAATGCGCGGATGCATTATTTCAGTTTGTTGAATAGCAGTAAAAATTTGACGTGGACTAATTTCTCCGAAGTGTAAAAATGGGGACAACAAAGAAGTTGAATTATCCGAAGGGTAGTCTCTTTTTTTCGAGTAATTTTCCAATTTCTTTGAAATAAAATATTTTAAATGATCTAATGCTGATTTTTCCCCTGGTTTCCAAGTCTGATCTAAACCTATTGCCCAGTTTGGATGGGTAGGTAATAACTTCCAATTTTCTAATAAGTCACTTTTGATTTTTTTTCCATGAATATTTTTAGAGGGAGATGGTAATATCGAAATATCTTTTGATTTTTTACACCAGGCACGCCAAAAGGGAGTGAATACTTTATAATAATTTCCCTGCAAATTTGTGATTTCCCAGGGCTCATGAATTAAGTGACTATTGAAACTTTCTATTTCAATGCCATTCAATTTTAATTGATGTTTTATTTCTTTATCGCGTTTAATGAAGTGTGGCTCATAACATCGATTCCAATATACGGCTGCGATATTTTTTTCTGTTAATTCCTGCAAGATTTTAAAACTGTCGCCTTTTCTTAAAATGAGTTTTAGATTTAATCTGTCGAACGAATTCTGTAAAGCGATTAGGCTTTGATGTAACCACCATTGTTGTGCGCGACCTGTGGCCCAATCATGATCTTCGTCTAAAATATATAATGGAATGATGGCTTCAAATTTTTTAGTAGCATGATATAAAGCCGGATTATCTTTTAAGCGCAAATCTTGGCGAAACCATACAATCGCTGTTGTCATCGTTATTTTATTTCAACTCTAACCTCGTTGGTTTGAAGAGGGTAGGTCTTGATTTCTTTTGCGTCTAAATTAACATTTTTCAGGGATAACATTTGAACGGTTGGATTTTCAAATATTTTTACATAATAAATTAAATTTTTTGCATCTACGACCGCAAGCCATTCCGTCCTTTCATATCCACCCGTCCCGCCGCCATAAGGATTACTTTCTGATAATTGTATCGAACCCGGTGGAATATCAAAATTATTTAAGATATGAAAGGCGGTTGCAACCTCTCTATCGGCTGAATCAATGGGTGCAGAGGCCGCGTAAAAAACAGCACGCATAAAACGTGAGGGAGAAAGAAAGTCGCCCGGAATACCGTGTAATCCACTTCCAGAGGATGGCGGTACGAATTCCACGCCATTAATTTTCAAAGGGGTGGCTTCTTTTGGACTTAAATTGGAATATTGACCAATATTTGCCAAGTGATAGGCGAAGTTAGGATCATTGGTCATGACGCCGGTGGGATTATCATAGATAAATAATTTTCCATTATTGTATTCTATGACAATACTTTTACCTGTCGCGTCATGTAATGTGAGATGAAGCGGAACAGCGCCAACAAAAGGTGCATGGCCTGTTTTGTTAATCATAATTTTTTTAAATCCTTCACGCGCTTCATCGACGGTTGCGAAGTTAGTTAACGCGTAAGTTAGCATTTCATAAGATGCTATGGAATTTTTTGAATTTTGTGGTGAAACATCTTGATATACAGCTGTATTTGGAGCATAAAGCATGCCCCCCGTCATACCTTTTTCGTTCACACCATCCACCAAAATGGGTAAATGAATCCCATTAAGACCAATGGCGCCATATTTTGTAGTCCATAATTTGCCGGGGTTACCATTGACTCCTGAGCCTTGATATTGAAAATGGCGAGGAATAGCAATAGGTTCAGATTCTAAATTTAAGCCAAATTCGAGTGTTCGGCCGTAAACATACCCATTATCACTTGATTTTAAAATGAAAGAAGTACAAGCTTCTGCTTTAAAAATGGGTGAAAAAAGCGAGATAACAAAACAAACTATCAGTAGTTTTTTCATATTTTGCTTCCTTTGCAATATGAATGCGTGTTAGTAACATATCAAAAAATTACTCATTAAAACAGGAAAAAACGATGGAAATTATTATTCCTATTTGCGAGGTTTAAAATAGTGAAGGAGCGCGTGGTGGCGGTGTATAAGTAGTTTGTTGTGAGGATGGAAAAATCAATGGTTGTGTGGGTGACCACAAACCTAATGCAATAACACTTTTTGCTGATTTTAATAAACGCGCATCTTTTTCTGAAGTAAGCGTGAGAGATATGTTTGGATTCAACACATATTCTAACATGAGAGATATTTGTTCTTGAGTCCTGTCGTGCACATTAGTGATGATAGGCCTAACCATTGCTTTTTTTGCAATTCCTTCGATAACTTTAAATAAATCTAACATTGCAACTTTTTCTTGTATTGAATATTCATGTTCTTCTTTCCATTCACGATATAAATAAGATGAAACATCCTGTATTTTCGTTGTTATTTTATCCCACAATTTTTGATGATTGTCACTTACCTTTGAATCAGGATTGAGTAAATAATCTTTTTTCAATAAAGTTAGTTTTCTTGCGAAACGATGGCAAAGACGCTCGCAATTTAATCCTTCCACCCAATGTGATAATTGAATAGCGCGACGATATTTTTCAACATCATGCCTAAAATGATGCAATTTCTCTAAACCCGTTATAATGCAAGAAAGTCCAGAAACGATTGGAATAAATTCTAAAATAGATTTTCCAATCATACTCGCGCCTTGCACGAGCATATTTTCCATATCATCGCGTTGCTCAACCCAAAGTGTTGTAATGGATTTACTTGCTTCAAAATAAAATAATAGTTGACACATTCTATGATAATAATCATACAAACTACGATTTTTTCCGATTATATCCAATTCTTTTTGGGCTTCTGCATCTCGATCCAACTCATGATCTAACTTATCCGAGCGATCCGATAATATTGCAACTTTTTTACCTAAAGAAAGAACAAGGCTTCCCATTTGAAACATTTGTTTTTGTAATTGATGATAGCTCGAATCCAGCGATTTGCTGTCCGG
>JABDCZ010000006.1:0-60515 GCA_013287885.1 Gammaproteobacteria bacterium
TTTTACCTAAAAGGGAAATTTTTTCACCATCTCTTTGATAAAAATTTTCCACCACCGCATCGCGCGTGGTGTATCATTTTTTTTGTATTTATTTTATCCCTTCTGACTAGCTGCTCCACCACGAAAACAGATGGCCCTCCCGGATACAATGTGGATGTTTCTCAAATACAAGATGCTGTTCCCAAAGTTGAGCCTTTGAGCAAATACGGAAACAAACCCTACGCAGTATTTGGCAAAAAATATAACGTCATGGGTTCGAGCAAAAATTATAAAGAAACCGGCACGGCTTCTTGGTATGGCACAAAATTTCATCAAAGAAATACGTCAAGCGGAGAACCTTACGATATGTTAGCGATGACCGCTGCGCATAAATCGCTCCCGCTGCCAACGTATGTAGAAGTCACTAATTTGGTCAATGGAAAAAAAATTATTGTCAAAGTCAACGATCGCGGACCTTTTGTAGGAAATCGTTTGATTGATTTATCATACGCCGCCGCCAAAAAACTTGGTATTACGGGAACAGGCACCGGACGAGTTGAAGTCAGGGCCATTGATCCTCGTAGAGATGATTTCGATCTAACACCCACCCCTATTTTTGCAAAAAATACGACGGAAGCTAAACAATTCCCCGTACGAAAAAAAGAAACGATTATTATTTCGAAAAATAAATCTGCTAAAAAACATGCTGCAATTTATTTACAAGTCGGTGCATTCCAAAATAAAGCCTATGCCGAAAAATTAAAAAAACAATTAAGCGGTTTAGTCTCGACTCCTGTAAAAATTACTGAACTCAAGCGCGCGAAAAAACTTTATCGAGTGCAAATTGGGCCCTTAAATGATTCGAATAAAATTGCTGAAATTAATAAGCAATTGAAATCGATTGGATTAAATAGTCGCGAAATGTTGGTATGAACTTTCAGGACATGAAATGTTAAATATCATTATCTCAATCATCGGAATGGTGATTACCATTTTTTTAATTGTCGGTATCCATGAATTTGGTCACTTCATTGTGGCACGAATGATGGGGATCAAGGTCTTACGTTTTTCGATCGGTTTTGGTAAAGCATTGTGGCGAAGATACGATAAGAAAGGTACTGAATATGTGTTAGCAATGATACCGCTCGGCGGGTATGTCAAAATGCTCGATGAAAATGAGGGGCCCGTTGCAGAAGTCGATTTACCCGTCGCGTTCAATCGCCAACCGCTTTATAAAAAAATTGCCGTGGTTGCCGCAGGCCCACTCACTAATTTTATTTTTGCTTTTATTTTATATTGGCTGATTTTCATTATTGGTTTCAATACTATCGCTCCAGTTATCGGCAAAATTGCACCTCATTCTATTGCAAGCCAGGCAGGATTAAAACCGAACGAAGAAATCATCAGTATTGAACAAAAGCCCACGAATGATTGGATGAACATCGTATTAAGTATGATGGATTTTTATGGTGAAAATCGATTAATCTCCTTACAAACGAAACCACTACATTCCAAAAAAGAAGAGAATTACCAACTCAATCTAGAAAATTGGAAAATGGATTCATTAAAACCTGATCCTCTCGATAGCCTTGGCATTACGCCATATGAACCTGAAATTCCGAATGTAGTTACAGAAATTATGCCAGATTCTCCTGCAGCTAGTGCCGGGATGCAAAAAAATGATAAGATCGTCGCAATAAATAAAGAACCCATTCATACATGGATTGATGCGGCGAAAATTATCCATCATCATCCGGGTGAAACTTTTATTTTTAGCATTGAACGCGATGGAAAAACGCTACAATTACCCATTACCATTGGTGTTAAAAAAGATTTATTTTCTAAAAAATCAGGATTTGTTGGAATCGCTCCAGATTTTCGATGGCCAGATGAAATGATTCGAAAAATTCAGTATTCGCCGATAGCAGCCCTTGCGCATGCATGGCAAAACACCGCTGAATTTATTCAATTAAATTTTGTTTTTATTGGGAAAATGTTAACAGGAAAAGTTTCTTTTCAAAGTTTGGGCGGTCCCATTACCATTTTTGAAAGCGCTGGAAATGCATTAAATGTGGGGTTTATCCCATTCTTGAATTTTCTCGCGTTTATTAGTATTGCTATTGGCGCAATCAATGTTCTACCCATCCCAGGATTAGATGGTGGGCATTTATTATTTTATTTCATTGAATTGATTCGCGGTCGCCCTCTTTCAGAAGGCGTACAATTACTTTTTTTCCGCTTGGGATTTATTGCCTTAATCCTGTTATTAATTCAAGCGGTCGTCAATGACGTTTTACGTTTAGGAACATAGCGTCACTTCTTTTTTACTTCTAAAAAAGAAGGTGTTAAAGGTTCTGCAAATGAATGTTCAGATTCTGGAAATGCATCATCTTCGGGATGTCGAGACAAACAATTAAAAAAATATGAAAAAAATCCCCAAAAAGATTTTTCTTTAGGAACAAACAAACGATGCGTTGCATCTTCTACATTGTCATCTAAATCAACGTCAAAATAAGAAGAGTCACTCTTTACAACATCTCCATCTTTCACTTCTTCTTTCTTTCGGGCGTCCATGTTTCACTCCTGTATAAATTTTGATATAATGTTTATTTCACGATGATTTTATCATAATGCTAAATTCACCAAACATCTATATTCGTAATGCGACGCTTCGTTTCCAGAAGACGACTTTGTTTCATCAATTAGAATTGACCATTCAAGGTGGAAAACTGACTTGTCTTTTGGGGAAAAGCGGTTCTGGTAAAACCACGTTATTGCGATTAATTGCAGGTCTTATACCTTTTGATCAAGAAGATACACATTTTTCAGGTGAAATAATTATTGATGATTTATCTCTACAAAATAATATTTCTTATCTTGCCCAAGGAGACATTTTACTTCCATGGTTGAATGCAATGGATAATGCAATGCTAGGCGCAAAATTACGTGGGGAAATTTCTCGCGTCACGGTCTCAAAAGTAAAAAAATTATTTGAGCGTTCCGGATTAAAAAATATTGAATATCATTATCCTCACCAATTATCTGGAGGAATGCGGCAACGTGTTGCATTAGTCCGTACCTTATTAGAAGAAAAACCCATTGTTCTCTTGGACGAACCTTTTTCGCAATTAGATGCGATTACCCGATATGAATTACAAACATTAACCGTTGAATTATTAAAAGATCGTACGGTGTTTTTAGTGACGCATGATCCACTCGAGGCCTTAAGAATGGCTGATGAAATTTTTATATTAGGTAAAAATTCTGAAGCGTTGCATATTATTTCAACATTGCATACGAAAACACCGAGAGATACCAGTAATCCTGAAATCATGAAATATTATTCTGAAATAATGAAAACTTTAACCGAATCTGAATTGAGCTCGCAATGACAATGCATTTCGCAACGGCTACAAGACTTATTTTGACAATATTAAGTTTTATTGTTTTATGGCAAATGATTATTGTCATTTTCGATCTGCAACCTTACATTCTGCCAAGCCCTCTTCAAGTCTTACTCGCTTTTAAAATGCATTATATGCTTATTATTAAAGAAGCACTTCCAACCATATTTGAAACCTGTGTTGGATTATTATTAGGAATTTTATTTGGCACTTTAACTGCGATTTTCATGTTATTTTGGCGGCCTCTCGCAGTATGGTTACTTCCTATTTTAATTATGAGTCAAGCCATGCCGACTTTTGCTATCGCACCACTTTTTGTTGTGTGGTTTGGATTTGGTTTAACTTCGAAAATTGTGATTACCATCATCATGATATTTTTTCCTATTACCAGTGCATTTTATGATGGATTAAAAAATACAGATAAAAATTGGCTAGAACTTGCAAAAATGATGAACGGAAAAAAATGGCGAATTTTTTGGTATATTCGCATTCCAGCCGCGGCACAAAAATTTGCATCGGGTGTACGGGTCGCGTCCGTGATTGCTCCCATGGGTGCAATCATTGGTGAATGGGTTGGGGCAAGTCAAGGATTGGGCTTTTTAATGCTAAGTGCAAACGCAAGAATGCAAATTGATCTATTATTTGCTGCATTAATTACAATCATGATTTTCGCATTATTGTTATATTTCATCACTGACAAATTCTTACGCATGACAATTAATTGGTAAAAGTTTCATTAAAGCTTAAGAATAACCCAAAGATTGTCGGTTTTTTTTTTCTGTGAAATAATGAATTTATCCTACAAGTAAGATTTCTATCACGGAGGAATCTCACATGATAAAAAAGCTACTCGCTCTCTCTTGTCTTTTAGCTATAACCCCCGCCTTTGCCGGCATCCAAATTGTCGGAATTGAATTTTATCCTTCTTTTAGAGTTATTAAAGGCGCCACTCCTTCAAAACCTGAATATACTTATGCGATTAGATATTCTGATTCATCTCCAATTAAAAAAATTCCATTAGAAAATAATAACCTGAAAATACAAGTGTATTACAATGGTAATCCAATAGGTTATGAAATTGTAACGACAGACTATGATCGTAATTTTACCTTTGAAAAATACAAAGATGTGAAACTAGTCGATCTAGAAATTTTAGGTGTTGATGATCAAGATAAATATAAAGCACGATGTTCAGGAAATATGGTTACCCGTGCAGCCCATGAGCTAACCATAACCTGCAAACCTATTACCTAATTTGAAAAGCGGCGCTCTTATATGGGAGCGCGTCTATTTTTTCTAATATTTTTTGCGTTTGTTTTTTGTGGTGATGAAACACAAAACCTTAGCATATTATTTCATTAACCCGCTGCCGATTTATTCAAATATTCACTAATACCATGTTCGGTTTTGTACCAATATGAGGGATTGAATATTAATTCATATAGTGCGATATAACTCGCAATACTCATTAATATCCAATAGAAAGGGGTTAAAAACGCATACGGGATTAAATGATATAATCTACGTCTCGCGGCTGCCATGACGTGAATTCCAATTAAAATGATATTTCCTGCAATAAAATTATAAAAAGCAATATTCAGCACCGTATCATTAAACATAAATGCGGTAGAATGTGGCACTACATAAGTCGCGATAAAAACTATCCATAAAAGAATATTACAAAGATTTGCAAAAACGGTCCCACCAATAATAAACTGAAAACTCATAAACCCTTGTAAACCAGTCTGCTTCATAAATTCGAGTGGATTCCGCATATAAACAAGATAGGTTTGCATATAACCTTTTATCCAACGCGTGCGTTGTTTAAACCAATTAAAAAGATGGCAGTTGGCTTCTTCATAAGTCGTGGAGTACAAAGTGCCTACGCGATATCCCCAATTATGAATTCGCATACCTAAATCCGCATCTTCTGTCACATTAAAAGGATCCCAACCACCTAATTTTCGTAACATTTTAGTTTTGAAATGATTACTCGTACCACCTAAAGGAATTGGTAAATTTAAATCATTGAGCGCAGGTAATAATAAATCAAATAAAAATGTATATTCTAAAGTGAACATACGAGTGAGCGTATTTTCATTGGCATTATAAAAATTAAGCGCGGCTTGTAAACAAATCAACTTGTCTTCATGCTGTTGAAAATCATAATAGGCTTTTTTTAATTGATCAGGATCGGGCCGATCCTCTGCATCAAAAATAGTAATGAGTTCGCCTAATGCAAATTCTAATCCATAATTACACGCTCTCGCTTTCGTACGTGGAGTACCGTCGGGTACCACTAACATTTGAAATCGTAATGGATGATTGATTGTTTCAATCATTTCTTTTGTTTTTATATCATCCGATTCAAGAATGAGTTTTAAATCCAATTTATCGCGTGGATAATCTAATTGATCCAATGCCTGCAAAAGAAATCTAATTGTCACCTCTTTTTCTTTATATAAAGGAATGAGAATAGTATAAATGGGTAAATTATTATCCTCGATATCCACATAAAATTTCTCCGAATAATTTTTTAAAGGTATAGAAAAACTTACCGTACTTAATAAAAATTTATAAACCCAAATTCCTAGCGTGACGGTAACTAAAATGGCATTTAACCAAAATAACCCTGTAGGAAAATTAAAAAACCCGCCCACAATCAAGCCAAACAGTAATACACCTAAAATTAATTTTTCACCCAAACTAAAAGTATGTTTAGCACTATATGTCGGCTCTTTCTCATATAAATGATGACTGATATCGTGCGTTAATTCATTTTTATAAGCTTTTGACATAATGTCAGCGAGGTGAATGACATTTTTGCGGGGATCCAACTTCACTTTTTTTCCGTTACTAAATTTTATTTTTAGATTAGAATACGTTTCTTTTTTTAAAATAGTATCGCCAATATTTAAAATATCGCCTTTTTTAAGGGAATAAGTTTGGCCGAGCGAATTTGAAAGTTTGACGTTTCCTTTAACTTTTTTCACCACCCCTTGTTTCGGTTGAAACATCATAAGCACATCCTGCCTTTAAATTAGCCAACTAACGTTTATTGACTAATTATTAACCATATATCTTAAGTTTAGCTTAATTATTGGATAGATCAATACTTTCTGTATTATTTTAATCCATCACTATCTCACTGATTAATTAGATAATTATGGTAAAATGCTGGTTGGGATAAAAAGGACTTTTCCAAATATGCGCAAAATAGTACTACTTTTGTGGTTGTTTTATTTCATTTTTCCAGCGCTTTCTTATGCAGGCGCTTGGGTGCAAGAAAAAGGCCAAGGATTGGATATTTTTGGCGTCCGCAGGTACGAAAGTAACCAGTTTTGGAATAGCAGCGGAGATCAACAAAGCTCACCCGTTTACAAAAAATGGGAACTTTCCAATTACGTGGAATATGGGCTCTATGACAAGCTCACTGTAGGCTTTTACGCATCAGGCCTCCAAAGTCATACCAATGCCAATGGAACGCAAACTGGGGACTACGACAACTCGTTATTCGGGCGTTATTTGATGTGGTCCGGTGATTCGAAAGTCATTTCGTTTCAAGCTTTTGTGGATGCACTAGGCGCAGGGGTACAGTTCAATATTCCAGCATCCAACAGTCACTTAAATATGGGACAATCTGTATTATTTGGCGCCAGTGGACAAAATGAGAAAAAAACAATTTCATGGTTTATTGGTTCTCTCACCGGCATTGTGGAACGATTCAATGCGGGCAATCTCGCACAAATCAATTTCGAAGGTGGTGTTAAATTCGATGACGATACGTTTTGGATTTTAATGCAAAGCTTTAACACCTTAAGTCTCGACCACTTTGATAAGCCTTCCGGCGCACCTTATAATTTGTATACCTTAAGTTCGAGCGTCGTATATTGGTTTACAAAAAGCATTGGAATACAAGTCGGCATGTCGCAAGATGTCGGTGGAAAAAATGTAGGGAAAGGTACTTCAGCCTTTTTGGCCCCTTGGTTTAAATTTTAAGGATTTACATGAAATTAGGCCAATTTTTTATTCATCGAAATCTCGCAACACAAGAGAATATTGATGAAGCATTACAATTGCAATCAGAAAACGGCGGCCAGCTAGGAGATATTTTATTTGCTATTAGCAACATGCGTTCCATTGATTATTATCGAACCCTTGCGCAACATTATGGAATGGAATGTATCGATTTAATAAAAAATCCCGTCGATTTAACATTATTGACGGAAAAAGATCACGATATTTATATCGAAAAAATGTGTATTCCTGTCAAAGAAAATATAATCGCAACCAGCAATGTATCTTTAGAAACGATTGAATTTATTTATTCTCATTGGGGTACGGACACACACATTGTATGTACGCCTAAATTTGATATTTTATGGACTTTGCAAAAAAGATTTAGTAATAATTATTTAGACAACGCTATCAATACTTTAATCAATTCTAACAAGACATTTAGTGCTAAAAATACTTTTTCACGCTTTCAAAAAATATTACTGATTGTTTTTTTTATTGGATGTTTATATTTTTTGTATCGAAATCCTATTCAATTTTTTATTAAAGTAAATATCATTTTAACATTTACTTTATCTTTTATTTTAATTTATAAAGTGAGTCTAGCAACGATAGCGTTATTTATAAAACATAAAACAGATTTATCAGAAAATTTAAAAATACCTAAACGTGATTTACCGATTTATACTATTTTCATCCCGCTTTATAAAGAAAAAAAAATGGTGTTAGCGACTTTATTTCGTAGCATTCGTCACTTGCAATATCCTAAACATAAACTTGACGTAAAAATCCTCATTGAACAAGATGACGAAAGTACCATTGAAATATTAAAATCACTAAGTTTACCTTCTTATTGTGAATTGATTTATATTCCGATTGGTGAGCCCCGCACTAAAGCCAAAGCCTGTAATTATGGCTTGAAATTTGCGCGGGGCGAATATTTAACATTATATGATGCAGAAGATAAACCGGATCCCAATCAATTGTACATTGCTCTCGCCAGTTTTATGCAACACAAGGATTCAAATTTAGCTTGCGTACAAGGAAGATTAAATTTTTTTAATGCAAATGAAAATTGGCTCACGCGAATGTTTAGCATTGAATACACTTATTGGTTTGACTTGTTATTACCTGCCTTAGAACATTTACGGACGCCAATACCGCTTGGCGGTACCAGTAATCATTTTAAAACATCGATCTTAAAAAAAATCGATGCATGGGATCCTTACAATGTCGCAGAAGATGCGGATATTGGAATTCGCCTTGCAAGACTGGGATATACAGCGCGGGTTATTCCTTCGACGACTTATGAAGAAGCCAATTGTCAATTACTCAATTGGTTAAAACAAAGAACGCGTTGGGTAAAAGGTTACATGCAAACTTTTATCGTTCATATGCGAAATCCTTTTCAACTATGGCGCGCCATTGGCACGCCAGGTTTAATAGGTTTTATATTATTTGTTGGAGGGACCATTGTCAGTAATTTAAGTATTTTAATTTTGTGGGTGATATTTTTTATTTTGTTACTACCATCTCCTTCCAATTTATCCTATTTATTCCCAGAATATATCATTCATCTTGCCTGGTTTAATTTTATTGTTGGCACACTCGGCGTAGTCATTCTTAATGTTTTAGGAATTTTAAGAAGAAAAAAATATGCTTTACTTTTATCAGCAATTACCGCACCAATCTATTGGCTCTTAATGTCCCTTGCAAGCTATCGTGCACTTTATCAATTATTTTTTAATCCAAGCTACTGGGACAAAACAGAACATGGGATTAGTAAATTTCAACAATCACAGGAATAATTGGGGAATTCAATGTTAAAAACAAAATTGGAAACCATTCTGTTACAAGAATTCGCAGAAAAAACAAAAGTAAAATTTGGCACCAGTGGTATTCGGGGGCTGAATAGTCATTTAACCGATAAAATATGCTACGTATATACGCTTGCTTTTTTGCATTACTTAGAAAATATAAAAAAACTCACACCGGATCAGACTATCATTATCGCAGGAGATCTAAGAGTCAATACCGATCATATTCTAAAAGTGATTCAGGGAGCGATAGAGAGCAAAGGTTTAAAAGTAGAAAATGTAGGAAAAATCCCAACACCTGCTCTTGCCAATTATTGTTTACATAAAAAAACCGCAGGATTAATCGTAACAGGAAGTCACATTCCCTCTAACATGAATGGTATTAAATTTTATAAAGCGGATGGAGAAATTTTAAAATCCGACGAAAAAGCAATTATGGAACAGAGTATTACGATTGATCGTTCCTTGTTTGATGAAAATCATGCGCTTTTACAATTATCAAATAATCAACTAGAAACTGTTCCTTTTGCTTATCATTTATATGCCGAACGCTATTTGCAATTTTTTTCGACTGATGCACTAAGTAAATTAAAAATTGGAATGTATGCGCATTCGAGTGTCGCTTTAGAAACGCTTGCCGATATTTTTCAAAAACTCGGCGCAACAATATATGTTTTTGGAAAAACGGATACATTTCATTCTATAGATACCGAAGCTTTAACCAAACATGAAAAAGATATCGCAAAAAAATATATTGAGGAGTACAAACTCGATTTAATTGTTTCAACCGATGGCGATGGTGATCGGCCCATGCTGACGGATGAACATGGACAATGGCTCCGCGGTGATATTATTGGAATGTTAACCGCACTTATTTTACAGGCAAATTTTGTCGTCACGCCTTATACCAGTAATAGTTCCGTTGAATATATCCGACAATTTAAAGAAATCTACCGCACCAAAATAGGCTCACCTTATATTATTGAAAAAATAAATAACCTGATTAATGATGGAAAAGGCCGTATTATTGGTTATGAAGCAAATGGGGGGGTACTCATTGGTACCGATTTTTATACGGAAGGTAAAATTTTAAAAGCGCTACCCACGCGTGATAGTCTTATTTCCTTATTAACCATCATTACACACGCCAAAAAATCTAAGCTAACCATTTCTGAATTAGTCCAAAAACACACGCGTTTGTACACCGAAAGTCAAAGTATTCATGATATTCCATCTGAACAAAGCCATGCTTTTTTAGCTAAATTGGCGCATAACATTAGAAAAAAAGATTTTTTTAAAATTAAAGCCTCTGTCGAAAAAACAGAAGTTTTAGATGGCCTCAGAATTTATTATGACAATGGCGAAATTATACACTTACGTCCTTCTGGAAATGCCAGTGAATTGCGTTGTTACACTGAAGCATCGACTGCTGAACGTACAAAATTATTAAATGAAGAATGTATCAGGCTGTTGAAGTTGCAGTTTTCGAAAAAAGTTGAAGAAGATCATTCGTGACTCATAACCCGTCGTCCCGCGATTTATTCGCGGGATCCAGAGCTGCATAGATGCTGTCACTGGATCCCGCGGACAAGCCGCGGGACGACGTCATTAAGATTCGACAGAATTCAATTTATCAATAATCAACTGATTCTCATCCGGAAAAGTAAATTGCGAAAGTTCAGCAATATTCACCCATAAAATCTCTTGGTTTTCTCGACCAAAGGCTTCGCCCGAATATTTTTTTATTTGATAAATATCGAGAAAAACATGGGAAGATATTTGCATCCATGGATCTGCAAGCATGACATGAATTCCGACTTCTTCCAAAAACTCACGCTGCAAAGCTTGCAGAGGAGTTTCTCCCGCCTCCACTTTCCCACCCGGAAATTCCCAAAGTCCGCCTTTAAATTTATGCGGTGGACGTTTCGCGATTAAAATCTTCCCTGCTTCATTGAATACCAACCCTACCGCAACATGCATTAGGACAAACTACCATGACACTGCTTGAATTTTTTGCCAGAACCACAAGGACATGGGTTGTTGCGGCCTACTTTAGGTGCATTTCGTGCACCTATGGGAACCACGTTGGATTCTATATTTTCTTCATCTTGATTATCTGCTGCAAAAGCTGCATGCTCATACTGCATATTGAAATTTGCAACATTACGTCGTTTTGCTTCCATTTCCGCGACATCTTCTTCTTTTCGTACTTCAAATTTGCTTAACACGGAAATGACTTCATTGTTCACACGTTCCAGTAATGCGACGAACAAGTCGAAAGACTCACGTTTATATTCTTGCTTTGGATTTTTTTGCGCATAACCACGTAAATGAATGCCTTGACGTAAATAATCCATCGCCGCTAAATGTTCTCGCCAAAAATTATCAAGTGTCTGCAACATGACCGCTTTTTCGAATTGACGCATGACATTTGGCTCGAGATCTTTTTGTTTATCCACATAGGCGGTTCTAATTTTATCGAATATGCGCTCGCGTAAATTTTCTTCGTGCAATCCTTCTTCTTTATCTAACCATTCTTGAATAGGTAGGGACGCATTGAAATCTTGCGCCAGCTTTTTTTCTAATCCTTGAATATCCCATTGTTCTTCTAAACTTTGTGGCGGAATATAAAAATTAATGACATTATCAATCACTTGTTTTTGTACGGCGTCGATCGTATCTGCAATACTATCTGCCGTTAATAATTCATCACGCTGACGATAAATGACTTTACGTTGTTCGTTCGCCACATCATCGTATTCTAATAATTGTTTACGAATATCGAAATTATGGGCTTCTACTTTGCGTTGCGCGTTTTCGATACTGTTGCTTAATATGCGTGATTCGAGCGCGACACCCTTTTCCATTCCAATGCGTCTCATAATATTGGTAAGGCGATCGCCACCGAAAATGCGTAACAAATTATCCGCGAGAGAAAGGTAAAAACGTGATTTGCCAGGATCGCCTTGTCGACCGGAACGACCACGTAATTGATTGTCGATACGGCGTGATTCATGTCTTTCCGTGCCTAATACATACAAACCGCCCGCTTTAATGACGTCATCATGTCTTTTTTGCCAATCTTCGGTACGTTTTTTTATTTCCTCGGGTGAAGGATTTTCTAGTTGTTTAAGTTCGGCTTTCAGACTTCCACCGAGCACGATATCAGTACCCCTTCCTGCCATGTTCGTTGCAATCGTCACGGTACCAGGACGCCCTGCTTCCGCAATAACATGCGCTTCTTTTTCATGGAATTTTGCATTTAAGACATTATGTGGAATTTTCAATTTGTTTAACAGATTCGAAAGATATTCGGAAGTTTCGATAGAAGTCGTCCCAACCAAAATAGGTTGTCCCGTTACACGAACTTTTTGAATATCTTCAACAATCGCATTAAATTTTTCTTCCGCTGACATAAAAACAAAATCGGGTTGATCATTACGTACCATTGGCATATTGGTCGGTAACACAACCACTTCTAAACCATAAATTTGTTGAAATTCGTAAGCTTCCGTATCAGCAGTACCGGTCATCCCTGCCAATTTTTCGTAAATACGAAAGTAGTTTTGAAAAGTAATGGAAGCGAGCGTTTGATTTTCTTGTCGAATTTGCACACCTTCTTTTGCTTCTACCGCTTGATGCAAACCGTCTGACCAACGACGACCTGGCATCGTGCGTCCCGTATGTTCGTCCACAATCACCACTTCGCCATTTTGCACGATATAATCAATATCACGCTGGAAAAGTGCATGCGCACGCAATCCCGCATTTAAATGATGCATTAACATAATATTATTCGCATCATATAAACTTTCATTTTCTTGAATCAGTCCTGATTTTAAGAATAATTCTTCGACTCGTTGATGACCTTCTTCTGAAAGATAAGCTTGCTTCGATTTTTCATCGACGGAATAATCCCCTGGCCCATCTTTTTCGAGTTGTTTTTTTAATTGCGGAATAAGCTTATTCACCGCGAGATACAATTCGGTGCTATTTTCTGCAGCGCCAGAAATAATGAGCGGGGTTCTTGCTTCATCAATTAAGATAGAGTCTACTTCATCCACGATGGCATAATGCAAGGGACGTTGCACTTTGTCAGCCATACTAAACGCCATATTATCGCGTAGATAATCAAAACCAAATTCATTATTTGTGCCATAGGTAATGTCACATGCATACGCGGCTTGTTTTTCTTGCGGTGTCATATTGGAAACCACGACGCCTGTCGTTAATCCTAAAAAACTATAGATGGGACTCATCCATTCCGCATCGCGTTTTGCAAGGTAATCATTAACTGTGATAATGTGAACGCCTTTTCCACTCAAGGCATTAAGATAAGCGGCGAGCGTCTCGACTAACGTTTTACCTTCGCCGGTGCGCATTTCAGCGATATTACCACCATGAAGCACCATCCCACCCAATAATTGCACATCAAAGTGCCGCATATTCAGTGTACGTTTGCCTGCTTCACGAACGACCGCAAAAACTTCGGGCAATAAACTTTCGAGTGTTGCGCCTTTTTTCAAGCGTTCTCGAAATTCCTCGGTTTTGGCTTTCAGTTCCGTATCAGAAAGTGCAGAAATAGAAGGTTCTAACGCATTAATTTTATCAACGATCTTCCATAAATTTTTTAAAACACGTTGATTTCGATTACCAAAAACACTTGTAAAAATTCGATTTAGCATAGGTCCAATGTCGACTAAAAGTGGAAAAATAGTCTGGAAGCATTACCTACTTTGTAATAAAAGTCAAACGGTTATCTTGAAATAAAAGGGCAGTGAAATTTTAACAATGCCCTTTTTAATTTGAAAATTACAGCTGTTCACGCTAACTTTTCGCGATGGGGTGTTCTTAGAGGGGAGAATCGCGATTCTCCCCTCTAAGTGAGCAAATCCGAATTCACTTCGGATTGCTCATATATAAAAGGAAGCAGTTCCCGCGCTCTTAGCGGGAACTGCTGTGAAAATTATTGATAATAATGGGGTTTACCGCCATGCGCATAATGCGGCGGAGGTGGAGGAACAGGCTGTCCATAGAACTCCGCATGACGACCTTCCCAACGGCTGGGTTCCCATGCCCAATAGGCACAATGATGATGCTTAAATTTTGAGCATGTCCAATAACCTGAAATCCAGGTGCCTCTGGCCCTTCCACCATTATACTGACAAACACGGTGCTGATCGCGCCAAACGCCATGCTGGAAGCCAGCAGGCACCATTCGACAAGACGCGTAGCCATGAGGAGCCACGATGATTTCTTTAGGCTGTGGAACAGAGGAAATTAAAATTTGTGCATCGGCAAAAGCAAATGTTGAAACCAATAATGCAGAGAATAAGAATAATAAACGCTTCATGAGTACTCCTCGTAGGAATTTTTATAGCTTGTGGATTCTAACCTAACTTTTTCTGTATTTCTACTCATGTTCCCTTTAAAATATTTTCATGACTATTCAAAAGTTTATGAATGAAAGCAACAATACCCTTGGTCCCTTATTAACCAAATTAAATCAATTAAAAAAATGGAATGCCTATCTAAGAGAAAGTTTAGGCAGCGATGCGCATATTGCTGATCATTGCCAAATAGTCAACTTAATTGATAATCAGTGCATTGTCATCGCGGATAATCCTCTCTGGCTCACACGTATTCGTTTTTATGTTCCGCAATTATTGCCTTTATTACGGGCTTATCCTGATTTAAAAAATTTGAAAGCGATTTGTTGCAAAGTACATCCTTCCTATACCCCTCATCCAAAACGTAAACCACGTGTCGCACAAAAAAAATTAAGCGCGAATGCTAAATTAAAAGTGAGTGAAATTGCGGATAAAATTGATGATAAGAAATTACAACATATTTTGAAAAAAATAACGGATAATTAATGATATCCTGAGCGATGATCCGTCATCGCTCAAGATGGCACAGAGGACGGCAACTCAGTCTTTGATACATCTGCAGTTTTTTTCTCGGGTGTTATAGGTAATATCAACGTCATTAAAGCGCCTTTATTCAAGCCCTTGCTTTCCGCAAATATTCTACCATTAATCTCACCCGCAAAATTCGCACTGGTATGCATTCCAAAACCATGTCCTGTTTTTTTGGTCGTAAAACCAAATGAGAAAATCTTGTCTAAATGTTCGGGTATTATACCGATACCATTATCTTCTACTTGTATCATGATATGATCTACATCAACATTTTCAGTGCGTATAATAATGACTTTATGATTATTATTGTTGGAAAGTACTGACTCAATACCATTTTTGATAAAATTCACGATAATATGCAATAATTTCACGCGATCGATTAAAATAGTTTTATTATCATCATAATCGCGTATGATTTTAATATCAGATTTTTCATAAATAAATTTATTTACCGACAAGGCATCGTCAATGAGATTCGCAAGATTCACTTTCTCAACAATGCCAATCGATTCACTTGCAGATTGTTGACTCGTTACTACATTTTTTATCACATCAATATTTTTATCTAAAATTAAAATTTCATCTAAAATTAAATTTTTGTCTTCTTGTAGTGATTTTGCAATCATTGAAAGATAATTGGGAATATTTTTTGCTTTGGGATCTTCACTAAAAAATTTTCCTATATCATTTTGCTGAAGTAATAAATCGACAATTTTTTCGACTTTTGTAATTTTATCATCGCTAGATCTTTCTCGAATGACTCCAATACTTGTTGCAACGCTATTTAAAATATTTCCCACATTATGCAAAACGCCGTTTGCAATATCTGCCATTCCAGCGCGACGCGCCGCAAGCAAAAGCTTACTTTGCAATGCGGATATCTTTTCTTCCGCCAGTTTACGCTCATTAATTTCTTCTTTTAATGTAGCATTCAACTTTTCAAGTTGCATTTCTGATTCTTGCAACAATTGCACTTGATGAGAAAGCTGTCCATGCGAATGTTGAATGGTTTGCATCATATGATTAAAATGTTTCGCAAGATATGATATTTCATCATGATAGGAAACTTCAATGCGATGCCTATAATCTTTGCTTTCACTAATTTTCATTATTTTTTTATTTAAATCTTCTAATCGAATTAACACTAAAGATTTTAATAAAAACCATATTAAAATACCTGATATGAAACCCAAGGTTAGAAAAATAGTTAAATAATAATTCGTCGCTTTAACTCCCGCGTTATAAATATCTCTTGACACAAAAAGCTCGACCATCCCTATCGGCTTTTGATTGATATCTCGAAAAAGCGTATAGACATGCGCTGTTTGACTATTAACGAGATCGATGTAGTTTTTATTATTCGCAATCAAGAATTGAAAAATTGATGAAAGTGATGTATTTCCATTGATGTGATTAACGGTATAAATTAAAAGTGGAATACTAATTGCCTTTGCGGTTTTATCTAACAAATCTTGTGAAAAATATCTGCCAACAATTACGGCGCCGTTAATAGGTTTTGTCACACCATTTAACGAATAAGACACTGGTGCTGCCGCAATCAGCATAAGACCCGAAGGTAAATTAACTAAACCTGTAAAACTTTTGATAGGATCGGTATGTTTTACCAATACGCTGTCTGGACTTAAATATTTCTCAATGTCTTTGGTGTAAGGTACGAGAGCTTCTTTTGTATAATCAGCACCAGTACCATAGATAATTTTTCCTTGCGTATTTACATACAAAACTAAATTAATACTTAAATTCGCCAATGTTGAATAATCGATATTATGATCGATAAAATCTTTATTTTTATTTTCCAAATATTCATAGGCATCATTCCAATATCCCCAATCCACAGCTTGCGCACCTTGCGCGTGTAAAATTTCATTCACATATTGATGATATCGGTTAACATTTTTTTCTATTTCTGACTTTTCTATATTGAGATAACTTCTCATAAAATATTGATAACCAATAATATAGACTATCCCAAGAAAGATGATCCATATCACACTAAATGTAATCAATACTTTATTGCTGAGTTTCATATTATATTTTCTCGTTAATTACTTTTTGTTGTTCGAGCATATCTTCGCAAACATCAATATTAACAGGAGGACTAAAATAATATCCTTGTACTTGATTTACTTTATGTTCTTTTAAAAATTGTAATTGATCTTCCGTTTCAACGCCTTCTGCCAATATTTCTATATTTAATTTTTGCGTAATTCCAATGATAGCTTCCACGATAACTTCATCGTATTTATCATTAGTAACACCATTAATAAAACTTTTATCGATTTTGATCTTGTCGAATGACAACCATTTCATATAGGAAAAATTTAAATTTCCCATACCAAAGTCATCAATAGATAAGCGAACACCAAATTTTTTTAATTGTTCCAATTTTTGAAGTGTTGCATTAGTAGTTTCAAATACGATATTTTCTGTTAGTTCTAATTCTAACGCGCTCGGCAAAATTTTTGTTTCCGCGATTACATTTTTTACCATTTCTAAAAAGTTTTTTTGCATAAATTGATATTTACTAATATTGACTGCAATCCGCAATGTCTCATCATATTCTACTTGCCACAATTTAATTTGTTTGCATGCTTCCAATAATATCCATTCACCAATCGGTGCAATTAATCCAGTTTCTTCTGCAAGCGTGATGAATTTTTCTGGAAAAATGATACCAAGAGATGGATGTTGCCAACGCAGCAATATTTCAAATCCAATAATTTTATTGGTGCTAACATCAAAAATCGGCTGATAATTTAGAATGAATTGATTCTTTCCTAACGCTTGCATTAATTCCGCATTTAATTCTGCACGGCGTAATAATTGTTGATTGTACTCCGACATGTAAACTTGAAAGGTATTTTTCCCCAATTTTTTTGCATGATATAAAGCAGCATCAGCACTTTTTAATAATGTATTGGCGTCAAGGCCGTCTTCTGGATAATAACTAATCCCAATACTGATTGACACGACAAGCGTATGATCAAGAATTTGGAATGTATGGTTAAATTTTTGAAGGAGCTCTTTGGCTTTTACAATGGCATCCTCTGCTCGTGCAAGCTCCGTTAATAAAATGACAAATTCATCACCACCTAAACGTACCACCGTATCAATTTTTCTTGTCGCTTCATTTAATCTCCCGCCAATTTGTTTTAATAATTCATCTCCCGCATCATGTCCAAATTTATCATTAATTTCTTTAAAATTATCCAAATCCAATATCAAAACAGCGAGATGATTTTTTTTAAATTGCGCATGATGAATGCCTTCAGCAATTCTATCTCTTAACAAAATGCGATTAGGTAATTCTGTTAAACTATCATGAGTAGACTGATATAATAATTGTTCTTCTAATTTTTTTGAATGTGTTACATCACGACAGCTGAGCACAAAACCGATAATTTTTTTATTCAAATATTGTGGTTTCACATGTAATTCATAAATATTTCCTGATTTTAACTGCCAAATATCCATCATTTTGGTAGTATCATTGCTCTCGGCGAGCATTTTAATCGATTTCAAAAATAATTCGGAATTTTCAACTTGATCTGCCATATATTGATAAATATCATTCGCTTTTTTATCCTTCATGTCTTCTTTTGAAAGTTTCCACATTTTCAAAAATATATTATTAAACATACTTAACTCTTGATTTCCAATCACCACAATTCCTTCTGGCGTGGATTCCAATGCGGCTTTGGTCAAAGAAAGCGATAAAGCAAGGTCGGCGGTTCGCGAATCCACTTCTGTTTTTAAATGATCTAATTGATATTGCACTTCGCCTCGAAGTTCCCATTTTTTAGTGAGTGCTGCGACTAATTGGCGAATTTCATTAATATCAAAAGGTTTTTTTAAAATTAAAAAGTTATCTGAATTTTGTAATTCATCACTAATTTCTTGCCATGTGTAATCGGCAAAAGCGGTACAAATGACGACTTGAATATGCGCATCGACTTCCCAGATTTTTTTGATGGTTTGGATACCATCCCACCCCGGCGGCATCCGTGCGTCGATAAATGCAAGTGAATAAGGTTCTGCATTTTCCACTGATTTTTTGACTAACTCTAAAGCTGCCTGTCCTTGGAAAGCGCAATCAATGATATATTTTGTTACTTTTTTCACTTCCTCGTTTTTTTTATCAAAAAGCTCCGCTTCCATTTGATCCAGTTCATTGATATTTTTTTTATTAAATATCTTCCTAAAATCATCATGAATTGCTGGATTATCATCAACAACGAGTATTTTTTTGAGATTGGTTTGCATCATGTCTCCCCAATCATTAGACGATATGTAGTATATATACACTCTAATTATATCAGGGTTTTTTAAGAGGAAATGT
Source organism: Gammaproteobacteria bacterium (assembly GCA_013287885.1). Lineage (GTDB taxonomy): Bacteria > Pseudomonadota > Gammaproteobacteria > DSM-16500 > DSM-16500 > JABDCZ01. The sequence goes on from JABDCZ010000006.1 coordinate 19,499, forward strand.
TTAGGAGGATCAACTTTTGAGCAAAAGCCCGGTAATGATTGAAATTCTCACCGGGCTCTTTAGAATTTTAAGACTCGACGAATGCAAGAATTGGTCTGAGATAAGAAATAGGCGCCTCACGGGGATCATCAAATGTCACATATTCCCAAGCTTCTTCTCTTTCTAATAATTTGCGTAATAAAGTATTATTTAACGCATGTCCTGATTTATAGCCGTTGAAGGCTCCAATTAAACTAGAACCTAACAAATAAAGATCGCCGATCGCGTCCAAGATTTTATGTTTAACAAACTCATCTTCATAACGCAAACCTTCTTCATTTAATACACGAAAATCATCAACTGCAACGGCATTATCGAGACTTGCGCCACGGGCTAAATTCATTGCACGTAAGCGTTCGAAGTCGGATTTAAATCCAAAAGTACGAGCGCGGCTGACTTCTTTGACATAAGAAGTGCTAGAGAAGTCTAAAGTTGCCGTTTTGCTATGGGATTTAAAAACAGGATGATCAAATTCAATGGAGAAAGTCACTTTGAATCCTTCAAATGGCTCAAAACATGCCCACTTATCGCCATCTTGAACTTTAACCCTGTGTTTAATACGAATAAAACGTTTAGGCGCATTTTGCTCTTGAATCCCAGCAGATTGCACCAAGAATACGAAAGGAGCAGCACTGCCATCCATAATAGGAATTTCTGAAGCGGTCACATGAACGTAAGCATTATCAATCCCAAGTCCAGCTAATGCGGATAGCAAATGCTCGACGGTCGCAACGCGGACGCCATTCTTAATCAAAGAAGTCGAAAGCGTGGTATCGCCCACATAACTTGCCCTTGCCGGAATTTCAACGATAGGATCAATATCAATACGCTGAAATACAATCCCTGTATCGGGTGGCGCGGGACATAAGGTTAATTCTGCGCGTTCCCCACCATGTAGTGTAATTCCTGTCGCCTTAATGACGTTTTTTAAGGTTCTTTGTCTTATCATTCCTGTATCACTTTTTAACCAACTTAAAATAATCTTAACATTAAACCATAAATTTTGGAAATTAATAATCATTTACTCTTGTTGAAAGAGTAAAAAATATGGTCTATCTTGTGGGCAAATATAATTCATTTTTAGGAGTTAGTAAATAAAAAAATATTATAATTCGCATTAATTAACGTGAATTCGACATAAGCACATCGTGCTTATGTCAGAAGAGTCGTTATCCCGGAAAACGCTTTTTGTTTGTCCGGGATCCATGCTACACGTCAGTTTATCAACAAAGAAATTTGATGTTTTTTATCAAATTTCTTATATCGAACTGACGTTAATTTAATGTTCCTCGACCAATCCCATGATAGATAAAATTCGCGCGCCGGCATTGTTCGGGATTGTAATAATTGCGACCATCAAAAATCACATGACGACGCATATGGTTTTTCATTTTATCAAAATTGAGTGTAGAAAAAATTTCCCATTCAGTGACCAACACAAGCGCATCTGCAGCCTGTAAAGCATCATATGGATCTGCCACCAAATGAAACCGCTTAGACTGAAACCAATCTTTTGGTAAAAAAGACTTTGCCTTTGACATCGCAATCGGATCAAAAGCTTGCACTTCTGCTTTTCGGTCCAAAAGATTTTTTAAAAGGGTCAAAGATGACGCTTCGCGCATGTCATCGGTTTCTGGTTTGAAAGATAACCCCCACACGCCAAAAGTCAAACCCGAGAGATTTTCACCAAAATATTGAATAATTTTATTCACTAAAATACATTTTTGGATCTCATTTCTTCGTTCAATGGCTTTTAAAACGCAGGGCTCTACTCCCTTTTTTTCAGCCATTTGGATGAGCGCCTTCACATCTTTCGGGAAGCAAGATCCGCCATATCCACACCCTGGATCCAGAAATAAATTCCCAATTCGAGAATCAGCCCCAAGGCCTAAACAAACATTTTCTATATCCACCCCAACTTCATCGCATAAATTAGCCATTTCATTGATAAATGAAATTCGGGCAGCAAGCATTGCATTCGTTGCATATTTTGTCATTTCTGCGTCTTTGGTATTCATGATATAAATTTTATCGGGATGAACAAATGAAGCATATAATGCTAGCATGACTAACTTTGCGCCTTCAGAAGACAATCCCAAAATAATGCGATCTGGATGCAGAAAATCGGCAATGGCATGTCCTTCGCGCAAAAATTCAGGATTACTCACCACATCAAAAGAAAAATTAAGACCACGATTTTTAAGTTGCAATGCGATGATTTCTTGAATTTTTTCTGTGGTGCCGACAGGTACCGTCGATTTATTGACAATAACACACTCACCCGTTAAAAAATTTCCGATAGCCAATGCAACATCTAGTACATCTCTCGTGCCGACAGCAATCATGATGACATCTTGTTTTATAGATAACGTAGACAAAGAAGTCTGAAATTGCACGGGAAATGTTTTTAATAGGGAATCCAAATGTGATTCATAAATGGGAATTTTATTTTGTTGTAAAAGATGAATTTTCACTTCATCATGGTCGACACAAGTAACAGTATGTCCTTTACTCGCAAAACAGGCACTAGCAACTAAACCGACATAGCCTGCGCCTATTATTGTAATATTCAAAAGCTATCTCCTATATATAATGACTTGATCTCCACGTGAATTTTGAAAAGTTTGTATGGGTTCTAAAGGTATTTGCTGTGTTTTTTTGTTCTTTTTATTTTGCCGAATAGCAATATAATCATAATTTTCTACATCGATTTTAGCATCTGAAATATTTGCAAAAATATCATTGCCGAAATGCTTCGAGTAATATTTTATTAAAAAATCATTCGTATAAAGTTTTGCATTGGCGGGTACGTGTTGTTGCAACCAATTCCCTGCGTCACGAATATATCGTTTTGAATAACCAAATTCAACCAACCCACCAATGGAAGAAAATGCCAGTAAAGTTGCAACGATTATCACAATCCATTTTCGTGATTGCCATTGCGAGAGGATTGCCGCCAGTGCAAAAGGTACCCACAGCATCAGCACGAGAGATTCTGCGACCAAATAACGCTTGGAAAGAAACATATGAGCTGCTAAAAACAAGGCAGTCAAGGCGACATTCAACGATAAATAAGACCACATCACCACATGCATCATCGGTTGCGCTTTTAACAACCGCTTACACCATGCATAAATGATTAAGATCATATATATAAATGATACATTGCTTACCACACTGTAAAGGTACCACATGATCAATGTAAAAAATAAAATAATGTGTGGGTCAACCATGGCATGCCGATTGAAAAGAAATTGTTTAAAAACTGCAGATTTCGCTTGAAAAACAGCTATAAACATTAATGCATGATTGGAATTGATTTCACGCAAACGTCCTAACGCTTCATCGGAGTAAAATAAAAACATCACACTAAGAATAATGACTGAAACGATCAAAAAAATGTTTAATTGTAAAAATGATTTTAGACGGTGCAAAAAAGGATACTTCACATCGAAAAATGCAATAATTGGGATTAGTACAAAAAAAACTGCGCCTTCAATGCGAAATAACATAGCAATGATGCTCGCAAAACCCCACCATAGTGCGTAATACCATTTATAGTTTCGAAAAAACTGTAACAAAGATAATATCGCTAATAAATAAAAGGAAAAATATCCATGATCACGAACAATATAATGCCGGACATCATTAAAAATATTAGAGAACAGAATAACAAATGCCGCAAGCCAAAGAATAAGGTTGCCCTTTTTATTGAGGCGTAGGACATCCACAATACGAATAAAAATTAAGACCGACATCAACGTCAATAATGCATTTAAAAAATAAGCAGAATTTTCAAAAGAAAAATTTGTAATAGCATGCACACTAAAAATTAAAATAGAATAAAAAGGCCACTCTGCTTGGCCACACAAATGCATGGCTTGATGCAACCCTTGATTCATGAGTGCAGCGCTTTCTACGTAACAGACGCCATCGGAGTTAATAAGCTCTGTTTGCTGGAAAATCCAACATGAAAGTAAAATACTAACAAACCCTGCAATAAAATAAATAAAGCGCGAGCTTTGTATCATCGGAGGCATGCCGCAAATTCTCGTAATAAATTTTTAAAATCATCTGCCAATTCCTTATGGTTTAATGCATAAGCAATCGTCGCTTCAAGATAACCTAATTTGTTACCGCAATCATAACGTTTACCAGAAAATTGTAGTCCAGAAATTTTTTCTTCTCGTAATAATTGTGCGATGGCATCCGTTAATTGAATTTCCCCACCAGAACCTATTTTGGTATTTTCAAGAAATGAAAAAATCGCTGGTGTTAAAATATAACGACCAACAACACCTAAATTAGAAGGTGCTTTTTCGGGAGATGGTTTTTCAATAATATTAAGAATGTTTGCAACTATTGCATCCTTATCGACATCAACCACCCCATAGTTTTTAGTTTCTGAAAGAGGAATTTTTTGGATGGCAATAACGCTGGAATGTGTTTCTTCATAGACTTCGACCATTTGTTTCAAACAGGATTTTTTTTCACTTGAAATTAAATCATCTGCTAAAACGACCGCAAAAGGCTCGTTGGAAATAAACTGTTTGGCACATAAAACAGCATGTCCCAACCCTTGAGGTGATTGTTGACGAATGTACGCACATGAAATACCCGCCGGCAAAATACGCTGCACTTCAGCTAACAAATCCTGTTTGCCCCTTTCTCTTAAATTTGCCTCCAGCTCAAAGTTTGAATCAAAATGATCCTCAATCGCCCGCTTGCTACTGCTCGTGACGAAAATAAGCTTGGTGATTCCAGCGGAAATAGCTTCCTCAACTGCATATTGAATCAAAGGCTTATCTACAATCGGTAGCATTTCTTTGGGATTTGCTTTGGTTGCCGGCAAAAATCGCGTCCCGAGACCCGCCACTGGAAAAATGGCTTTAGTAACTTTCATGTGTCGATCCTTTGTGTCGATCCTTCATTAAAAACGGTAAGCATACTAACATATTTCCTTTGCAAAATTAAGTAAGTTAGCTTTTAATATCACTCTTTAAGGGTTTAGGTTTTTCGCATGAAAAAAAACATTCTCATCTTTGGCCACAGCTATGTTGACGGTTTTATTGCCGCCAACAACCAATATACAAAAATTTTTGATCCCGAAAAATATGAAGTGACGGTAGTATATCTCGCAGGCGAGCCAAGTGATGAGATTCGCAAAAGACATTTAACAGACAATGTCATTTTTTTAAACTCATCAAAAACTTCGACGAGAGGTCTTAAATTTCATGCTTTTCGCATGATGCTCAAATTACAACGGGAAAAACAATTTCAAGTTGTCATTTGTCATCGTTATAAACCTAGTTTTGTGATGTTATTTATTTCTAAAATTTGTCGGATTCCCGCTTTATTTTTTGTGATGTCGGATATGAAAACATTCCGTTCGATTCGCCGTAAATTAACTTTTGCATTATTTGCTGGTAAAAATATTACGCTCGCCGGTGTTTCCAATTCCGTGCGAGATGATATTCGTAAAGATACTTTTCTCATTCCGAAAGAACGTATTATTACTTTATATAATATGATGGACGTGGAAGAAACGCTTCCTTTGATGATTCCACGTGAAGATGCAAGAAAAGAGCTGGGTGTCTCTTCCAATGATTTTGTTTTTGGAATTCTCGCAAGATTGGCGGAAGCCAAAGATCATCATACATTAATTAAAGGATTTGCTTTGGCAAAGCCTTATTGTCCTAATGCCAAATTAGTGATTATGGGCGACGGCGTTTTAAAAGAAAAAATTCAACATCAAATCGAAAGTTTACATTTACAAAATGATGTCGTTTTGACGGGATATCTTGACAATGCACCTTATCTTTTACAGGCATTCGATGTATTTGTATTAACCTCAATACGTGAGGCATTTGGTCGCGTTTTACTGGAATCGATGATTGCTAAAGTTCCCATTATTGCAACAAACACGAACGGCATACCGGAAGTGTTGGGTGATACTGGCTGTTTAATTGAAGCAAAAAATCCTGAAGCGCTCGCCATGATGATGAAAAAATTTTATGATATGCCAAAAGAAAATTTAGTGCAGGAAGGCGAAAAAGCGTATCAACGATTGATAGATCATTTTTCAACTATCCCATCATTTAAGAAAACTTTTTTTAATTTACCCTTATTGAGACAATACAATATTCAATGAAAATTGGTTATGCTACCACTTTTGATTCACAGGATGTGGACAATTGGTCCGGCACTCCTTTTTTTATGGCGAATGGTTTAAAAAAACAATTTATTCATTTTTCGTATATTGGCAAACTGAAAAGACGACTTCCGATAAATTTTAGATTGACACAATTATGGAAAAAATTTCGTTATGGGGAACGTGAAAGTCCAAGATTTAATTGTGTCGCCGCAAAAAAATATTCGTTACAACTTGAACGGAAAATTGCTGAAATTCCTCTAGATGTGATTATTGCACCGCAAATAAATCCCATCGCTTATTTCAATGGAAAAACGCCTCTCATACTTTGGACCGATGCATTATACGCAGGTTTATCACGTTTTTATCCGGGATTCACCAGACATTCGGAAAGCTCAATCCAACAGGGACATGAAATGACACAAGAATGTCTAGGTCGTTTGAGACTTGCGATATTTTCTTCGGATTGGGCGGCAAATGTCGCCATTCAATGTTATGGGCTTTCAAAAGAAAAAGTTAAAGTAGTTCCGTTTGGCGCAAATTTTCATTGTGATCACACGAAAGATGATGTGATGCGATTTTTAAAATTACGATCTCGACAATCGATTAAATTATTATTTATCGGAAAAGATTGGGATCGCAAAGGTGGAGAAATTGCCTATCGTGTCGCGAAAGCAATCCATCGCGCGGGATTTCAAGTCGAATTAAATATTGTAGGATGTGCTCCCCCTGAAAGATTACACATCCCAAATTATATTTATTTTCATGGTGTTATTTCCAAAAAAACCACAGATGGATTAATGAAAATAAAAAAACTTTTATCAGAATCTCATTTTTTATTTGTCCCTTCGCGCGCAGAAGCCTACGGTATTGTATTTTGTGAAGCAAATGCGTTCGGATTGCCTTGCATATCTTCGAATGTCGGAGGCATCGAAACGATTATAAAAAATGGTGTGAATGGCCGGTGTTTTTCATTGAATACCTCTATTGAGGATTATGTTGAATATATTATTATGCTTATGCAGAATTATTCTCAATACGAAGCGCTTGCGCTTTCTTCTTTTCATGAGTATGAAAAGCGATTAAATTGGGAGGTGGCGACGAAGACGGTGAAAGGATTGATTGAGGCGGTGGTTTGAGGTTGCAAACACCATCCTCACCGTCATCCCCTCACCCATCATCCCCCTCACCCGCCACGCTGCGCGTGTCGACCTCTCCCACAAGGGGAGAGGTGATATGATTAACCTCTCCCCTTGTGGGAGAAGTCGGCGCGCTTTTTGCGACGGGTGAGGGGTGGTAGCGGCTAAGGAGTATTTAACACCTGATAAATTTTCTCTAAAACACCATCTATATTCTCAAATATTTCATTATTCCAAAAACGCAGTACTTGAAAACCATTCGCTTCAAGTTTTTGCGTTCTGACTAAATCATATTTTTTTTGCTCTGCATGTTGTCCACCGTCAAGTTCAATCACTAATTTTTTCTGTAAACAAACAAAATCAACAATGTAACCACATAATACATGCTGACGTCTAAATTTGTGATGTTGGAAATGGCGATTTCTTAGATAATACCAAAGCTTACTTTCAGCATCGGTTTCGTAATGTCGCAAAGATTTTTTAAAGTGGTTTAACATATTGGTATTCATCCTCTTAGTTAGTAACAACTCCCCTCACCCGTCGCACAAAGCGCGCCGACCTCTCCCACAAGGGGAGAGGTAATAAAAAAACATAGAAGAACACCCCACCTCTTCCCTTGTGGGAGAGGTAATAAAAAAACATAGAAGAACACCCCACCTCTCCCCTTGTGGGAGAGGTCGACGTGCTTTTTACGGCGGGTGAGGGGAATTTAATATGCAAATTTTTCCATTAATTTATTGAATTAAACTTTTTTATTTATATTTTTTGAATATAATTTTATTTTCTCTATCATTTTTATGATAAGAACGAATAATCTCGACTCCTACATATCCCTTCTCTGTCAAATCTCTCATTAACTCATAATCCGTACAAACAATTTCGAGACTATCAATTACCACCTCGGATTCTTTCAATAGTAAATTTTTTTCCATGATAAAACGATAACTTTTCGGATGTTCTGGACCAAAAAAGCTTTCGAACTTACAAGCAATAATTTTATAACCATATTTTAAATATGCATTAACCGCTCTCCCATTGAGAGGGATAACAAGAAGTTTACATGAATTTAATTGCTGTTCTTTTACTTTTGCATCTGCTGAATGCAAAATCCATTGAACCAGTCCAATACCTCGAAATTGCGGTTTGAGCGCAAGGCCTGCTATGTAAAGATGATCCGGCTTTAACTCGAACCAATAATATCCTGCCAACTCATTACCGACAAATATCCATTCTAATACATCGCCCCTCAAAATTGCTTGATCAAGTTCATTGATGGTCCAAGACGGGGGAAGTTGTTCCTTAGGAATTCCCAATTCGATAAAAACATTTATTAAATATTGATTATCAAAATCAACGATATCATTGAAATCATTTTTAGAAATAGATTTTGTTAAAATTTGCATGTCACAACCACTTTTCTGAGCTTAGTTCTTGTACTAACATTTTTATTAATTGTTTATCTTTTTTCATTTTTATTTGATCTATCTCATAACACTTTTATTCCCAAGAAGTTTAGCATAAGATAAAAATTAGTTTACAATTATATAATAGCATGCAAAGGAATGATAGATATGAGCAACTTCGAAGGAAAACAATATCACCAAACGGCCATACTACAATTTCATCTTGCACAACAGCTATTAAACAACTATTCAAGCCATTTTAGCGATATTAATACCATATTGGATATTGGTTGTGGAGATGGTGCTGTGACATCACAACTAAAACAGTTTTACCCTCACTCATCCATTGAAGGGATAGATCCATCATCTTCGATGATTAATTTTGCGAATGAGCATTATGCAACGCCAGAACTTCAATTTCGACAAGGTGCAGTAGAATCACTTAATGAAAAAAATAAATATGATCTTATTGTTTCATTTAGCGTTTTGCAATGGACGATTCTTGATAAAGCGTTTATTCAAATCGCTCAAGCGTTAAAACCAGAACGAAATTGCTTGTTAATGTACTATCCTTGCAATGATTTGATTTGGATGCCGGTTGATAATGTTTGTCGAAAGGAATCTTGGAAAAAATATTTTGAAAATTATAAACATCAGTATCATTTTTATGATATTGACGATAGTATTATTTTAGCGAAAATGGCAGGATTAGAGGTGATTCACGCAGCATCGCCTTGGTTTCAGTTACCTTTGAAGGATTTAGCAGCCTATGAAAATTCGCTGTCTAGTTACTTACCTCATTTGAGTATTTTGCCTGATCTAGATTTAAAAAAACAATTTCTTGCGGAAATCAGTGATGAATTCAAATTATTTAGCCATAAAAATGCAGATGGATTTTGGATATTACCTGGACGTACAATTGAAATTATAGCTAGATCAAACAAATAATTCCGAAGTAGTCGACTAATAAGAGATTACATAAATAAAAACAAGGAAAATATAGATGTTACATGGAGCGCTTACATTTTTTAAATCTCCAAATATTACAGAAAATAAAAATTACCAATCGAACTACGATTTATTTTTACAGTTACCCAAAGCACTTTGTGACTATGTTTTAATTCCTTATTTTGACTTAGAAACGAAAACAGAGTTTGCTATTCATTCGGAATTTTCAAAAGATCCCATTTTTAAAAAAACACTATGGGAGTGCATTGCACACGGTGAAGAAAAACTCGCGGAAAAAATTTTAAAAGTACATCCCGAATGGTTATTCGAAAAAAATACCGTCACCGATCTTTCAGGACGAACAATTGTCAATGTCACGCCTTTTCAATTAGCTTTTGGTGGGCATGATGTAGAAATGTGTCAGATGATGCTGCCTTTTACAAAAGATAAAGAATCAGAAATTTTAGGCCAGATTCACGAAAGATTTCGTCCTTTCTCGGTTGAAGAAAAATCTTACGATTTTAGTAAGTTAATTGAAGCCGTCACTTCTAAAGATGAAGAAAAAATTGAAAACGCTTTTCATCATTTTAAAGAAGATTTCAAACCAAGAAAAATTGAAAAAGGATGGCATTTTAACGTTCAAAATCTTTGTGTTGCCGCAAAAATTGCAAGTACTCGTAATAAACCTTGGTCTCCCGATCAATACGATTTATTTCTTGCCAAATGCGTGGGATATCTACAGTATCAATTGCCGGTTTCATATGCGCAAGCGTACTGTAATGGACTTTTAAATATTATTCACAATAATAAAAAAGTCCCAATAAAACGAAGTCTTATGTTAGATAATGGGGCTTCATTTTACGATACGGAGTTGCTTGGTGAATCCTTCATTATTTCCAGCCATCCTATATTAGATAACATTTCTTCAGCAGTGCGTATTGAAAAAGATATTACCATTTGTTGTCAAGATAGTCCGGTCAGGTTTCATCTGGATCATTCGGTATATCTTGATAAATTACATAATTTTAAAAAAGCTGGGATGAGGCAACTTGTTCAGGAGTTAGATAAAACACAATCCCATCGTTGTATTATGTGTTGAGTCCCCTCACCCGTCGCACAAAATGCTCCGTACCAGGGGGAGAGGTAATAACGGGTGAGAATTGCTCTAAACCCTCGCCCCTAACCCCTCTCCCCTCGCTGCGCTCCGGGAGAGGGGAATAGATTTTAATACGCATTCTTATGCAAAAACCCCTGAAAAATAGTCAAGAAAATAATTTTGAGATCTAAACCAAGCGACCAATTTTCGATATAAAATAAATCATACTCGACGCGTTTTTCCATTTTTTGAATATGATCGGTTTCACCACGCCAACCATTGATTTGCGCCCAACCCGTAATGCCGGGTTTGACTTTGTGGCGTTGCATATAAGCTTTAATAGAATCTTTATAAAACTCATTATGCTGAACCGCATGCGGACGAGGACCGACAATCGACATTTTACCCTGCAACACATTAAAAAATTGCGGTAATTCATCTAAACTGGTGCGACGCAAAAATTTTCCGAATGTCGTCACACGTGTATCATTTTGTTTTGCTTGCGAAACTGTTCCTGTCGTTTCTGTATGAACATGCATGGTCCGAAATTTATAAACATTAATAATACGCCCGTCCCAACCATGACGTAATTGCTTAAATAAAATGGGACCTTTGGAGGTTAACTTAATGCCTAATGCTATAAATAATAAAATAGGACTAATGAAAATTAAAATAAAAAAAGCAAGGATTCGATCTTCTAATGCTTTCACAATACGATTTACCCCAATCATAGGGGACGCATTCAAATTTAATGTGGGGAAACCTGCGACTTCACTTATCGAGTGACTCAGTAAATCAAGACCAAAAATATCTAACACAAAACGAATTGACAACGTATGATGACGTAATTCAAATAATAAATTTTTGACACGATCTTCGGCGCTCAACGGAAGCGCTAACCAAATTTCATCGATCGTTTCTTTGGAGTTTTTCAAATAATCACTTAAATTTACAGGCATCTTTTCGACGGGAATATTGGCAATGCGAGAATTTTTTTCATCTGCAAAATCATCGAAAAAAACGACAATACGAAAACCAGTCCACAATGCATGCTGTATACTTTCCGCAAGTTTTTGCCCTAATTTCCCTGCGCCAATAATAATCACACGTCTTTCATTTAAGCCATGAGTGCGCATTAATCGTAAAACAATTAACACGCTAAAACGAAACACAAATAATAAAAAAAACGAAAAAAAAGCCCATAACAAAAACCAACCTCGAGAGAAGCTTTCGCCAGTTTTAGTGAAAAAAGCTAAACTACTAAGGAAAAATAACAGTATAAACATCGCCTGTATTAAACGAGAAAATGTTTGCCAAAAACTCTGGGCACGAACCGATTCATAAACATGGCAACATGAAAAAATGACACTCGTACCGAGAGCCGCCACACCTAAAGCGAGAAAGTAGTTGAAAGGTAAGGAAAAATTGCCTATTTTGCAGGCATATGCAAAAACCCCCGCTACGATAATAGCTAAAATATCCAGCCCCCTCATCATCATGGAGAGGGTTTTGGAATATTCTTTTAGTAAACCTTTAGGGAGCATATAAATCCGAATTTATGGTATGATCGTAAAACTTTAACATTTTAGTCAAAACTCATGAAAATTGCTATTATTTCTGATTGGTTAGTTACTTTCGCTGGGGCTGAAAAAGTCCTTGCTGAACTCATACAATGCTTTCCAACAGCCGATTTATTTGCGGTCATTGATTTTTTATCGGATGAAGATCGAAGTCATATTCAACATAAAAGAGCATCCACGACTTTTATTCAAAAACTGCCGCTTGCAAAAAAACATTATCGATCCTATTTACCTTTAATGCCACTTGCAATCGAACAATTAGATGTTTCATCGTACGATCTTGTCATTTCAAGTTCTCATGCCATTGCCAAAGGGATCATTACCTCTCCGACACAATGTCATATTTGTTATATCCATTCTCCGATGCGTTATGCGTGGGATATGCAACATCAATATTTGAAAGAAGCGGGATTAGAAAGTGGAATAAAAGGTTATTTTGCCAAATGGATTTTACATAAAATGCGCATGTGGGATGCGAGAACCGCAAATGGTGTCGATCATTTTGTTGCAAATTCCGCCTATATCGCTAATCGCGTTTTCAAAACTTATCGCAGAGAATCAACCGTTATTTCACCGCCGATTGATTTGTCACTTTTCAAACCGCATTACCAAAAAGAAAATTTTTATCTCGCCGCATCACGCATGGTTCCCTATAAAAAAATGCCGCTCATCGCCGAAAGTTTTCGACGCATGCCGGATAAAAAATTAATCATCATTGGCGATGGTCCCGATTTTCATAAAATTCAAAAATACGCTTGCAGCAATATTAAAATTTTAGGGTACCAATCGACTCCTGTACTGGTAGAATATTTGCAAAGAGCAAAAGCTTTTGTTTTTGCAGCAGAAGAAGATTTTGGTTTACTACCAGTGGAAGCCCAAGCAACTGGGACACCGGTAATTGCGTTTCAAAAAGGTGGCGCGACAGAAACTGTTCGCGGACTCGAAGATGAGAAGCCTACTGGCGTCTTTTTCAAAACACAAACCGTAGATGCCATCATGAATGCGATCAATCTATTTGAAAAAAATGCAGAGAAAATAACAATTGAAAATTGCATTGAAAACGCAAGTCGTTTTTCATCGCAACTTTTTCAAGAAAAATTTAAAAAGTTCGTTTATGATAGGTTACTTTAAGGTTCGCCGCCCTATTAACAACCGTCGTCCCGCGACTTGGTAACGCGAAGGATCCAGAAAGTCCTACGATGTCGCTCTGGATCCCGCGAACAAGTCGCGGGACGACGGAGTATTTTTAGCGGTCTTAGACAGATTTTTTATTTATTAAATTTGAGCCGACACACATGAATGTCATTGATAACAATATACAACTTTCCATTATCGTTCCCGTTTATAAAGAGGAACGTAGCATTCAACCGTTTTTAGCACGCATGGAACCTGTTCTCGCAAAATTAAAATTAACTTATGAAATTATTTTTTGTTTAGATCCCTCCCCTGATCGTACGGAGGAAGTAATACTGAAAGAATTAGAACGCAATCCTAATATTAAACTCATGATTTTTTCGAGACGTTTTGGTCAACCTTCTGCAACAATGGCGGGGATTTTACATGCGCGCGGTGAAGTATCGGGCGTCATCGATGTTGATTTACAAGATCCTCCTGAATTAATCGAAAAAATGTATCATAAACTCAAAGAAGGTTATGAGGTGGTTTACGCGAGACGTATTTCGCGCCAAGGCGAAACTTTCATTAAACGCTGCATTGCGTACTTTGGTTATAAAATTATAAATAAACTGACTGATGTTCAAATCCCTCGAAATACTGGTGATTTTCGATTAATGACGAGACGCGTCATGGAAGAATTACGAAGTTTAAATGAATCGCATGGATTTTTACGCGGGTTGGTGGCTTATGTCGGTTTTAAACAAGCTTATGTTGATTATGACCGAGATCCGCGCATGGTTGGGAAAGGTAATTACAATCGATTCACCGGATCTTTAAAAATCGGCTTAAATGGTTTAATCAGCTTCAGCAGCCGTCCATTACAAATGATGTCTATCGTCGGCGCTTTAATTGCAAGTTTTAGTTTTCTTTTAGGTGCATGGTACGTTTTACAAAAACTCATTGGCATCGATTTAACACCGGGACTTTCTACCACAATTTTAGTCGTCACTTTTTTTTCTGGGGTACAATTATTATGTCTTGGCCTCATGGGAGAATATGTCGGCCGTATTTATGATGAAGTGAAAAAAAGACCCATGTACATTGTGGATCGATTTATTGCGAAAAAATGAAAATGATCAATCAAACTTTACAATATATTTTTACAAATAAACGTTCTATTGCATCGTTCTTAACAGTGGGAGCGTTATCGGCTATTGTGTATTTCTCTGTATTTTCACTGCTATGGAAAGTACTCGAGGTTAATTATAATATTGCCATTACGATTGCTTATATTTTATCGGTAATCTTTCATTTTAATGCGAATCGATATTTCACTTTTAAAAGTCATGGCAAAAAAATTTTGCAACATTTGATAAAATATTTCATTATGCTTCTCTTTAATTATGCAGTGACGTTAGTGATCGTCTATATCATTGTGGAGCACTTATATCTATCTCCATACTTAGGCATTGTGATTTCCATTGGGACCACGATGAATACTGGATATTTGCTTTCACGATACTGGATATTTCAAGTTTCTGCAGAACAATGAAGGAGAATTCATTTGCGATATTTTATAACAGGTTGCGCAGGATTTATCGGCAGCAATTTAGCTGACTGTCTTTTATCAATGGGTCATGAAGTCGTAGGGTTTGATAATTTTTCAACGGGTTCACTTAAATTTATCGAGATGGCCCGCCAATATAAAACATTCACCTTAATACAAAATGATTTACTCAATCGCGATGCATTAAATAAATCGTTGCGAGATGTCGACATGGTATTTCATTTGGCGGCAAATGCAGATGTACGCTTCGGCACACATCATCCGCATAAAGATTTAGAACAAAATACCATTGCAACCTATCATGTGTTAGAAGCGATGCGAATAAATCAGGTGAAACGCATCGCTTTTGCATCCACCGGTTCCATTTACGGTGAATCGAATATCATTCCAACCCCAGAAGACGCCCCTTTTCCTGTTCAAACATCGTTATATGGCGCGTCAAAATTAGCCGCCGAAGGATTGATTCAAGCCTATTCGGAAGGTTTCGATTTCCAATCTTATATCTTTAGATTCGTGTCGATTTTAGGTGAACGTTATTCTCATGGACATGTTTATGATTTTTATCAACAACTATTAGAAAATCCAAATCAACTCACCGTCCTCGGAAACGGTAAACAAAAAAAATCATATTTATATATTGAAGATTGTATTAATGCCATGTTATATGCGATCGAAAAATCTCACGATAAAGTCAATATTTTTAATTTAGGTACGGATGAATATTGCGAAGTGAATGATTCTATCCAATGGATTTCAGAATACTTACAACTTTCACCTGAACTGATTTATACAGGTGGCGATCGCGGTTGGGTGGGCGATAATCCTTTTATTTTTCTCGATTGTCAGCGCATTAAAAATTTAGGATGGACCGCTTCAAAATCTATTCGAGAAAGCATCATCCACACACTCCAATATTTACAACAAAACGTGTGGATTTATTCAAAGGTACAATATGCAAGTTGATTTGAAAGGGAAAACTGCGCTCATTACCGGTGCATCACGTGGCCTTGGATTTGCCATTGCAGAAACATTTTTTAAAGCGGGCGCCAATCTTATTTTAATCGCCCGTAATGAAGAGGCATTAAAACATTTTCGTGACATACATCCATCCGACAATCAATCTATCGAAATTATCCCAGCAGATTTAGGGAAAGATTTAACGCATTGCATTCGTACGCTCGCTTCCAAAAAAATTGATATTTTAGTCAATAATGCCGCAATTTCCGGACCCATTGGCCCGCTGTGGGAAAATGATTGGGAGCATTGGCTTTATGCGTTACAAGTGAATATGATTACTCCCATCGCGCTTTGTAAAGCGCTTTTACCACGAATGATCGCTCAAAATAACGGAAGAATCATCAACTTATCTGGTGGAGGCGCAACGGGAAGTCGCCCTCACTTCTCAGCCTACGCTGTCGCTAAAACTGGCCTTGTGCGTTTTACGGAAACCTTGGCAGAGGAAGTCAAATCCTATAAAATCACGGTAAATGCCATTGCGCCTGGCGTCATGAACACGCAAATTTTAACCGACATTATAACAGCCGGAAAAGCAATCGTCGGTGAAAAAGAGTATTCTGCCGCTTTCGACCAACTTCAATCAGCTAATCCTTTGACTGAAAATCCTGCTGAGCTATGTTTGTTTTTAGCAAGTGAGATAAGTCAAAGCATCAACGGAAAACTGATTAGTGCCGCATGGGATCCTTGGAAATCACTCACCCATTATAGTGATATGTTAAAAAGTACGGATATTTATACATTGCGCCGCATTGTACCAAAAGATCGCGGCCAAGATTGGGGATAAATTGGGGGATAATAATAAATGAATGTTGCCATTATCGGATGCGGTCTTATTGGACAAAAACGTGCAAAATCCTTGGGAAAAGCATCATTAGTCGCATGTGCGGACATTGTGCCTGAAAGAGCGCATGCACTCGCAAACCTTTTTACAGATTGCAAAGCATATACGGATTGGAAAGAAATGATAAAACGCGATGACATTGATATTGTCATTGTGGCAACATTGCATGCTGATCTTGCAGAAATGGGTTTAGCATCCATACAATCGGGAAAACATGTTTTACTTGAAAAACCCGCGGGAAAAGAGGCAAAAGAAATTTTACCGTTAATCGAAGCCTCAGAAAAAAATGCAAAATTTATTCGTGTTGGTTTTAATCATCGTTATCATCCTGCCTTTCGTAAAGCAAGATCGCTTGTAGACCAAGATGCATTAGGCGAATTAATGTTTATCCGCGCACGTTACGGTCATGGCGGGCGGCTGGGTTATGATCAAGAATGGCGTGCCAATCCCGTCCTTTCGGGTGGTGGAGAACTCATCGATCAAGGCATTCATTTAATTGATCTCGCACGCTGGTTTTTAGGTGATTTTACGCATATTCAAGGACACGCTAGCACTTATTATTGGGATATGCCGGTGGACGATAACAGCTTTCTCATGTTAAAAACGAAAAAAAATCAGATGGCTTTTTTACACGCGAGCTGCACAGAGTGGAAAAATTTATTTTCATTTGAAATTTATGGCAAAAAAGGAAAAATTGATATTTCAGGATTAGGCGGAAGTTATGGTGTAGAACGCATTGCGTTTTATGAAATGCGTCCAGAAATGGGACCACCGGATACTTTCATGTGGGAATATCCCATGCCGGATGACTCGTTTGAAATTGAATTCAACGAATTTTTAGAAGATATAAAAAATAGTCGAAAACCAAAGGCAAGCATCCATGATGCTCATGCCGCATTAAGTATTGTGGAAGAAATTTATAGGATATCCAATTTATGATTATTGTACGCAGCCCATTACGCATTTCCCTTGGCGGAGGTGGAACCGATTTACCTTCTTATTATCGTGATCATGGTGGTTTTTTAATGGCGGCCGCCATTGATAAATATGTTTATATCACACTACATCAAACCTTCGTCCAAGAAATTATTATTAAATATTCTAAAATGGAACGTGTAAAAGCGATTGATGACATTGAACACCCCATCGTTCGTGAAGCATTAAAATATATTAATCTTCAAACACCTCATCTCGAAATTACCAGTATGGCGGATATTCCTGCAGGGACCGGCCTTGGTTCTTCAGGTAGTTTTACAACCGCACTTTTAAAAGGGTTACATACTCTTAAAAAGAATCTAGTCCATCCAAGAGAATTAGCAGAAGAAGCCTGTCATATTGAATTAAATCTCTTAAAAGAACCTATCGGCAAACAAGATCAATACATTGCCGCATTTGGTGGTTTAACTTGCTTTCGATTCCAGCCCAATGATCAAGTCGAAGCGTATCCGCTTTCGATTGACCAAGATATTTTATATAGTCTTGAAGATAATTTATTGTTATTCTTTACGGGATATTCAAGATCTGCATCACAAATTTTAAAAGAACAAGATCAAAAAAGTCAGGCCAAAGATCAATCCATGACTGACAATCTGCATTTTATTAAAGACTTAGGATTAAAAAGCAAAGACGCCTTATTAAAAGGTGATTTGCATGAATTTGCAAATCTCATGAATGTGCATTGGCAATATAAAAAAGAACGTTCGCGCAATATGAGTAACACTGACATTGATGATTGGTACGCGCTCGCTCGCAAAAATGGTGCATTGGGCGGCAAAGTCATTGGCGCAGGTGGCGGCGGATTTTTAATGTTTTATGCAGAAGATAAAATATCGTTACGACAAGCGATGCGAAAAGCAGGTTTACATGAAATACGTTTTCGATTTGATTTTTCAGGTACAGAGGTAATTGCACAATCATGATAACACCGAATTATCCAGTGGTAATTTTAGCAGGTGGGCTTGCAACCCGCCTTCGCCCTATTACTGAAAAAATTCCAAAATCACTTATTGCCATTAATGGCGAACCTTTTATCGCGCATCAATTGCGATTACTTGCAAAAAATAATTTTCGTGAAGTCGTCATGTGTGTAGGTTTTCTAGGCGAACAAATTATCGATGTTGTCGGAGATGGACATCAATTTGGATTATCTGTTGAATATGCTTTTGATGGTCCACAATTATTGGGTACCGCTGGCGCCATTAAAAAAATTCTTCCGAAACTACATGATCATTTTTATGTGTTGTACGGAGATTCTTATTTACCTTGTGACTATGTCGCGGCTGAAAAAAGCTTTAATTCAGACAAAAAATTGGCGTTAATGACCGTCTTTCATAATCTCAATGCATGGGACTCTAGCAATGTGTTATTCGAAAACGGCGAGATTCAAACTTATGACAAAGTGAATCGCACCCCCGCCATGCAACATATTGATTATGGTTTAGGTATTTTTCATAAAAAAGCGTTTCAGCACATTCCCGAAGATACTTTTTATGATTTAGCATTGCTGTATCAAGAAATGTTAAAACAAAATCAACTCGCCGCTTTCGAAATCAAAGAACGTTTTTATGAAGTTGGATCTTTATCCGGCATTCAAGAACTCGAAAATTTTCTCGCAAGTTAAGGACTTTTTATGCAATTCATTCAGCAGTATTTGACCGAAGCAACACAGATTATTGAAAAAATCGATAAAGATGCCATTGAAAAATGCATCGAACTTTTGCTCGAAACAAGATCGAATGGCGGTCGATTATTTATTTTAGGCGTGGGTGGAAGTGCGGCGAATGCATCACATGCGGTCAATGATTTTCGTAAAATTGTCGGACTTGAAGCCTATGCACCGACAGATAATGTTTCTGAACTCACCGCTCGCACGAATGATGATGGTTGGGCAACTGTTTTTTCGGAATGGTTGCAAACGAGTCGGTTAAAAATGAACGACTGTTTACTTATTTTATCCGTCGGCGGTGGTTGTCTTAAAAAAAATGTGAGCCCCAATCTAGTTTCCGCACTGCAATATGCCAAAAATCTCGGCAGCAAAATTTTAGGTATCGTCAGTCGTGATGGCGGATTTACGAAAGAAGTCGCTGATGCCTGTGTGGTGATTCCTACTTTAAATCCAGAAAACACAACGCCGCATGCAGAAGCATTTCAAGCGGTCATTTGGCATTTAATGGTTTCCCATCCCAAATTAAAAGCAGCTCAAACCAAGTGGGAATCGGTGAAATAATGGTGTTACGAAAAGCCATATTTTTAGATCGTGATGGAGTATTAAATGATGCTGTCGTTAAAAATGGCAAGCCCTACCCTCCATCCTCGCTTTCCGAAGTAACTATTCCAGATGATGTGCCGAATGCATTGCAATTATTGCGTGAAAAAGGATTTCTTTTAATTGGCGCCACGAATCAACCGGATGTGGCGAGAGGAACAACTTCACAAAAAACCGTCGAGGATATTAATAATTTCCTCATAAAAAAATTATCATTGCATGATATTCGCGTCTGCTATCACGATGATAAAGATCACTGCGAATGTCGGAAACCGCGCCCCGGTTTATTGTTAAATGCAGCGCGCGATTATCACGTTGATTTAAAAAATAGCTTCATGATTGGTGATCGTTATAAAGATGTTGAAGCGGGGCTTCACGCAGGATGTCGCACTATTTGGTTGCGACGAGATTACCTCGAAAAAAATCCATCCTCACCCCCGCATTTTATTGCGTCCACATTTCTTGAATGTGCATTGTGGATTTTAAAAACTTTGAATCAGGAGTCTTCTTCATGAAATCTATTCAGCAGTTAAATATTAAAATTTTTGCAGATGGTGCAGATATAAATGGAATGCTGGAGATGTATCGCAATCCATTGATTCAAGGTTTTACAACTAATCCGACTTTAATGCGAAAAGCAGGCGTTCGTAATTATGTCGCTTTTGCGCATGACATTTTGCAAATTATTAAAGATAGACCCATTTCATTCGAAGTTTTTTCGGATGATTTTAAAGAAATGCAGCACCAAGCCCTTGAAATCGCAAGCTGGGGCAAAAATGTTTATGTGAAAATTCCTGTGATGAATACGAAAGGTTTCGCTTCTTACGATTTAATCCGAGCACTCGCGAAAGCCGGCGTGAAACAAAATGTAACGGCGTTGATGACGTTAGATCAAGTAGAACAAACCGTTTCGATGTTGAAAGATGGGCCTTCAGCATGCATTTCTGTTTTTGCAGGACGTATCGCAGATACCGGTCTTGATCCGATGGAAATCATGCAAAAATCTATAGAAATGATGCAACCTTTCCCCCATCTTGAACTCATTTGGGCAAGCCCACGAGAATTACTCAACATTTTTCAGGCAAACGATATCGGTTGTCATATCATTACGGCGACGAATGATATTTTAAAAAAATTAAGCTTAGTCGGAAAAAATTTAGAAGAATTTTCATTAGAAACCGTCAAGATGTTTTTTGATGATGCGCAACATGCGGGATTTACCTTAGAAAAAGAAGTGGTGGCTTAGTAATAGTTAAAGGAGGAATGCTTAATATGGCCTTATTGACTAAGCTAGCCTAGTCTACTATAATGGTGTTAGGAGGATACGATTATGTTAATTAATATATATGACGCAAAGACACGCTTTTCTAAACTCATCAATCAAGCGCTAAAAGGTGATGAAATTATTATAGCGCGCGATGGCAAACCCCTTGTTCGTCTCGTGCCATATACGGAAGAACCACAAGTACGCAAAGGTGGTCAATTGAAGGGGTTAATGCAGATTAGTGAAGATTTTGATGCACCTTTGCCAGATGATTTATTAAAACTTTTTTATGGAAATGATAAGTAATGCATTATTTGCTTGATACGCATGTCATCTTATGGTGGTTTACGACACCTGAAAAAATCAGTAAACAAGCATATAAAATTATAAAAGATAAATCTAACGTATTATATGTAAGTAGTGTTTCATTTTGGGAAATGGCCATCAAAAAAGGCTTAGGACGTCTTACACTTCCTCATAATTTGCTTGAAGCGACCGCTGCAGAAAATTTTAAAATATTACCCATCATGCCCGAAGAATGCTTAGGGGTTGCTGATTTACCCCTCATACATCATGATCCATTCGATCGATTACTTATCATTCAAGCCAAATTACACGATCTTGTCTTGATAACCCAAGACAAAACGATCGCAGAGTATCCCGTGGTGATAATACGTGCTTGAAGTATAAAAAAGATTTTACATTATCAAACACTTCATCCCAACGGGTTCTTCGAGAAGGGATTTTTTAATATCTGAATAAACTAGCCCATCCATTGTTTCATCGCTCGTTTCACCCAGTACTATTTTAATATGAGTGATTTCTTCTGATAACAAAGTTTTTTTGCTTAAAATCCAATTATTCGTATTTTTCCCCGAAACATTTTTTTGGAGACGTTCTTTTTCTTTTTGATTTAAATGTAACAATTGTTTAAAAGCAAGCTTAGTCAATTCATCTCGTTCATTACATTTTGAAAGTGATTCATATAAATCCGGAATACCAATTTCATTGGGGTTAAGTGAATTAATTGCAGCGCCAGCGACTAAAAGAAGGCGCACACATGCATTGGAATCACCGGTAGCTTTAGCAACCAATCCTGCAGCGAGACTTAAAGGTGATAAACCAAAATTCACATGATCCATGGCGTTAAGGTATGCTTTAGCTTCAATTAATAATTCCACACATTGCGCTTTCCCAGAATGCGCAGCCCAGTGTAAGGCTGGCATTAAACAAGATTCAGGTCGCGCATTGACTTCCGCCTTTGCGGCAAGCAATTCCTTCATTGTGACCACGTCCCCTAGTTGCGCTGCTTCCATGAGTGGGGTCATATTTTGAAAGGTTTGGTTGAGTATTTTTGAGTCATTAATATTGCGAAGGGAAGATTTGATTTCTTTTTGTTTTTCATCTTCACTGATAATTTGATTATTCATGAGCTTAATAATATTTCTTGTGTCCATAAAAAATCCTTTTATGACTTAATCATAGGAATAAGCATTTTTATCTTATTCAATTTAAAATCATTAAGCAACTTAATGCTCCGTTGTCATGCCAGCATGCTTTAATGCCACCTTTAAGCATGCTGGCAGGCATCCAGTGGGCACGTAGCGAAGCCTCTTGGATGCCAGCTTAAAGCATGCTGGCATGACATAGTTGATGACGATTCTTTCTAAAGGCGATTCTTTTAAAAACGATTTTTTTTAACTCGAGATTCGCCCATAAGTATCTTCATGGCGAACAATGTCATCCTCACCCAAATAATCCCCGGATTGAACTTCAATCATTTCAAGATTATCCTCGCCGGGATTTTCTAATCGATGCTTAATACCTTGCGGAATGTAAGTTGATTGATTGGCTTTGATATGAAAAATCTCTTCGCCGCGCGTCACTTTGGCAATACCATTGACGACAATCCAATGCTCCGAACGATGCACATGCGTTTGTAATGACAACCGCGCACCTGGTTTCACTGTAATTCGTTTCACTTGGAACGTTTCACCTTTATCGACAATTTGATATTTACCCCATGGTCGGTAAACGGTGGTATGAAGATCCGTTTCTGGGCGATGTAGCTTCTTCAAATGGTTTACCATATCCTTTACGGCTTGGGTATTTTCTTTATGCGCAACTAATACCGCATCGGGTGTTTCAATAATGATATGGTTATCCACCCCCACGACTGCCAACATACGACTTTCTGAGCGTAAATAGGAATTCGTGACATGATCGGTAATAACATCGCCAAAAATAACGTTTCCCTTATCATCCGGATCTTGAACCTCCCATAAGGCAGACCAAGATCCAACATCGCTCCATGGCGTATTTAAAGGGACCAAAACAGCATTCTCTGTTTTTTCCATGACGGCATAATCAATGGAATTACTAGGACATGCATCAAAACCACTTTTATCTAAACGATGAAAATTTAAGTCTTTTGTCAAACTTAATATAGCAATTTCACAAGCCGCTAAAAGTTCGGGTGCAAATTTTTCAAGCTCTTTAATGAATATGGATGCCTGAAACATAAACATTCCACTATTCCAATAATATTGTCCAGATTCAAGAAACTGAACTGCGGTGTTTTGATTAGGTTTTTCTATAAATTCTAAAACCTCATAACCTCCCTCTTTATTTTTATCAGATGAAGTTTTGATATATCCATACCCCGTCTCTGGCAAATAAGGTTTAATACCGAATGTGACAAGCTTTCCATGTTGCGCAATCTGAATTGCCGCATGAATCGCCTCTTGAAAACGCTCAAGACTTTTAATCACATGATCTGCGGGCAGTATGAGCAATGTTGGATCTTCATGCATATTTTTTTTCAAATATAACGCAGCAATCGCAGCCGCAGGCGCGGTATTTTTGCCGGTATGCTCTAAAATGATTGTGGCATCAAATATTCCAATGGCATTAAGTTGTTCCTCTACCAAAAATCGATGTTCTTGATTACAAATGACTAATGGCGGTGCAATGTTTGGTATTGAAAGTGCGCGCAGCACGGTCTCTTGTAACATCGTTTGACGGCTAACTAAGGGTAGTAGTTGTTTAGGATATGCACTACGAGATAAAGGCCATAAACGACTTCCTGAACCTCCTGCTAATATAACGGGAACAATCATTTTTTAATCCTACTAAAAAGCCACTACTTTATCATCGGTATCATCTAAAAATAAAGATCATTCCTGATTCCATTAAGTAGTACTTAGTAAACCTCGATAACATCGTCTGCAGTTTCATATTACCGTCGTCCCGCGGACAAGCCCAAGCCGCGGGACGACGGAGATTGTGGAACACCCGGTATTTAAATCACCAATTGATCTTGAATGATTTTAAGCTGATCCGATTTCATTTTTTTAAAGCCTTTCACTAACTTCAAATCATCTAGAGACTTAAAACTCCCATGTTTTTGACGATAGGTAAGAATATTCTTTGCTTTGGCACGATTTAACCCTTTGAGACGCATTAAATCTTTTATCGTCGCAGTATTCACATTGACTTTTGTAGGAATTACTTCGGTTTGTGTAGCTTTACTAGTATTCTGCCCAGCATTTTGCGTAGATTCCGTCGCATATACTGAGGTTGCTAATCCTAAAGCACAAAATAAAATAGCAATTTCTCGAAATAAAAACATAAAACATTCTCCATAATAATTAGTTATTGATAAATATACCCCAAGGAAATACTGCACCATCGTGACGTATTTCACATATATCCATTCAGCCTGTATAGATGGCTGATGCACTGAATAAATGATAGATACTTCAAGTCGAACGCCATCATGAATACTATATCCGCAAATATAGGAGGACTATTCCTGATGTGTAAGATGTGATTTTTTCCAAAATCCAGAAAGGACTTATCTAGGGAATCATTATAAAATTTTATTTAATAATGATTGTGCATATCATGCATTGAATTTTTTAAGTGTCAAGCTAATTTTAAAAATTTATCATTCTCATGTGTTTTTATATTGAAAAATTGATCCGTACATCAAACCGTAAATATAACAATCTCTTCCAATAAACTCTTTCTTCCTGATACTTTTATGGTAAACTTTCGCTAATAATCGCGGAAACCCTTAAGTGAACGATTTGTTTATTTTTTATTCACTTAATAATTATTTGTCATGCCAGCATGCTTTTAGCTGGCATCCAGCAGAGCCTACCTGGATGCCTGCCAGCATGCTTAAAGGTGGCATCAAAGCATGCTGGCATGACAGATTTTTTTGGTCTCGAGGGTTATTCGCGAAAGACAGATTCTAAGGACACTATTTTATTTTTTTAGGGGCATTTCCATGCTACGCAAAATAAACTTATGGCAAATTTTAAGTTTAATCATCGCATTATTTTCAACAACATTAGTTTTTGCGACGACTGACGGTGTTATCCCAATCGCAACGCAACCACAACAACCCATTATTACACCTGCTGCACCTAATTTAGATGCAAAAGGCTACATTCTCATTGATGCGGCCAGTGGGAAGGTATTAGCGGAAAAGGATGCTGATATTCATATGGCACCCGCGAGCTTAACCAAACTCATGTCGCTTTACATTATTTCAAGCGCATTAAAAAGCGGTTCTATTCACTTAGAAGATAAAGTCCGCATTAGCACCAAAGCATGGCAAACGCCGGGCTCTCGCATGTTTGTGAAAGCAGGCGATGAAGTGCCAGTCAGTGATTTAATGAAAGGTATCATCGTCGCCTCTGGGAATGATGCAACGGTTGCGATGGCAGAATATGTCGCGGGGACTGAAGAAGCCTTTACCAATATCATGAATGATCAGGCCAAAAAGCTTGGCATGAATAATAGCCATTTTCTGGATAGCACCGGCCTTCCTAATCCAGATCACTTTTCTACCGCACGAGATATGGCAATTCTTGCTGCAGCACTTGCAAGATACTTTCCTAATGAATATAAAATATTTTCTGAAAAATGGTTTATCTATAAAGGCATTCGTCAGCCGAATCGTAATCGTTTGTTATGGCGTTACCAATTTGCCGACGGCTTAAAAACAGGCCATACCAACGAAGCAGGCTTTTGTTTAGTGGCATCTGCGATGAAAGATGGTATGCGTCTCATTAGTGTGATAATGGGCTCACCCAACGATCAAGGACGTACTGAAGATTCCATACGATTACTCACCTATGGTTTCCGCTTTTTTGAAACACATAAAGTATATAGCGCATCAACGCCTGTCACAAAAGTTCGCGTATGGAAGGGTACAAACACAGAAGTTGCAGTTGGTGTGAAACAAGATCTATATGTCACCGCCCCGACAGGACAATTTAAAAATACCCAAACCAAAATAGAATTGAATGGCACTATCAAAGCACCTATTGTAAAAGGTCAAACGTTAGGAACTGTCAATATCGTATTTAATAATCAAGTATTAAGTTCCGCACCGTTAGTTGCGCTCGAAGATGATGCAAGAGGTGGATTTTGGCGCAGAATGAGTGACGCTTTCCATTTTGGTTATTCCAAAATATTTTCTAGAACTAACGAAAAAGCAAATAATGGGTAAAGACAACGAAACACCAAATGACACCAAAAGTGCTTTGGTGTTTCCCACTGAATTTACCATTAAGGTATTTGGCAAAGCTGACAGTCAGTTTGAAGAAAGTGTTGCACTGATCATTCGTCGGCATGCCAAGGAACTATCGGAACATGCGATTAAAGCGCGAGTCAGCAAAGAAAATAAATATAAAGCGCTTTCCATCACCGTATATGTTGAATCGCGCGAAAATTTAGACGCTATTTACTACGATTTAACAAAATGCCCTGATGTTTTAATGGCTTTATGACGAGATGTAATGGGTATGAATACCGTAATGATTCGTACATTAGATTTGCAAGATTATTCGCAAACCTTAAGCGCTATGCGTCAATTCACTGAAGAAAGAAATGAGAATACGCTGGACGAAATTTGGGTTCTCGAACATCCGCCTATTTTCACACAAGGTCAGAACGGTAAAGCAGAACATATTATCAATCCGGGCAATATCCCTGTTGTTCAAGCTGATCGCGGGGGGCAAGTGACATTTCACGGACCTGGTCAACTGGTCGCCTACACATTGGTAGATGTACAACGAAAAAAATTTAATATACGTCAGATGGTAAATTTATTAGAAAAATCAGTCATAGATTGTCTAAATGCATGGGATATTCAAGCAAAATCCAAATGCGATGCGCCAGGCGTATATGTGGAACATGATAAAATTTGTTCGATTGGTTTGCGTATTAGACGTGGCCGATCGTTTCATGGTTTAGCGTTAAATGTTGCGATGAATCTCGAACCTTTTACTCGCATTCATCCTTGTGGTTTTCAAACACTGAAAATGACGCAGATGAGTGACATTAACGACACTATTACCATGAAAGACGTACAAACAAAATTGCTAGAATATTTAGTATTACATTTAGGTTATAATTATTTTCTACATTCAGCGGAAAAGTGGTATGGAACAAAAAACATTGAACAATAAACAACGAGGCAAAGAAAAACTTGCTCGCATCCCCATCAAAATAGAAACAACAACTAACGTATTGCGAAAACCTGATTGGATTCGTATACGAATCCCCACGACGCCGGCTGTGCAAGATTTAAAAAAGATTTTGCGTGATAATAAATTAGTCACTGTGTGTGAAGAAGCGTCTTGCCCCAACTTGAGTGAATGCTTTAGCCACGGAACAGCAACGTTCATGATTATGGGCGATAAATGTACGCGTCGTTGCAGTTTTTGTGATGTCGCACATGGCCGCCCCGACCCATTAGACCCGAATGAACCCATCAATCTTGCGAATACGATTGCCGCGATGAAATTGCGTTATGTGGTGATAACGTCTGTTGATCGCGATGATTTACGCGATGGCGGCGCCAGCCACTTTACCGCTTGTCTTCGTAAAATTCGAGAAAAAAACCCAACCATTCGCATTGAAGTATTAGTGCCGGATTATCGCGGCCGTATGGAAGTCGCACTTCTCGAAACCGCGAATGAATTGCCTGATGTCTTCAATCACAATATTGAAACCGTGCCACGTTTATATAAAGCGGCACGCCCAGGATCCGATTACGCACATTCATTACTTTTACTCAAAGAATTTAAGGCAAGATTTCCGCACATTCCGACAAAGTCAGGACTCATGTTGGGATTAGGAGAAACTGACGACGAAATTAAACAAACGTTATTAGATTTACGTGCACATGATGTTGATATGTTAACATTAGGCCAGTATTTACAACCCAGCAAATTTCATATTCCTGTAGCGCGTTATATCTCACCACAAGCGTTTAAAGACTTGGGTGATTTTGCATCCGAATTAGGATTTAAGAATGTCGCCAGCGGTCCTCTGGTTCGCTCGTCTTACCACGCGGACAGACAAGCGTTAGGCGAAAACATTTCTTAAAGGAATTAAATTCAAGGATATTCATTATAAAATGCATGTGATGTCTGATTACGCAACGCCCATTCTGCAATGGTTGAATAGTCATCCCGAATTAGCGGGGTTAGCAACCTTTTTTATCTCAGCATTAGAGTCCGTCGCCATTATTGGTACCATCGTGCCGGGATCAGTGATGATGTCCGCGATTGGTGCTTTAGTGGGTGCAGGCATCATTCCATTTTGGTCAATTTTGATTTGGGCTATTTTAGGCGCGATCGTCGGAGATGGTGTCAGTTATTGGCTTGGACACTATTTTAAAGATAGGCTTCATGATGTTTGGCCATTTCGAAAGCATCCCACACTTTTAGCCAGTGGAGAAAGATTTTTTCATAAATATGGCGGCATGAGCGTTTTTATTGGCCGTTTTGTGGGTCCTGTCCGTGCTTTAGTCCCCTTAGTCGCGGGTATGCTTGGAATGACGCCTTTACGATTCACCATCGCGAACGTCGCATCAGCGATACTCTGGGCTCCCGCTTATATGTTGCCGGGATTTATTTTAGGTGCCGCATCGACCGAGCTACCGTCAGAATTAGCAGGCCGCATTATCCTGAAGCTTTTACTTCTCGGTTTACTTGTTATTCTATGTATTTGGCTTCTCAAGAAAATATTCGATTTAATTCGCATGGAATTGGATGAGTTTCTCAATTGGGTATGGAATTCACTCAAAAATTCACGTTATTTTTACCTCATTACGAGTGTTTTAAAACATCATGATTATCGAAAAACCCATGGTCAGCTCACCCTCTCTTTTTATTTTATTTTAACCGGTTTGTTATTTATTTATCTCGCAAGTTATATTCATTACCACGGTCCGAACGATATTTTTATTAATAATTTAACGTTCCATTTATTTCGAAGTTTTCGGACACCTTCAACCGATGACATCATGTTGTATTTCACCTTACTTGGGGATAAATATCTCATTTTTGCAATGGCGCTGACATTATTTTGTTGGTTTATACGAACTAAACATTTCAATACCGCCATTCATCTTTTACTTTTAATCATCATCATGACATTTAGTATTCATTTTTTCAAAGAAGCCGTGCAATCTCCCCGTCCTTGGGGTGTGCTGAGCACTAGTAACAGTGATTATTCATTTCCAAGTGGTCATACCACCGTCGCGTTTACTTTTTATTTTGCCGTTGCATTTTTCATGATAAAAATTTTCCGCATTCAACTGCGTACACCCATCTATTGGTTTGTTGGAATTCTAGCATCAACGATTGCGATATCACGTTTATATTTTGGCGTCCACTGGTTGACCGATATCATTGGGGGAATATTACTAAGCGCCTCGATTCTAATATTTATCACTATTTCTTATAATCGAATAAAAGAGAAAGAAGTTAAACCTAAAGGCGTTATTTTAACTTTATTACTTACCTTCCTTATTAGTTATCCTGCCATCATTTTAATATCCTATAATAAATTAAAATCCGCCTACACCATTGTTCCATGGCCAACTTACCACATTTCTGAAAATACGTGGTGGACACAGCAAGGCGAACATTTTCCTTTATTTCGAGTTAATCGTTTTGGATTTTCTGTTAATGTGTTTAATGTACAATGGCTAGATAACCTCGAAAATATTAAATCCACTTTATTAGCCAATGGCTGGGAAAATCCTCCGCCACGTGATTGGTTAACGGTGTTATATCGTGTGAGTTCCGTGCAAAGTGCTGAGCATTTACCGCTCGTATCACCAATTTATCTTGATGAAAGGCCTGAACTTGTTTTGACAAAAATTATTGATGATAAACTTACTATTTTACGTTTTTGGAATTCACAATTTATTGTAGAAAATAATGCATATCCGCTTTGGTTAGGCTCAGTCGAATATGCGCCAAGTACGTACAGCTGGTTATTTAAGCGTAAACATTCCAACGAATTCATTCCTTCTGCCTCATTATTATTTACGGAAATCCCAAAAAAATATGAAATAAAAACTTTAACAGAAACCGTAAAACCTAATGATCATTCCACTGAACAAACTATTATTTTAATTAAACCTATTTAACGGAGCTAATCATGTTTGATGCACTCATTCAACTTTCTTTTTTTACAGCCAAAGCCTTGATTGTCATTATCATGATTTTGATTTTATTGGCAGGAATTATTGCCTTATTGAGTCGCGGAAAAGAAAAAAAACAAGGCAAAATTACAATTAAAAATTTAAAAGATTGTTATTCAGATGTGAAAGAAACATTACTCGAAGTGACAATGTCCAAGAAAGCATTTAAAAAATTTCAAAAAGAAGAAAAAGCTCTCCTCAAAAAAGCGGATAAAACGGATGAAGAAGAAAAATCTAATGTTTTTGTTATCAATTTTAATGGTGACATGAAAGCATCGCAAGTCACAGCGCTCCGAGAAGAAGTGACCGCGATTTTAGGCATTGCAAAATCCTCAGATGAAGTATTTTTACGATTAGAAAGTCCTGGCGGCATGGTGCACGCTTATGGGCTAGCCGCAGCGCAATTGTTGCGATTACGTGATCATCACATTCCATTGATCGTCAGCGTCGATAAAGTTGCAGCAAGTGGCGGATATTTAATGGCTGCCATTGCGAATAAAATTATGGCGGCCCCCTTTGCCATCGTGGGTTCTATCGGTGTTATTTTTCAATTACCAAATTTTAATCGTTTGTTAAAAGAAAAAAATATTGATTTCGAGCAAATTACGGCTGGAAATTTTAAACGTACGCTCACCGTTTTTGGAGAAAATACCGAAGAAGGCCGTGAAAAATTACATCAAGAAATGGAAGATATTCATCGTATATTTAAAAATGTCGTTCATGAATATCGAAGTCATTTAGACATCGAAAAAGTAGCAACAGGCGAACATTGGTTAGCGAAACAAGCGATAGAATTTAATTTAGTCGATGAAATCAAAACCAGTGATGATTATCTTTTAGAAAAAAGCAAAACCTCAAATATTTATGAAATTACTTATCACATTAAAAAATCTTTTTCGGAGAAATTATTTGGGGGTTCGAGTAGTTCTTTGAAGAATTTGCTGACGGGATATATCAGTTCTCCGTTGAAATAAATCGACCTATGTCATGCCAGCATGCTTTAAGCTGGCATGACAGAATTTTATACAACATTATATTGATTTTTGAACTTTATTCGACTTCTGCAGGGAGTTTTTCTTTTTTATAGACATAGGGCAAAGTGATAATGAAAGTGGCACCCTGTCCTTCTCCTTCGCTTTTTACTTCGAGTGTCCCACCTAATTCTTTAACTTCCAGCACACTGGAATGCAAACCTAAACCATGTCCAGTTTTTTTGGTGGTAAACCCATAGGTAAATATTTTTTTAAGATTCAGGGAGGAGATACCGACCCCATTGTCTTTAATCTGAATGATAAAATGATCTGATTCTTCCAATAAAGAAACATTAAGTTTCTTGTTAGACACGGCTGCATTCTCTAATGCTTCAAACGCATTATTAATAATATTAACGATTACTTGCAGTAATTTCACGCGGTCAGTGATGATAGTTTTTGATTGATTTAATTCTTTCGATATCACAACGCTTTTATTTTCATCTTTTTTTAAAGCCCACGCATCATCGACAAGCTCATCGATAGAAATTTCTTCAGCAATACCAACCGCTCGACTTAAACCTTGCTGCATGTTAATAATATCTCTCACATGATCAATATTATTTTGCAAAGAATCTAATTCATCAAAAAACGTTTTTTTATCTTTTTGCCAGTTATCCGCTAACGCACAAATATAACTAGGAATTAATTGTCCCTTTTCATCATGCAAAATAAAATTATCTATATTGTCAGTATGCTCTTTTATTAAAGTGGATAATTGATCCAAACTATCTATTTCAGAATTTTTTAAGTGTTGATTCAACATTGTCACAGAAGTATTAATGCTATTCAGAATATTTCCGATGTTATGCAAAGTGCTTTTTGCGATATCTGCCATTCCCGCATATCTTGCAGCGACTACGAGGTGGTTATGAATTTTTTTAACCTTTTTTTCCATTTTAATACGTTCATTAATTTCATTTTGCAATTTTTTATTACTATCATCCAGTGCTTGCGTCCGTTCGTTGACACGTTTTTCTAGGGTTTCGTTTAGTGATTTTAATTCTCCTAACGTACTATAAAGTCTTTGACGAACTTCATTGAAACTATTTGCGGTTTTCTGAATTTCTTCTTGCATTTCATTAAAACTGAAGGCCATTTCTCCTATTTCATCTCTAGATCGAATTTCGATTGGAATAATATCGGATTTAATTTTTTTCTGTTTTAAACTTCCCGCACCTAGTTCTTCCATTGCTTGGGATAAATCAAACAAATTAGTCTTTATTAAACGCTTTGTTGCACGATTAATTTCTTCAGCAGCATGCACAATCATACCCGGCAGCGCGAGTCCTACAGTAATGGCGATCAAAGCCACTATCACGAAAATATCTTCTAACATATTTAAATGCGGATCACTTTCTTTCAAACTATTGACGGCAATTAAATAACCGATCACGTCGAAAGCTAGAACTGCCAACATCGTACCGGTTAATTTAATATGGAGAGAACTTGGTAATGGTGGAAGTTTTGCTGCGATGCGATCCGTTATTTTACGCCACAGATATAATGGCGTACCAATGAAGGCGAAAACAATACCGATAATCATCGTGGTTAAACCGTATTGTTGAAAACCTAAAATGGTAGCGAGCATCCATACCGCTGCTGAAAAAATACCGAGATAGATAAATACCGTCGGCGCTCGAAATAATCGTGTCATTTGCGGTGCACGAATTCGCAATAACCATACCGCAATACTTGCCATAGAAATACATAACAAATATTGAAAACTGGTCGCGGCAATAATCCATAATGGGGTTCCCATCCAAAGGATACCGATCGCAATTGCGGCAGTGACTAGCGTTGCATTTCTTGGAATTCCCGCTTTGGTCATTTTCCCAAAAAATTCTGGCACTAAGCCATCATGAGAAAGTTGAGCCAAAGTTCTTGGTGGACCTAATAATGGGGTAAATATACAAAGTATCATGATAAAAATAACAAAAAATACATTTGCCGTTTTCGAAAAACTTCCAAAAATGGGAGCAAATACGGGCCATAACTCTTGCGAAAGATCTTTCGAAAGTCCCGTGGGTCCAATCACTCCTAACCAAATTAAAGGCGCAACCACAAAAAACAATCCCGTAACTGCCATTGCGATAAATAAAGCATATATTGCATTTTTTTTCGGGGCATCGGTTTCCCCTAAATAACAAAGCACACATTCGTAAGCAGGCACTGACCAACCAATTAAATAAAGACATGCCATAATATTAGTAAGCGCACCAAAATCTGTTGGGATCGTTTGAATCAATTGAAAATTAGTCGCGGTAGCCCAATTCACTTGACCTACTTCGATTGGGACGATAACTGTTGCAACAGCCATTATTAGCACTGCTAAAGCCAAAGGAACGATAACCCATTGGACACATCTCAAACCCATTAAACATACGGCTGTCACAGCAATAATTAATCCCGTTGCGAGCAAATTAACAGAAATACTGGGGAAAAACATTGGCTGAACAATCGACGCAAGATATTGTGCGGCAAAACTGGTGGCGGTTAGCCAAGCAAACCAATAACTCGTACCAGCTAAATTCGAAAAAATGGGATTATAAGGTTTAAATATGTCTGCGCAGGCGTTTGTGATGCCGCCAATTTTTTTAGGATACATTAAAACCAATTCGAGATAACCAATACTTGAAAAAATACTAATGAGGAAACCTAACGCCATTAAAGGTAAGGTAATTGTCCCTTGACCAACTAATAAAGAGGACATGGTATAGATACTAAGACAAGCCCCGCCAAAACCAATAGCGGTCATTCCAAGCCAACCAATGCGTTGTTTGCTCATGATTTTTCCTTGGCCGATATATTAATATTGTCTCATAAAAATAGATTAATTATTGGCTTTTAGAGATAAAAAATTGTCTTGTTATTTATTATTAGAATAAATTACAAGCATTATTTTACCCAGGTTTTACATTATGAAATACGATAAACCAGCCCCGCTACCCATTGATGATCTTTAGGTGAAATAACCGCAGTGGTATGTGTTTCCATAGAATTATATTTTGAAAATTGGTATTCAAAACGAAAATCAAGGCGTTTGAAGAATACAGTTTCCAACCCTAATCCGTATTTTATTCCGTGTAAAGTATTAAAATCATTAAAGTCGAGAGCAGAAAAATTGGGATTTGTATTAATTTGATCTACTTCAATTTTTAACCAGTTATAACCTAGTCTTAAATAAAACATGCTAGATGGATTTATCCTAATCCCCGGCATCAAACTAAAACCATAATTTGAAATTACATTCACATCGGTGGTTAAGGTATCGTCATTGAATATCAAGCGATAATCTGAATTAGCACTATTTCCATTTATAAAAAATTCTGAACCAAGATATGTGTTATAAAAGCGTTCGAAAAATTTTCGATACCCTACAAAAATACCACCCATTACTCCATTAATATTTAAGGTGGGGTCATAAGATAATAATTCGGGATGATCCATTTTATCTTCGATTGAAAAAGCATCATATCCTATGGAAATTCCTAAATAATAACCATCATTTAATACTTTGCACGAAGTTTCAGAATCTGCAAAATTCTTTACAGAAAAAAAAATCATTATTGCAAAAAAAATTGCAAACAATGCACGTCGAATGTTTTTCACCATTTTTACCTTTCTTTTTGAAGTTTTGAAAATAAATGAAGGGAATCATAAAAAAGATAACGGGCAGTTAACTGCCCGTTCATTGCATTTTAAATCAAGATTACATCACTACGTGATAGATCAAACCAAGCATGAATTGATTATCAGATGGTGATACTTCATCAAAGTCTGTGCTCATTGAACCAAAACCGGTGTGGTTGTATTCAGCTCTTAAGCTCCAGCCATCCATAAAGGTTGATTCGATACCAACACCATATTGGAAGCCACCTTTGGTCGAATTAGTGCTTTCGTCGAAATTAAACGGACCGCCTTCAGTATCAGTTGTATCAAAGCGAGCAGTTTCATCATAGTCAATTTTTGCCCAGTTGTAACCAAGTCTTACGTAAAACAATGAAGCATTGTTTAACTTGATACCTGGCATAGCGCTGATACCATAGTTATCTTTTGCTTTCACACTAGCCGAGTAGAGATTGTGGACACCATCAGCACTTACGGTAGCTGCTTCGAAATCTGTCTGAGCAGCACTCCAATTTCCGAAAATTTCAAGACCTAAGTAGGCATTATAAAATTCTGGGAAATATTTACCGTAACCGATAAAGAGACCACCTACAGCACCGTTAGCTGCAAGTCTTGGATCAGCTGAGAAGATATCAGTAATACCATCATCTTCAGATAAATCAATTGCGCTGTCAAAATCAGTAGCTAAACGATATGCATCATAACCTGCTTGCACACCGATGTATAACCCATCTCTTAATATCAATTCTACTGGGCAGGGCATTGCTTCACCCTTGTAGTTTTCTTTGTAATTGCCATGCGCGAAAGTGGTTGTGGATGCGAGTAACATAGATGCTACCGATACACTGACAGCAAGCAATGAAAGTTGCGGTTTTCTCATAACGTCTCCTTACGGTTTAAATGAATTAGTTCCAACATTTGTTGCCCATGTAACTCGTCCAAGTTAATCACGGATCATATCAAAGAGTTCAGTTCTTTACTTTATTGGATTGTCATTTGAAGAGCAAGCTTTTTTTTATATTTTTTTATTGACTTCATATACTTAACTCAGTATTAACCCTAAAATGATTGATATTTTTCATCTTAAAAGTTTTGCATTTATACATTTCAGCAGCATTTAGCGCTAAAACAAACAATATTATCGACTTAAATGAGAACATCATAAGTAATAAAAAAAAATAACTGTGCACATGAGAGTCAATAATGAGTACCTTCGGTAGAAAATTTAAGTTTTAGGTGGAGAATGAACTCCACCTAAAACTTAACGCTACCAAACAAAACTTCGTTAAATTTATGGTAGCGGTATCCAACCGTTTAAGGAAGTTTTGATGAGAAATCATTTTTTATAAAATAATACGATAACTTAAACCTAACATAAATTCACCATTACTTGGCGTAATTTTAGTACCCACCTCAGTCT
Organism: Gammaproteobacteria bacterium; assembly: GCA_013287885.1. Classification (GTDB taxonomy): domain Bacteria; phylum Pseudomonadota; class Gammaproteobacteria; order DSM-16500; family DSM-16500; genus JABDCZ01. The sequence continues at coordinate 56,523 of JABDCZ010000006.1, forward strand.
TGAAAGAATTAAACCATTGATAGTTATATTCAGCACGTATACTAAAATCGTCGAAAAATGCATTTTCGATACCGATGCCGGTGTTCCAACCATAAACCATTGGTACTTCGTTGTTATTATCAACTACTAACCCATCCGTAATAAAAGTTTCAGTGACATTAATTTTTGAAGCAACATAACCTAATTTTGCATATATTAATGTACTCTTCACCAATTTAATGCCGGGGATAATACTAATGCCAAAATTATTTTTTCCCTGAAAAGTGGTCTCATAAATAGAATGATTTGAGGTTAATTCATATCCACTTGACGCAGCGCTCCCAAACCCAAATGCTTCAATACCTAAATAAGTATGGTAAAAACCAGGAAAATCTCTTCCATAACCGAAATAAGCGCCCCCCACCACCCCTTCTGCATTTAAATTGATATTATTAGCGAAAGTGAATGTGTCATCGAAAAGTACGTTTAGAGGCGAAGGCTTGGTACGCATCTCATAAATATCATAACCCGCAGAAATGCCAATATAAAATCCATCTTCTAAAATACATCGGAATAAACAAGGAGCGGGCACTTTTATTGTTTCGTTTTTAAAATCTGCAAAACTTTTCATTGAAAATAAAAATAATAAAAAACCCAGTCTATAAAATTTAAATGTTGTCATCAAAACTTCCTTAAATAATTGGATACCGCTACCACATTTTTTAATTTGAATCCTTTATTTTGTGATAAATGGGATGACTCCAAGAACCAGTTACATGATAATCCTGTCTAAAAAACCCGTTTAATATACCACTCATTAATTTATCCGCCAACCATACAAAACCATAAATGACAGGACCACCGGCGAGGGAGAGATTCATCGGTAAAAATGCCGTCAGAAATGGCGTAATCGATACATATAAATTATAATCTCTTGCAACCAACCCAATACTGCCATTCGCATTAACCTCAGCAAGGCTCCCATATAAATAAAAATCTTTCGTTTTTAAAATTCCATTTTGAATAGTAAAATCAGCTTTCTCGACTTCAAAATCGAATCCCTTTTTCTTTGGCGCAATATCGCCAAATGGTTTTGATAACAAAAATTCAAGACTATCAACAGAAACAATATTTAAGATTTTTCCAACCATCTCCATTTTGTTGTCAACAATATCTAAAATGACGCCATCACTTAATGAAACGGTTAAGTTACCATTTAATTTTGGCAAATTTACCGCATAAATCGGTCCTAGCCATTGCAAATTAAATGCAACAGTTCCGTCCGATCCATCTAAACTCTTAGTAATTTCCCAGTCTCTTAAAAAATCCCCGAAATTTGTGGTCTTGATACAACCACACAAAACACTTTTATTACCTATCCAACTTCCTTTCATGATGAAATTAACATTGGGGCTTTTTAATGTAATTTTTTGTATTAATAATCCATTCTTACCTCTTCTTGCCAGTACATGAATAGCGCCGACATCATCATTGTCATAATAAAATTTTTGAAAATAAAGATCGAGCGTTGGCACTTGATTCGAACCAATCGTGAATTTTGTCGCGGTGGATTCCGTTAAATCTTTTAAAGTTTTAGATGTCAAATAAATTTTTTTAACAACCATTTTCAGTTTATTCGTTTTCAAATTTTTTGGAATCCATATGTCGGCCGTAGCCGTTTCGCCATTTATTTTTAAAAGCCAATTATCTTTTAAAGTTTTGGCTTGAATATGTGTGCGATATAAAGGAATTCCTGCAATCAAAAGCTTCCCAAAATTAACGTTCATTTCAAACGGTTTTTCTGAAGGACCATTTCCCGAGAAATAATCTTTCCACTCCAGCACATTAAATTCAGGAATATTTCCATGTACATAAATACCTTGTTTATTAAAAGATTGGGTAACTGGCGAACCAAAGGAAATATCGGCGGTTGTGATATCCCAATTATTTTTTTGATTTTCCGCGAGAATCGATACCGCCATTTTTTGATGATAAGTAGCATTAATTAACATTCTTGTATTTTCTATATTTGCAGAAATATGCAAAGGTTTTTTTTCGGAAGCGATTTTTTTCAAAGGCTCGGGTAATAAAATATTAACGCCTTCCAAACTAGAATCAAATGTATAATTATTTTTTTGCAAATTTCCTTTGATAGCAAAATCAGTACGGCCCTCAGCTATTTTTTCCAAAAATTTTAATTCAGGTATTTTAATTAATTCAGCAATATTCAATTCTCCATTCACTTCAATTTCATCATTTTCAAATTGAATATTAACCGGTTCTTCTAATAATGTCGCAGTTATTAGTTTCGATTTCACATTTGGATAAGAAAATAAAATTTCTCCATTCAAATTTTTTAGTATTAATTTATCCTTATCTTGAATGTTAATATCATGCAATAAAATATTTCCAGAAAGCGTATCAGACAATTGCCCTTTCATGGTTATCTGCCCATTCACAATAATGGGTTTTGTGAGCCAGTCTTTCGATGTAATTTCAACATTGTCTGCACGCATTTCATAATTTTTAGCGTCCATCATCATATTAACGTGATGTAATTCAACAGCGAATTTTTCACTTACAAAATAAATATCAATATTTTTGAAATTAACAAGAACAGATGGCGTGGTTCCCCCTGTTAGCCCTGCACCTGTTAGTACGGGGATTTTCATTTGATTAATGGTATAACTTTTATCGGGCAATTGTTGTATGACAAGCTCCCCGCCATCTACTTCGATATTTTTAATGACGGCTTTTCGTTGCAAAAGCGTTTCCGCTAAACTTAATCTTGCCTTTATCTTTTTTATAGTGGTTTTTGAATCCCTTGCTGTCACATCGTGTAAAGTAATCCAAGGCGTCCACCCTTCCCAATATGCCTTCATACCCTTAATAGAAACCGGTTGTCCGATAGTCTCGCCTAAATTTTGCGCAAGTTCTGGTTTGTAGTGCGACGCAAAGGGAAGCAATAGACGCAAAGCGATAAGAAAAATAAAAAAGAGGGAAAGCAAAAAAATACTCAATATTAACAATACCCGAGATATTTTTTTCAGAAATAAACCATCCTTGGTTTAGTATTCTCTCCATTATATCGAAAATTTAACGCCTGTTGTGAAATAACTTTAATGATACTTATCGAGTGAGGAATATGCGTTAAAAGGTCTTAAGATTAATTTTATTTTCTATGCTTAGGTGTCACATTTTTATCTTATAGAATTAAATGTGGTTAATAAGAACATTCATCGTGTACATTTTGCTTTAGTTGCGATTTCATCTAAGGATTTATTTACATATTCGGGATGATAATACATATAAATCATTGAATTAATATTATTTATTGATATTTCAATTTTTTTTCTTTCACTAAATGGAATATCAGGATTCAACACAATATTTTTATTTGAAATCTTATCTTTTTTAATGAGTTCGTTTAAAGCATATTCCCAATATGAGATGCATTCTCTTGCTTTTCCTAAATCATCTCTTCCTATAGAAACATATTCTAAAGGAAAATCTTTATTTCTAGCATTTAAAAATCCAATTAATTTAACAATAAGATCTGCACCAAAGCCAAGATCATTATCAAAATTCTCGAGTATTTTGACACAATGCAGTCTTCCAATTTTTTCTGCCACAACATAGTCTTCATTAATACCTATTTCTCGTAATGAGATAAGATTCTTTTGAAATATAGTCCAGGCAGTTGACAAATGACTTCCTATCGAATCCTTTTTTAACTCTTCTGAAATGGCTTTTTTTTCTAGTGAAATTAAATTAGATGCATGTGTATTAATAGAATTAAATCTTGATATAATGCTGATTGTTGATTTTTTTGAATGTAAAACATTATTTGTTACAATAGGTATTTTTCTTAACACACAATCCCTCAAAATTTATAATTACGTCGTAGATAACAGCCTTGTAATAGTTAAACATAATTTAGCATCACATGGTTATACAAATAATCGGGGTCTTTTGATTATAATTCCTATTTTGGTCTTGCATAAAAATGTTCTC